>JAKSTW010000002.1 GCA_024402405.1 Spirochaetia bacterium | reverse complement strand
AAGTTTCTGGCAGAATACAGATCTGATCGTGACAGCCATTCCTTTCGGATATTTCTTCGGCAGGCTTGGAAATTTCATAAACGGAGAACTTTACGGCAGAGTCACAGATTCAGGCATAGGAATGATCTTTCCATACGCAGAGCGATTCTCCATAAAAGAGCAGTGGGTCAGTGATATCGTAAGCAGACTGGATATACCGGTGTCCACTTCAGGAATGGCAAATCTTCCCCGCTATCCAAGCCAGCTTTTCGAGGCATTTTTTGAGGGAATAGTGCTGGGAATCATAATGTGGATCATTTTCAAGAAAGTGCATGATCTGAGACCGGGCACCAGAACAGGAATCTATCTGGCAGGATACGGAATAATACGCTTTTTCATAGAATATTTCAGGGAACCAGATGCAGATCTGGGCTTCATACTGAAGCTTTCCGGTCAGGACAATCCCATCTATCTGCTTAATTCCCTGCTGGATTTCTCCATGGGACAGCTGCTGTGCACACTGATGATCCTGACCGGAGTACTTGTCATCCTGCTGATGAACAGGAAATCAAAGGCCTGAAGAATTATTCTCTGTAGTCTGAGTCCTCCAGAATGTTTCCGGCAGCATCATAGCGCTTAATGGAGTATCTGTAGCAGTGGCTTCCGTCTTCTTTTATGAATTTTTTGATGACTGTACCATCAGGCAGATACTCATATTCCTTGAAATTCTTTATCTTTCCTTTGGCTCCGTATTCTGTCTCTTTCACAAGGCGGTTCTGACCGTCATATTCATAAAAAATATAATCATCCAGCTTATCATCCTTATATTTGTTCTCCTTGAAAAGACGACCTGAATTATCATATTCATAGGTAGAATATTTGGAAAGCTTATACTCCTCCTCATAAAGCACTGTCTTCTTGACCATCTGTCCCTGGTCGTTGTACTCATAAAGCACCTTGTCATATACCACCAGATTCTTAGGGACATCTGACCACACAGGCGATGCGATCATCATGCCGGCAAAAATCACAGCTGAAAAAATCATTCTTTTCATTTAAGATTCTCCTTATCCTTTGCCTTTATTATATTTCTGCGGATCTTGCCGCTGGCTGTCTTAGGCAGTTCATCCACGAACTCCACGATACGCGGGTATTTATATGGAGCAGTAGTCCGCTTCACATAGTTCTGGATATCCTTCACCAGCTCCGGAGTTCCAGGGCGGTAATTTTTCGTCAGCACAATGGTGGCTTTCACGACTTGTCCGCGGATAGGATCCGGAGCTCCGGTGACAGCACATTCAAGGACGGCAGGATGTCCCTGAAGAACGCTCTCCACCTCGAAGGTACCGATCCTGTAGCCTGAGCACTTGATGACATCATCACTGCGTCCCATGAACCAGAAATAGCCGTCACCGTCTTTCCATGCTGTATCTCCAGTCCAGTAATATCCGTCATGGAAAGCCTCGGCGGTCTTCTCAGGTGAGCCGTAATATTCGCACACAAGCCCGGGGAATCTTCCGTCAGTCTCAGGGAAAAGTTCCTTGTCCAGCTTGAAGCATATCTGACCTACCACAGCTGTATCAACTTCATTCAGATCATCATCCAGAAGACGCACATTATAATATGGAGCAGGTTTTCCTGCTGAACCAGGCTTTATGCTCTGTCCCTCAAAGTTGAAAAGGAATACTGTGCTCTCAGTCTGTCCGAACCCTTCTGTGATCTCAAATCCTGTAAGTTCCTTCCACTTGTTGAAAACTTCCTCGGCAAGAGGTTCTCCGGCTGTGGAGCAATGTGTCAGGGAAGAAAGATCATACCCTGCCAGATCCTCCTGGATCAGGAATCTGTAGATAGTAGGAGGAGCACAGAATGTGGTCACCTTATGCTTCTGCACCTGAGCCAGCAGATCCACAGGCTTGAATCTGGAGTGATAGTCATATACAAAAAGAGCTGTCTCGCATATCCACTGTCCGTACAGCCGGCCCCAGGAAGTTTTGGCCCAGCCGGTATCTGCCACAGTCAGATGAAGTCCACCCTTCTGCACATGCTGCCAGTACTTGGCAGTAACTATATGTCCCAGCGGGTACAGAAAGTTATGCACTGCCAGTTTCGGATGGCTGGTGGTGCCGGAAGTGAAATATCCCAGCATATCGTCATTGTTTGAAGAGACCTGCTCCCTTGGAAGCACAGGAAACTGAGGAGCCTCATGGCATCCCCTGGTAAAATCCAGCCATCCGGCAGGAAGGTCATCCATATATTTCTCAACACCAAACTCATTGACAGCAGCAAGCACCTTTACAGATGGCGAGTCTTTGATCGAGTCAGTTATATTCTTTATGATTCCAGGGGCATTTACTGCCACTATCATCTTGATCTTTGCAAAATTATTTCTGAAGACCAGATCCTCCACTGTCAGCATATGAGTGGCAGGAATGGCGACAGCACCTATCTTATGGAGCGCCATCATTGAAACCCAGAACTCATATCTCCTCTGAAGGATAAGCATGACCATATCTCCCCTTCTGATCCCGCACTGAAGAAAAAAGGAGGCCGCTCTGTCAGACATTATCTTCATCTCTCCAAAGCTGACAGTAAGAGATTCATTCTGGTCATTGGTCCATACCAGTGCCCTGCCATCCGGATTTTTTGCAGCCAGCACATCCATAACATCGTAAGCAAAATTAAAATTTTCAGGAATATTTATCTTATAATTTTCCACAAAATCTTTGTATGAGGAAAAATCTGTCCTGGGCAGGAATATTTCTTCCATTACTATTTCCTTATATTACAATAAAATAAATGTTAAGAACCTGCACCTTTTATCATCTGCAGTATTCTGACCATGAGGCTGTGAGGAATCAAAATAAATAGAGTCTCCCTCATGAAGCACGACCTCACTGCTACCTATCTTCACTCTGACAGAACCTTCAACCACATAATTGAACTCCTGTCCCGGATGGGTCGTAGGATGGATCTCAGGGATCTGACCCGGATTTATGGTGACCAGGAACGGATCCGCAAGTCTGTTGGCAAAACCATAAGCCAGAGACTCAAAATGATAATCAGAGAGCCTGTCAACGACTATTCCCTTACCTTTCGGAGTGACAAAATATGACACTTTATGAGAATCCTCGCCGGAAAGGAAAGTATTAAGATCCATATTATATTTTTTTCCCATGCAGAACATTACACTGATAGGAATATCTGTCTTGCCTGATTCCAGCTCTTTATAACGTTCCACTGACACACCGCAGACTTCAGCAGCTTCTTCCACTGAAATATCCAGAGCATCACGCAGTTCTCTCATACGAGCAGCAACAGCTTCAATATCTGTATTCATAATCTCCTCCTATTTTATCTTGCCGGCGCGGATATCATTCCGCTTTATCTTGCCGCTGATAGTCTTAGGCAATTCATCCACGAACTCAACAATACGCGGATATTTATATGGGGCAGTAGTCTTCTTGACAAAATTCTGGATATCCTTTACCAGCTCAGGTGATCCCGGCCGATAAGCGGCTGCCAGAACTATGGTGGCTTTCACAACCTGCCCCCGCACCGGGTCAGGAGCACCGGTAACGGCACACTCAACCACAGCAGGATGCTGCATCAGCACACTCTCCACCTCGAATGTTCCGATCCTGTAACCAGAGCATTTGATGACATCATCATTACGCCCGGTAAACCAGATATAACCGTCCTCATCTTTCCACGCTGTATCTCCGGTAAAATAATAACCGTCACGCATCACTGAGGCTGTTTTCTCAGGATCTCTGTAATATTCTTTGAAAAGTCCTGGGAAATGACCATCAGCAATAGGAAATGCTATCTCACCTATTTCTCCGTCCTCGCACTCATGATTATCATGATCAAGAATAACAGTCCTGTAGTATGGAGCCGGTTTACCCACAGAGCCTGGCTTTATATGCTCAGTGGAAAAATTCAGAAGTGAGAGTGTTGTCTCAGTCTGACCGAATCCCTCTCTGATAGCACGTCCTGTAAGCTTGAACCACTTGTTGAACACCTCTTCAGACAGAGGTTCACCGGCCGTGGAACAATGTTTCAGAGATGAGAAATCATAGCTGCTCAGATCCTCCTGTATCAGATAACGGTAAATGGTAGGAGGAGCACAGAAAGTTGTGATCTTATATTTATCTATCAGCTTCACCAGATCAATGGCCTTGAATTTTGAGTGATAATCATACACAAAAATAGTGCTTTCAGAGATCCACTGTCCGTAAAGTTTGCCCCAGACAGCCTTTCCCCAGCCAGTATCTGCCACAGTCAGGTGCAGTCCGCCTTTCTCCACCTGCTGCCAGAAGAATGCAGTGACGATATGTCCCAGCGGATACAGAAAATCATGAGCCACCATCTTAGGATGGCTGGTAGTACCGGATGTGAAGTAAATCAGAGAAATATCATCATTTTTTGTGCAGCGTTCCTCCGCTCCCCTGAAAGGTGCGGCATTGACAATACCTCTGTCAAAACTCTCCCAGCCAGAACGCTCACCGCCAACCAGAACCAGATGACGAAGAGATGGTGATTCGGAGCGTGAACTCTCGATATTCTGCACTATCACTTCCTCATCTGCAGCCACGATCATTTTGATATCCGCCGCATTGTTTCTGAAGATTATATCCTCTCTGGTCAGCATATGTGTCGCAGGGATGCATACAGCACCCAGTTTATGAAGTGCCAGCATGGAGAACCACCACTCATAGCGGCGCTGGAGAATCAGCATGACCATATCGCCCTTACCGATTCCCAAAGACTTGAAGAAAGACGCAGTACGGTCACTGTATTCCTTCATCTGGGCAAATGTGAACTCTCTGTAATCGCCGCGGTCATTCACCCATACCAAAGCCTTGGCATCAGGAGTCTCAGAAGCCAGCACATCCACAATATCATAGGCAAAGTTAAAATTCTCAGGAATATTGAGTCTGAAATTCTCATAGAAATCTTCATAGGAGGAAAACTTTGTCCTGTTTATAAATTTCTCAACAAGCATTCAGAACTCCTCAGAAAATTATTGCAAGAAATTTTGCAGGCTGCCCATTCAAAGCTCTCATTCCATGCGGTTTGAGAGAATCAAAATAAATGGAATCACCCGGATTGAGAATGACCTCTTTCCTGTCGATGACCAGTTTCAGACTTCCCTCGATGATATAATTGAATTCCTGTCCGGGATGTGAGTTGAAATGCATAGGACTTCCGTCATCTTTAGGAGCAACGACCATAAACGGATCAGCCTTTCTGTCAGCAAAGCCATAGGCCAGTGACTGATAGGTATAGTCTTTTCTGCGCTCTATCGAAAGCCCCTGGTCTTTTCTGGTGACAAAATAATGACGCATACGCGGCTCATCTCCGGAAATCAGAGTGGTCAGTTCAAAATTATATTTTTTAGCCATACTCTGAAGCACTCCCACAGGGATATCAACCTGACCTGTCTCCAGTTTCTGATATTCCTCAGGTTTCAGACGGCATACCTCGGCAGCCTCCTCAACAGAAACATCCATGATCTCACGGAGTCCCTTAAGTCTTTCGGCAACCATTTTCATATCATCATTCACGGTTCAATACCTCTTTCTTTTAAAAGTTCAGCACCAAGCTGAGTAAGCTTGAATTTCTGGATTTTTCCGCTTCCGGTCATAGGGAACTCATCCTCCAGGAAGAAAACATATTTAGGAACCTTATATCTTGAAATCTTTCCGATGCAGAAATTACGCACATCCTCCTCGGTAAGAATCTTACCAGGATGAAGTATTATGAAAGCACCTACAATCTCACCGAATTTGGAGCTGGCTATTCCTGCCACCTGGACATCCTTTATCTCAGGCATCTGGCGGAGGAACTCCTCGATCTCCATAGGATAGATATTCTCTCCAGCACGGATGATCATATCCTTGATACGTCCTGTGACCTTGAAATATCCGTCTTTAGTCTTTACACCCAGATCACCTGAATGGAGATATCCATTCTTATCTATGATCTTAGCAGTTTCCGCAGGCATCTTATAATATCCCTTCATGATATTATATCCCTTGCAGCAGAGCTCACCCACTGTATCAGGAGGACATTCTTCCAGGGTATCAGGATCCAGCACCTTTACATCAATGAACGGAAGCTCCTTGCCTACTGTGCTGACACGCAGTTCCAGCGGATCATCAGTTGTACTCTGAGTCATTCCAGGTGATGCCTCTGTCAGACCGTACACACTGGTGATATCACGCATATTCATATCTTCCACGACACGCTTCATCAGCTCCACAGGACACTGGGAACCGGCCATGATCCCGGTACGCAGCGACGACATATCATATTTCTTGAAATCAGGATGGTTGAGTTCTGCGATGAACATGGTAGGAACGCCATAAATGGCAGTGCATTTCTCCCGGTCTATAGCCTTGAGAGCCATAAGAGGATCAAACTGTTCCAGCATAACATGGGTGGCACCATGAGAAAAAACAGCCATGACACCAAGAACGATTCCGAAACAGTGGAACAGCGGAACAGGCAGGCACACACGTTCCTTATCGGTATATTTCATACTTTCACCGATATAATATCCATTGTTCAGAATATTATAATGAGTCAGCATTACGCCCTTCGGGAATCCTGTGGTTCCGGAAGTGTACTGCATATTCACCACATCATGGATATCCACAGCTTTCTCAGCATCATAAAGCTCCTGGTCATCAACATGCTGTCCAAGCAGCATGATCTCATGGGTGGAGAACATACCGCGATGCTTCTCCTGCCCTATATAAATGATATTCTTCAGAAACGGAAATTTTTCGGATCTAAGATATCCGCGCTCATAATAATCCATCTCAGGCACCAGAGTCTTAGTCATGGCCACATAATCATTGTCACGGTACCCATTGGAAAGACACAGCGTGGTGATATCAGACTGCTGCATCAGATATTCCAGCTCATGCAGCTTATAATTTGTGTTGACAGTAACAAATACGGCACCTATTCTTGCGGTCGCAAAAAGGAAAGTCAGCCAGTCAGGAACATTGGTAGCCCACATTCCCACATGGTCACCTTTCTTTATTCCGATAGCAAGAAGTCCCTTGGCCAGACAATCGACCCTCCGGTCAAACTGTGCATAAGTGAAACGGAGGTCACGGTCAGGATAAACCATAAACTCTTTATCCGGATTTTCCCTGGTTCTTTTCCGAAGCATGTCGCCAAGTGTCAGTTCAAACATTCATGTCTCCTTAAAAAGGTGTGTAGACCACAGCAAGGATCTTAGCACTCTCAGCCCCAACTGAATGGAGATGATGGGCTACAATAGAATCGTAATAAATGCTGTCTCCCTCACCAAGCTCATATTTATCCTTGCCATAGATCACCTCAATATGACCTTTCATGACATAGATGAATTCCTCGCCCTCATGGGTAGAGAGATGAACATCTTTGCCGGAATCTGGAAAAACATCAATGATGAACGGATCCATATGACGGCCGGCCTTATTCTGTGCCAATGAATAGAAATCAAGATCAGAAGCCTTGGCATTGCTGCGGTCAGAGAACCGTGTCACCTCAGTCTTCTGTCCATGACGGGTCACAGAAGGTCCGATATTCTCCTCATCATCAAGGAATGTTCCAAGTCTGACACCCAGCACTCTGGCGATCTTGATAAGAGGAGTAAGCCCCGGAATAAGATTTCCATCCTCAATATCAGTGATAGTCTGAACTGCCAGATTTGCCCGTTCAGACACATCTTCCACAGAGAGATTTCTTGTTTCCCTTATGAATCTGACTTTATGTCCTATTTTATTTATTCCATCCATTTAGCACCTCGTAAATATAAAAGTATCAGGATAAAAAAAGCCGAGGTCAGTCCCCGGCTTTTTGCAATCTCAAACAAGATCAGTTACAAAAAACCTATGCAATCGGTAGGCTGTTTCCTGCTTTAATAATTGCGAGATTGACTTCATTGAACTTCTTGTTTCTTGCAGAAATGGCATGATCCAGTGCATAAGCAAAGGAATCGACCTTTGAAAGCCATGGAACGATCTTTACAAGTGCACCGAGGGCAACCATGTTGGCAGCTCTCTCGCTTCCATTCTCAGCAGCAATCTTGTTGCAGTCAACGCCGTACACTTTAATATCGGTTCTTTTTGGCTTATTTTCAATCAATGATGTATTATAAATAAGGATTCCGCCCTCTTTCATCCTTGGCTCAAACTTGTCCATTGAAGGCTTGTTGAGAACGATACAGATATCAGGATGCTCTACAACAGGAGAAGCGATCTCCTCGTCAGCTATTACGACACTGCAGTTTGCTGTACCACCTCTCATCTCAGCACCATAGGAAGGAATATGTGAGACAAATTTATCCTCATTCATTGCTGCGATGCAAAGAATCTTTCCGGCGAGAATAACGCCCTGACCACCGAATCCGGCAAAAATAATCTCTTTTGTCATTTTGTTTTCTCTCCTCCGTCTCTGAAGCATTTAATAGGATAATAAGGTTCCATTACATCTCTTACCCAGTCAGCTGCCTTCTGTGGCTCAACACCCCAGTTTGTAGGACACATTGAGAGGATCTCAACGAATGAATATCCCTTGCCGTCAATCTGGTTCTGGATAGCCTTCTTGATGGCTTTCTTTGTCTGATTGATGTGCTTTACATCATAAACAGCACAGCGCTCGATATAATAAGGAGCCTCCAGTGTGTTCAGCAGCTCACATGCTCTGATAGGCCAGCCGACCTGTTTAGGATCTCTTCCGTAAGGTGTTGTCTTTGTGACCTGACCTTCCATTGTTGTAGGAGCCATCTGACCGCCTGTCATACCATAAATTGCATTGTTGATGAAAATTACAGTGATATGCTCACCCCTGTTGGCAGCATGCACTGACTCAGCAGTTCCGATCGCAAGGAGGTCACCGTCACCCTGATAGCAGATAACGACTTTATCTTTCTGAACTCTTTTAAGACCTGTTGAAACGGCAGGAGCTCTTCCATGAGCAGCCTCAAGTCCGTCAGCCTTGATATAATTGTATGCAAGAACGGAGCATCCTACAGGAGCAATCATAAGTGTTTTTTCCTGGATTCCCAGTTCGTCCATGATCTGTGCAATAAGTTTGTGAACGATTCCGTGACCGCAGCCTGCACAGTAGTGAGTAGTTACCTCTCTGATGGATTTTGGAAATGAATAGATTTTTTCTTCAGACATAGCTTTTTACCCTCTGAACAATTTTTTCAACTACAGGAAGCATTCCGCCAGGTTCGCCGTAGAAGTCTACGTCGCAGTATTTTCCGGCATTGATCTGAACATCCTGAACCATCTGGCCCATGCTCATCTCTACTGTGAGAATCTTCTTAACTTTCTTTGCAGCCTCTGCGATCTCCTTCTTAGGGAATGGCCACAGGGTAACAGGTCTGAACAGACCTACTTTGATTCCCTCTGCTCTGAGCACTCTGATCGCCTTTTTGCAGACTCTTGAGCTTGTTCCATAAGCAACCAGCATATAATCTGCGTCCTCGAGATTCTGAGTATCATAGATGACCTCGTTCTTCTCGATCTCGGCATAGTTTTTGTAAAGATCGTAAACATGACCTACAAGAGCACCATCTGCAAGTCTCAGAGATGCGATGATGTGCGGATCTCTTCCTTTTGCACCTGTAAGAGCCCAGTCCTTTGCAGGAAGCTCTTTTACTGCCTCCGGAAGAATCAGCGGTTCAGACATCTGTCCCAGATATCCGTCTCCAAGGATCATACATACGATTCTATACTTGTCAGCCAGCTCGAAAGCCTTGACTGTATAATCTGCCAGTTCCTGAACATTTCCCGGAGCAATTACCAGAACATGATAGTCTCCGTTTCCACCGCCGCGGGTCGCCTGGAAGTAATCACCCTGGGCACCTGCGATATTACCGAGTCCAGGACCACCTCTCATCATGTTCACGATGACAGCCGGAAGCTGAGCACCTGACATATAGGAGATACCCTCCTGCTTAAGTGAGATTCCAGGAGAAGAAGAGGAAGTCATAACACGTGCTCCGCCTGCGGATGCACCCATAACCATACTTACAGCGGCAAGCTCGCTCTCTGCCTGAAGGAATGTTCCTCCGACCTGAGGCAATCTCTTCGCCATATAAGCTGGGATTTCATTCTGAGGAGTAATAGGATAAGCAAAATAATGACGGCATCCTGCCAGAATAGCAGCCTCTCCTATAGCCTCGTTACCTTTCATAAGAATTTTTTCGCTCATACAAAACACTCTTTTTAATATTTAATAATTTCAATAGCAATATCAGGACACATAGTAGCACAGAATGTGCAGGCTATACATGATGATTCATCTTTGCATACAGGATAGTGCACACCCTGCTTATTAGTATCCTGAGACATCTCAAGAATCTTTTTAGGACATGCTCCAACACAAAGGCCGCAACCTTTACAGCGCTGTATGTTTATTAAAGGTTTACCGCTCAAAAGTACCTCCCCGAAATATAACAATGTGGTCATTGTATTTCATAAGATTTTATTTGGGTCATATGATACAATAAAAAGAAACTTTGCACAATATTGATTTAATGATATAAATTTTTCTCAGGAGCCCATTATGCGCAATATTTACGGAGATACAAGGATTCTGGATAAGAATGCCCTCATAAAATATTCACTTACAGAAGACATACTCATGGAAAATGCAGCCCTGGCACTGGAAAAAGAGGTGCGGCATCAGCTGAAAGACATAAGGAACAGCGGCAGGCTACAGGTGCTGATCATAACAGGATGCGGGAACAATGGAGGAGATGGCATGGCTCTGGCCAGGAGACTGGCTGGAACAGTGGATTCAAAAGTTCTGACCGCAGAAACACCTCTGTCCCCACAGTGTATTCTTCAGCAGAAAAGGGCACTGGCAGCAGGTGTCATATTCACGGACAGATTTGAGGATGCAGATATAATAGTTGACTGTCTGTATGGCAGCGGATTTCATAAACCTCTGTCCACGGCTGCCGGCACACTGATAGAAAAAGCCAACAGTTCTGATTCAATACGCATAGCATGTGACATCCCAAGCGGTATCGACAGAAATGGAGAAATTGATTCCACAGCATTCATGGCAGACTGCACTGTGACTATGGGAGCACTGAAGATGCAGCTGTTCGGTGACAGAGGAAAAGATTTCACAGGAAAGATAAAAACAGCAGATCTGGGCATATCCAGACAACTGTTTGAGGATGATATGCAGCCGGATGCATTCATGCTGGAAAAATCTGATCTGAAGCTGCCGGTACGAGAATCACAGAACACAAACAAAGGAACTTACGGTCATGCGGCAATAGCCATTGGTGAAAAAACAGGAGCAGCCGTAATAGCCGGAACTGCAGCCTTCGCATTCGGAGCAGGATTGGTTACTCTGGTATGTCAGAATGGAATGCTGCCTGACAACATACCATTCCATCTGATGTCATCCAACAGATTTCCGGACAATACCACCGCCATTGCAGTCGGCATGGGGCTTGGAACGCCATCCTTGGAACTGCTCGAATGGCTGGAAACACACAATGAAACACCTGCAGTCTTTGACGCAGATCTATTCAGATTTTATGATATTGAAAAGCTTATAAAAAGCAGGAAAAATCTGGTCATGACACCGCACCCAAAAGAATTCGCCTCATTGCTGGAACTTTGCAGAATGGGCACTTATACAGTAAACCAGATACAGGAACAGCGGTTCAAACTGGCACGTGAGTTCTGCATGGCTCATCCGGATACAGTACTTGTACTTAAAGGAGCCAATACAATAATAGGACTGAATGATGAACTGTACATAAATCCACTGGGCTGCGGATGTCTGTCAAAAGGAGGAAGCGGCGATGTTCTTGCCGGTCTCATTGCATCTCTGCTGGCACAGGGCTGGAATCCTTTCCAGGCTGCAATCCATGGTTCCCTGGCACATGCCATGGCATCCAGAAAAATACGATGCAGTTATGGAATGGATCCATTTGAGCTCATAGAGAAAGTGAAAAAATTATAAATCAGCCGCGTCTTTAATTTTTCATAGCAGTCTGGATCAGCGACACCTGCTCATCCAGCATCTTTGTCCTGTAGGCAAAAAGATTCTCAACCGGGCCATAAATACCGGAAGTAACTGTGATCTTTGACTTTTCATCCTTCAGCTTTTTCAGCAGGCTGTTCCAGTCATCTTCATCAAGAACAGATCTCTCAGGAAGATACCTGAATGTCTCTCTCCAGTCGTTTGTGATATGACTGCGGATCTGCACCAGGAGCATCAGTTCCTCTGGCATCAGGTTGGAGAACATATCTTTCTCTGATTTTTCCTCAGGATAAAGCTTCTTGTAAAAATCAACAAAGGATCTTTCAGCTTCCTCATATCTTCCCATCCGATAATATAACAGAGAAAGGAACGGCATGTTATTGGTAAGCATAAAATCTCTGGCATCAGAAGATTCCAGCAGCGCGGCGGCCTTATCGGTCTCCCCCTCTTCTATAAGAAACTTAGCCATGACAACGCCCAGTCCGGCATCACCGGTCTTCTCATATCCGCTGGAAAAAATATCGAAGATCTTCTTCATATCATCAGGAGTGGAATAATACTGATGATAAACATGATACAGTCTGGTCTGGGTCGGGAATTCTTTTATTGCCCCTTCAAGAACGCCATCAGCCAGATCAAAATGCTGTCTGTCTCTCAGATATTTAGCTGATATTATTTTTCGCTGCCACTTTGGAGTCTTGATATTAGGATAAATATAGGCAAGGAAAAAAATCGTTCCCACCACAACAGCAACCAGAAGCAGTTTAAAAAATAATGTCATGAATTCCCCCTTATCATCTCATCACACATTACAGCCAATTAATACACGGATTATATTTTTTCTCGGATCCTATGTCCGTAGTATCTCCATGTCCGGGATAAACTTTTGTCTCATCAGGCAGAGTGAATATCTTGTCAGACAGTGTCTTCATAAGCTCCCAGTGATTTCCGCCAGGCAGATCTGTGCGTCCTACACTGCGGCAAAACAGTACATCACCGCAGAAAAGACGTTTTTCAGCAGCATCATAAAGACTGATATGCCCAGGAGTATGTCCGGGAGTGAAAAGCACCTGCACCTTCTGATTACCAAACTCAACAATATCACCTTCAGAGAGCAATCTGTCCGGGGCATCATTTGGAACATCCGCTGCCCCCAGTATAGCAGCACCTCCACCGCTCATAAACAGCTCAGCATCTTTGGAATTGATGGCAATCGGGATCCCCTGCTCATGAAAATAACGATCCGCACCGATATGGTCATAATGACTGTGGGTATTCACCACCATCACAGGATCAAGTCCCTCTGACTTTATAAATCTGTCTATTTTTTCCCCTTCATCACCCGGATCAACAATAATGGCTTTCTTAGTATCAGGGCAGATAAGGATGTAGCAATTTGTCTCCAGCATTCCGACTGGTATTCTATAGATTTTCAAAATATCCTCCCTACTTATTTAACAGGATTTTAACTGGAAATTTTCAGTTTGTAAATGTGTCACAGAGAAATGGATAGGACTTCTGACCCACGGCAGACCGGCAGAAATAAAAAAAGTCCTGCCGGGATAAAGCAGGACTAAAAGGCGCCCGGCGGATTCGAACCGCCGCATAGCGGTTTTGCAGACCGATCCCTTACCACTTGGGTAGGGCGCCATGTAGAGTTAAATATATCAACAATTGTTCATCTTGTCCATATCAATCAGCACTTTTTTTCATTTTAAGATACCAGTAATGGGACAGAATACAGATCGCATTCATCATCTCGCCATGTCCGAAACCGGAAGCAGCTTCCTCCACCGGGACCAGTACCACATCTATGGCCTCATCATCATCCAGATCCTGCTGATAGATCTTCTCCAATCCTTCGGCAAAAAAAGTGTAATTGGTATTGTTCATAAATGCACAGTTAGGAGATGCCACACCTATCAGCGTCATTTTATCAGCTTTATACCCTGTCTCTTCACGCAGCTCTCTGAATGCCGCATGTTCAGGCTCCTCACCCGGATCAACCAGCCCTGCAGGGAACTCCAGCGATATATCCCCTGTTCCGTGTCTGAACTGCCGTACCATGATAAAACAGTCTTTTCCTTCATTATTCTTGACAACAGCAATGACATTTATCCAGTCAGGTGAGTCCACCATGACAAACTTACCCTGCTTCTTCTGTCCATGGCCATCGTCCAGCTCACGGTCTATCAGCCATGTCTTGAAGATCCTGTAGTCCTTGTCAAACTTACGGTCAGTCTCTTTCCATACTAATTTTTCATCACCATCTCTCATTCCGTCATCCCCTCAATTCATCAAGAGCCTGTTCTATCTCTTCCCACCGGGCAGTCTTCTCTTCCTTAAGTTTTTCATTTCTATCCATGGCATCCTTGAGTTTTCTTATCTTTGCACCATCAGAATAATTCCCCGGCAATGCCATATCAGCATCAATCTGCCTTCCCTCTGCATCCAAAGCATCAAGCTCTTCCATCACCTGCTCAAGCTCACGCTCAAGTTTTTTCAGCTCCCGCTTCCGTCTTTTCTCTTCTTCCCGATCCAGACGTACAACAGGTCTTTCAGCAGGTTTCTCTACTGTTTTAGGTCCAGCCAGAGCCTCAGCCTTCTTCTCAAGATAATAAGCATAATTTCCAGGATAGCTGACAGCCTTGCCATCTCCAAGTTCCAGCACCCGGTCAGCCAGATTCTCAATAAAATATTTATCATGGGAGACAAAGAACACAGTACCGGTATATGCCTGCAGTGCCTCCAGCAGAATATCTTTGGAAATCAGATCCAAGTGGTTGGTAGGCTCATCCAGGATCAGCAGGTTTGCAGGATGCAGCAGCATCTTCAGCAGTGCTATCCTGTTCTTCTCTCCTCCGCTGAGAACAGATATCTTCTTATAAATATCATCTCCGCGGAAAAGGAAAGCCCCCAGCAGATTTCTCACAGACGGTATGAGTTCAGTAGGAGCTGAATCCTCCACTTCTTCCACCACTGTCTTGGAATCATCCAGTGTGGCCTCAAAATCCTGGGAGAAATATTCTATCTTCACATCCTTGCCATATTTCACAAGTCCGGTATAATTCTTGTCTTTTCCTGCGATTATACGCATAAGGGTAGATTTTCCGGCACCGTTTTTTCCGGCAAAGACTATCTTCTCTCCTTTCGCGGCAAAGAAATCCAGATGATTTATGACATGGTTATCGCCATAAGCCTTGCTCAGATCCTCCAGGATCAAAACATCATTGCCGGAATGTGGAGGCTCAGGAAAAGAGAAATGCATCTTTTTAAGGCTCTCAGGAATCTCAATGCGCTCAAGCCCCTCCAGATATTTTATACGGCTCTGCACCTGTTTGGCTTTGGTAGCCTGATAGCGGAAACGGCGGATAAAAAGCTCGACTTTGGCAATCTCATCCTGCTGCTGCTTATAACGGTTCACCAGGGACTCAAGCTCCTGGCTGCGCCGCTTCTCATATTCAGAGTAATTACCTTTATAACGGTTCATTGTACCGCCGAACAGCTCATATATCTCATTTACAGTCGAATCAAGAAAAGATCGGTCATGGGAAACCAGAACCACTCCGCCATGGAAAGAACTGATGAAATCCTCCAGCCATAGCCGGGCCTCCAGATCAAGGTAGTTGGTAGGCTCGTCCAGCAGCATGATATCAGGGTTCTCCAGCAGAATCTTGGCCAGAGCTATGCGCATCTGCCATCCGCCGGAAAAAGCCTCGGTCTTCTTTTCAAAGTCATTTCTGGAAAAACCAAGTCCCAGCAGAACTTTCTCCTTAACTATCTTACGGTCATAAAATCCGCTGTTCAGCAAAGTTTCCTGGATATCATGATCTTCCTCCAGAAGACGCTGGGTCTCCTCCTTGGTCTCCTGCATATAATTCTCAAGACGGCGCCCGACTTCTTCCTTGCGTGCTATGAGAGTATGGAAAAAAGAGAATGATTTCTCCACCTCTTCCATAAGTGTGGAGCCTGCATGAGTAAGACCTGTCTGGGGCAGATAACTGATACGTGTCCCTTTCTGAATAATAGTTGAACCCTTGTCAGGTGACAGCTTCCCAGCCATAATTTTCAGGAATGTGGTCTTGCCGCTGCCGTTGGCTCCGGTGATAGCAGCCCTGGTAGTAGTGCAGATATTCAGATTCACATCCTTAAGCACATCTCTGTCCCCGAAGGCCAGAGAAACTCCGGTAAGATTTACAAAAGCCATTATTCGTTATCCTTCAATGGTGAGAATATAAGCATGACAGGTTCAGCAGGAATCCTTGTGAGAACTCCTGTAGCCAGATCTTCCTTCGGAATAAAAATCAGCTGCAGATTGCCATTTTTCTCTTTTCTGCAGATGAAGCTGACTTCCCTCGCATTCTTCGCAAAAGTCAGAGACAGAAGGGCATCGCATTTAAACCTTGTCCTGATCACATTTGACACATATTTATCATTATCAACAAGACCTGAAATTCCAGACTCAGCAGGAATCAGATAGCTGATCCCATCATAATCAGTCCAGTAAAACTTCTTGTCAGGCTGAAAAGTGATGGTTCCATAATCTGTGCTTCCAAAAGACTGAACACGACCAAACAGTTCGGAATATTCATTCTCCTTCTGTTCATTTATCTCTGCAATATATTCTGTTATATCCTTATCCAGAGTCATATAAAAACCAGAGCAGTCCAATCCGTTATATGAATACCGTATAAATATTCTGCCATCCGGATAGAACTGGAGCTCCAGCGGAGTACCATTGAATGAGACACGGTTATCAGCAGTCTGCACCATGGATGTGTAACGGAATATGATCTCTTCCTCCGGTGTTCTGAGTCTGATCTCTTTTTTCTCTGGATCAGCAAAAAGGACCTCTCCGCTTCTGAGAATATTCAGCTGCGGGTATTCACTGTCCAGTGTCTCCCTGTATGCCATCGGATACCATCTGGCATTCATGAAATTGTGCATGTTGACATCATTGCTGGTGGCATATTCTGAAACCAGTTTGTCAGTACTGTCAAAAACTGAGAGATTTCTGTCAAAGCAATAACCGGAAACACCGTCATCTGTCACGATCTGATACCAGTAACCCTCGAACCTGTTGTCTATCACAACTTTTGACTCGCCGCGGCCAACTATTTTTACTATCTGTCCTTCCCTGAGAATATAGATCCTGGAACTGTGCTCATCAGCAGCTTCTCTTACAGGTGTCTTCCTGTTGACAGATGCGAACATATCCTTGTATGGAAGAAATGCCTCGCCATAATTCTGAGCCTCTTTGAGGGTCTTGAAGAACTGTCCCCTGAATTTATCAATCTCAACGTATGTCTTATTGCCCATATCAACAATATATGTCTGTCTGAGATTTGACTCACCTTTAACAGGAAAAACAGTTCCATTCTCAATGTCAGAATTATCATCAGGCCAGATCATGACAAAATATCCCATACGGGATCCACAGCCAGCCAAAAGCAGCAGGCAGACAGGGATATAAATCAAAATTCTAAGAAGTCGCATAATCTCTCCGTTAAAATGATATACTTTTATCTAAAAAAGCAGTATATATAAAACAGAAAAAATTTTGAATATCCGCAGGAGAAATTATGAAAACTGCTATAACCAAATTCATTGACAGCAATCTGGATACTATCATCGAGCTGGAGACCCTGCTCTCATCCATTCCGGCAATTTCTCCACTTTCCGGTGGTGAGGGAGAATACAGAAAAGCCCATGCACTGGAAAAATGGCTGAGGGACAGAGGTTTTGAAAACTTTGAATATATAAATGCTCCTGATGCCAAAGCATCTCATGGAGTGCGTCCAAGCCTGATCCTTACAATACCTGGGGAAAAAGATGACAGAACCATATGGATCATAAGCCATGTTGATGTGGTTCCTCCCGGAGATCTGTCTCTTTGGCACAGCGATCCATATAAAGTCGTGGTCAGAGACGGAAGACTGTACGGAAGAGGTGTGGAAGACAACCAGCATGGAATAGTCTCATCTGTCATGGCCGCACTTGCCCTCAAAGAGAATGATCTGATTCCTGAATATACAGTGAAGCTTATGTTTATAGCAGATGAGGAAATCGGCTCAGTATACGGTCTCAACTATATACTGAGGGAATATCCTGATATGTTCAGAAAAGAAGATCTGATACTTATCCCTGACTCAGGTTCTTCTGATGGAACAGAAATAGAAATAGCAGAGAAATCCATGCTCTGGCTGAAATTCACAACCAGGGGAGTTCAGTGTCATGCATCCATGCCGGCCCTGGGGAAAAATGCCATGGTGGCAGCCAGCCGTCTGATACTGAATCTGGCAGAGCTGGAGAATGAGTTCAAAGTCTACCAGGATGCACTATTCGATCCGCCATATTCGACTTTTGCCCCTACAAAGAAAGAGAATAATATTCCTAATGTCAATACAATACCGGGAGAAGATATATTCTATCTGGACTGCAGGATACTTCCGTCTGTCGATATAGAGTCAGTCTTCCAGCGCATAAATGATATATGTGTCCATGTTGAACAGAAATATGGAGTCAGCATTACCATAACTACAGTGCAGAAATCAGTGTCAAAAGCAACAGATAAAGATTGTCAGATCGTCAGCAGACTGAAAAAAGCCATAACCGCAGTGACAGGAAAAGAGGTCCGTCTCATAGGAATAGGAGGAGGAACCGTAGCCGCATATCTGAGGAACAAAGGGATAAATGCTGCGGTCTGGTCAACAATAGACGAGACATGCCATATGCCTGATGAGAACACGACCATAGAGAGCCTGGCTGTCGATGCCAAGGTGATGGCACACCTGATGCTGGAGTGACCTGACGCAGAACTTCAGACCTGTTGTTTCAGGAGGTAATCCACAGTGCGCTGTAATAGGGCGTTGGCTTCACGGAGATAATGCACCTCATGGAGAAGTTCTGCATCTGGCAGATATTCTTCCCTCTGCTGCGATTCTTCTGGTCTTATGTTCTTTCTCCGCCGCCAGTCTGAGAGGGTATAATACGACACGCCCAGCTGTTCAGCTGCATCCCGGCATCCTATCTCCTCGGACAGTACCACAGCCTTCCGCTTGAACTCATCAGTGTAATGTTTCATAAATATCCTCTTTTCTGAATAAAAGCTCTGTCCACCGCAGTTGGTGGACAGAGCACAGGCACCCGGCATAGGATGTCTGTGTTAAAACTCAAAATCTGAACTGGCTTAGAAAGCCCTCACTGCATCTAAGCGGCCTGCCGTATTAGTCTTATCGTAATAAATGCTCAGGCCCGTAGTGAAGCGCCATACGTACGCAGCCGCAGCAGAGTAGCCGGAACTTGACCACTCGGAACCGGCTGCAACATAATCCTTGAGATCTGCCCATGCAGGGTCTGAAGCATATGGAGCTTCTTCTGTTTTTGTCTTGTCTCCACCGTTCCATGTCAGCTTATCTACAAGACGTGTCATCTTCAGAAGCTCATTAAGCGACGGCACGAACCAGTCGGTACAGCCTAAGTTCTTACCACCGCTGACAGTACTTACAGTTTCAGCGTCAGCCAGCTTATTCAAATCATCAAGCGCATACCAGATTGTAGCAGACTTATTTGCGCCACCTAATACTCTTGTTATGCTGTTGTCGCTGATATACTTGCCTCCATCCTTTGCCATTATCTCGGCTGTGTTTGCTCTTCCACTGCCGATTGCCTGATATGATGTTCCTACACAGAGTTCTTCCTGCTTGTAAGTGCTTGCATCTGTGTAATATGCCCATGTATATGCTGTCTTCTCCTCGTCCAGCGTGTCGTTGACTACATAGTACCTGTCCCTGCCCTCGCCGTAGTATGCATATTTAGCAGGTGTGCCGCTGAAGGTTATGCCGTAATCGTTGTCGGCTGCCTCTTCTGCTGTGAGCAGGTTGTTACTTGCATCATAGAACTTGTAGTTCTTTGCAGCACGACCGTTTGTCTTGTCGATGTAGAACACAAGAGTGCTTCCGATGTTGCTGAGCTTCTTCCACTTTGCATAAAGCACTTTGGAGCTGTCTCCTGCCCATTTTCCGTCCGCATCTGTATAGCCTGTTACGTTCGGCAGAAGCTTTCCGTCATTGTATGCAACCTTGGTTGTGCATGGCTCATCAGCATAATAGCCTTCTACATACTTTCCGTTTGCATGGTCATCAGGCTCTGTTATGATTGTGAGCGCGGCGGAGCCAACTTCAACTCCTGCCTCTCCGTCTGTCTGTCCTGTGGTCTTGTTTATGACGAGCGTGTAGCCTGCCTTTGCTGTGTAGACTGCATCCTTCTTTATGATTACATCGGCTGTGAGCATCTTACCGTCCTGGTCGAACCAGCCTGCAAAGCATGGATCAAGCACTGGATCGGCCGGCATCTCCACTGCATCATATGCCTTCTGATCCACTGTCATATACTCTGTTCCGTCAGGGAGCAAGTATTTAACCTTTACAGGGTACTTCCACTGTGCATAGTAAGTAAGGCCGTTGAACGGAGCCTTGGTTTCGCCTGCAACAAGCTGATTTCCCTCGCCGTTCACAGGACTGTCGAACCAGCCGGCAAACACTGTTCCGTCAGGAAGTGCATCTGCTGTCGGCACTTTTGCGGATGTTACTACAGCTCCTGCTGTAACTCTTGATTTTGCTGGATTTTCAGGAGCACTTACCCCCGCAGGGTAGTTCAGATCCCATGCCAGGGTCACTGTCTTGGTTGACCAGCCTGCATACAGAATGCAGTTTCCTCCAGGAGCAAACTGTGCTTCACCTGTAAGTGCACTTCCTGCACTCTGGGTAAGATCCGCATCCTTATACCATGTGCCTACATAATATCCATTCTCTGTTAAATAAATATTACCGTCACTGTCCAGTACCTGAGGCAATGTTATCATCTGATCAGCATCACTAAACCGCACCGACTTCGGGGCTTTTACATCTCCCATTCCTGCCGGATCTGAAC
This sequence comes from Spirochaetia bacterium, assembly GCA_024402405.1. GTDB lineage: Bacteria > Spirochaetota > Spirochaetia > CADAEX01 > CADAEX01 > CADAEX01. Next base: position 64,245 of record JAKSTW010000002.1, on the reverse strand, counting down.
CATACCAGTTCAGGTCAAAGGTTACCATGTATTTAGATTCAGGACTGCTTGATCCATTGTCGCAGCCAGTAAATACCGCCATTACCAGCAGTGCGGCCATCACTGCCAGCAAAAAATACTTTTTCATTTTTCCTCTCCTTTTATAATAATTTGTACCTAGGAGAATACAAATATTAAAAAATAATGTCAATTATAAACATCATTTTGATAATGAAATATCATTTTGACCATTATATATTATTTAATTATGATTGCTGATAAAATTAAAGATCTCAGAGAGGCCAGTGATCTGACACAGAATGCCCTTGCAAAAAAGCTGGGAATAACCAGAGCCAGTGTAAATGCCTGGGAGCAGGGAATATCAGTTCCAAGTACCCAGTACCTTATTGAACTTGCCACTATTTTCAAGGTTTCCACCGATTACCTTCTTTCCGTAAAATCAAATCATGTCGTAGATGTTTCAGGTCTCACTTCAAAGCAGGTAGCCATCATTTCAGAATTGGTAAAAGAGTTTCAGAATCTGTGCTGACTTGCGTTTTGCATAAATTTACATTATCATTATGGTGAATATGGCTGAATTATTTATCGTTGCAACACCAATAGGGAATCTGGATGATATAACACTGAGGGCAATTGAGACACTGAAGAAAGTGGACACCATTGCCTGCGAGGATACCAGACACACTATAAAACTGCTGAACAGACTGGAGATCAGGAAACCGCTCATAAGTTATTATGCGGCTGATGAGAAACCCGGCATTGCTAAAATACTGCATTTGCTGGAACAGGATAAGGATGTGGCTTATGTCAGTGATGCAGGCACACCTGGAGTCAGTGATCCCGGAAGCTCGCTGGTAAGGGCTGCCAGGGAAGCAGGATACAAAATAACTCCAATACCCGGGGCATCAGCGCTCACCACGCTTATAAGTGTCAGCGGAGTCCAGGGAAAGTCCATCACATTCGAAGGTTTTCTCTCCCCGAAGCCAGGACGCCGCGCATCAAGAATCGCCGAGCTTATGGCCAAAGAAGAAAGTTTCATAATATATGAATCCCCTTTCCGTATAGTGAAGACCATGACTGACATCTGCAGTGTAGATCCCGAACGCTATGTGGTGGCAGGAAGGGAAATGACCAAGCTGTATGAAGAATTCATAACCGGTACAGCTAAGGAAGTCCTTGACAATCTGGCTGAGAGAGATAAAATACAGGGTGAGTTCGCAGTCTGCATTTATGGAAATAATAATTAAATTTTGTAAATGTTTATGTCGATATAGTTTAATAAGGAAGGTAAAACGATGACCATCAACAGTCTAGGCGGGGTGTCCCAGATAGAGGGCTGCACCAGCATAGAAAAATCGGTTCAGTCGGTAAGAATCAGTGAGGCAGACTCAATATCAGTGTCATCGGAAGCAAAAGCTATGGGAGAAGTTTATGCTATTTCCGAAGATTTGCATACCATTCCTGACATCAGAATGGATAAGGTTGAGGCTGCAATTCAGAAGCTTCAGGATCCGAACTATATCAATCAGGCTGTGATAAACAGTGTAGCTGACAAGATTGCAGATATGTTCGGAGTATGAGGTCACGAAATACCGAATTTAAGCAGAGAAATCAAATTCTCTGCTTTTTTTATACTTACAGACATGCAGGCTGATTTATGTTTACAGAAAAAAAATTCAGATCACTGGATCCCAGACTTCAATACAGGAAAGCGGCACTTATACTGAAAGATGCGGAAAAACAACTGAAAGAAGGAAAAGAAATAGATGTTCAGTATCTCCGGATGATCCTGAATGCAGCAGCTATATCAGGGGGACAGAGGTTTCAGGAAGAAATCGAAGATCTGGCAGTCCGCCTTGATGGTCCGGAAGCACTATGGGCTGCGGACAGTCTGAAATATAAGATTCTGGATAAAGCCGGAATACAGTACGCTGACTGGGATATGCTGGACACTGATGCAGCCGGAGACAGCCGCAGACTACTTCCGATTTCTGTATATCTGGAGAATCTACGGTCTCCATTCAATGTGGGTTCAATCTTCAGGACAGCAGAATCGTTCTGTTTTTCAGAAGTATTGCTTTCTCCGGCAACACCAACTCCAGAACAGCCAAGAGCAAAACGCAGCGCCATGGGGACAGAGGAGAAGATCAGCTGGAGACAGGCAGAACTGTCAGAACTCAAGGAAGCCGCACACCGGGGACAGAGCATATTTGCACTGGAGACAGATGGTACACCCATAGAAGAATTCAAATTTCCTGAAAATGGAATCATGATACTTGGCTCGGAAGAAACAGGGGTCAGTCCGGAGACATTGGAAATAGCAAGAAGCAGCGGAGGAGTAGTATCGATCCCACTTTTCGGAGTTAAAAAATCCATCAATGTGGGAGTAGCTTTCGGAATAGCAGCTTACTGCTGGTCTGCCTATATCCTGCGGAATACCAAAACTGAATTATGACCGCCAAATCCGAAAGAATTTGACATGACACCGCTGACCTCTGCAGATATTCCCCTGCCCGGGACATAATCAAGGTCACATTCAGGATCAGGATTTTCATAATTGATCGTAGGAGGTATCCACTGATGATACAGTGTCAGGGCCGATGAAATTGCCTCTATGGCTCCGGCAGCTCCGATACAGTGTCCCAGCATGGACTTTATCGATGAGACTTTCAGCCTGTATGCCTGCTCTCCGAACATATTTTTTATAGCACGGGTCTCCATTCTGTCATTTAATACAGTGGAAGTACCATGGGCATTGATATACTGTATATCCTCTGTCCCCATACCTGCATTTTCCAATGCCCGGCTCATAGCTTTCACCGAATATTTTCCGTCAGGCTCAGGAGCCGTCATATGATAAGCATCACATGTGGAGCCGTAACCAGCGACCTCACAATAAATCCTGGCCCCACGTCGGACAGCATGTTCATAATCCTCCAGCACCAGCATTCCAGCTCCCTCCCCCATGACAAAACCATCCCGGTCTCTGTCAAAAGGACGGCTTGAGATCTCAGGAGAATCATTATGAGTCATCGTCAGGGCCTGTATAGCGGCAAATCCGCCCATACACAGTCTGGATATTCCCGCCTCTGTCCCCCCTGCCAGCATCACATCACAATATCCTGATTCAATCAGCCTGGCCGCATTTCCTATGGCATCAGCACCTGACGCACAGGCAGTGGAAAGAGAGAAGCACGGACCATGCAGCTGCAGTGCCATGGCCGCATTTCCAGCACCAAGATTAGGAATAATCTTAGGAATAGTAAAAACAGGAACACGTGATTCACCGCCAGAAAATATTTTTCCGTAGCCTTCTTCAGCAGATGTCCAGCCAAGGGTACCGACCCCCAGCACCAGTCCTGCTCTGTCCCCATCCCAGAATTTCTCCTCAAAGGAAGCATCCTTTATTGCCTCTGCAGAAGCATATACGGCATACTGGGAGAAAAGATCCATCCGTCTGGCAGTTTTTCTGTCAATAACAGAAGAAGGATCAAAATCCCTCACCTCACCTGCGATCTTAACTTCTGAATCTGAGACATCATATCTGGTAATCAGACCAATACCGCATCTGGCATCCATCAGTCCCTGCCAGAATTCAGACACATTGTTACCAAGCGGATTTACAGTACCCAACCCGGTAATGACCACTCTCTTCCCTTTCATCATTTTTTTCTTTCAGAAGCAAGGAAAATAAACAGGATATAACTGAGACACAGCAGATAAGGATAAATAAGATATGGCATAATATCAAAAGCAGAGATCCGGATACCCATTCCCTCCGCAGCAGATATAGCCACCAGTATCTGTGCACCATAAGGAATGATTCCCTGTGCGACACATGAGAAAGAATCCAGAATAGATGCTGTCTTTTTGCTGCTTATTCCATACAATTCAGACATTTCCCTGGCAATAGGATTGGCCATGACGATGGCAACCGTATTATTAGCAGTGGCGATATCCATGGCCACTACCATAAGCCCCATGCCCAGCTGACCGCCTCTGGAACCCTTGAACACCTTTCTGATACCATTGAGAAGAGCCTGAAATCCTCCATTCTCACTGATAAGGGCACATATGGCACTTACAAGTATGGCAACCATACTGGTATCAAACATACCGGCAGCACCGCTTCCCATATTGGTCATGATCTGCACGATATTCATATTGCCTGTGACCAGCAGGATAAAAGTACCGCATAAAATTCCTATAAGAAGAGCCAGGAACACGCTCATTCCCAGCAGGCTGCACACAAGAACAAGTATATAAGGTATTATCTGGAGAAGGTCATATTCGTTATTGATATATCCGTCCACACTGCATTTCATTGATATGATCCATATTATGCCTACTGAGACTATGGCAGCAGGAACTACGATCTTGAAATTCTCCCGGAATTTATCCCTCATATTGCATCCCTGGCCATTGCAGACGGCAATAGTCGTATCGCTGATAAATGAAAGGTTGTCGCCGAACATGGCACCGCCAACTACAGAACCGATGCAGAAGGCAGCAGGAAATCCCGCGCTCTGGGCCACCGCAGAAGCAATAGGAGTCAGGAGCGTGATGGTACCCACAGAAGTTCCCATGGCAAGTGATACAAAGCATGAGACAACAAAAAGTATGACCACAGCATACTGAACAGGAATAAGCGAGAGCATGAAGTATGCCACACTGGAGGCAGAACCGCGTCCAACAACGCCCACAAAGATGCCGGCCTCAAGAAATATGAGGATCATGATGATGATATTTTTATCACCCACACCTCTTCCCATGATCTCAAATTTTTTGTCAAAAGAAACTGATCTGTTCTGAAGACAGGCAATAAGGAGGGCAACAAGGAAGAAAACAATTATCGGGACATTATAAAATCCCATAGGAATTTTCAGAATATATTCAAAAGTAATTCCTACACCAAGATAAAGAATAAGATAAATGCCGATCGGTAATAAGGCTTTAGGATTAGATTTTTTTTCCATGAAAAAAATTATTGCACATTTTGCATTTATTAGCAATGCTTATTGAAAGGACATCGGATACCTATGCACTGATTATTCTGTCCGGAACGGGAACATTTTATATCAGACTTTTCCATGGCGACACTAAAATTCTCTCTGACAAAATCTACAGCAGCCAGAATCGCCAGATAAGAATCCCGTTTACAGCAGCGAGGACCACCGACTGAACCTATTTTTTCCAAAGCTCCGGATGTCATGAGATTTGACAGTCCCCATGATTTTCCTGCCAGCGGAGTCGAACCGGAAATAATCGATATAAACATACCGGTACTTATACCGGCCCCACATGCCCCCCAGAATCCGCACGCACCGCCCGGAACCTGTTTGCCGCGCCGCATCATCTCCAGCAGAGCAGACTCAAGATCTATCTCACCGCCGGCATTTCTGTACGCAGTCAGAAGAGCAGCTCCCACCATCACATGATGTTCAGGACCATGCATATGGCAGAAAGGAAGAGCCATAAGCTTTTCCAGCACAGCAGCAGGATCTTTGGAAGATTCATTCATACAAATGCCGATCACACCGTCCATGCCACGGACATGGCATTCATTGCACACATAATGACCGCTGACACACCGAGTCCTGCTGGCCTCTTTCCTGTGGCACACAGCACATTCCATCACAATATCTGATTCCAGATACTCCAGCGGTCTTCCGCAGATAAGACATTCATCATTCATAAGATCACCTCCAAATAAAAAGCCCACCGGGGACAGAGCCCGATGAGCTTATCATATCATTTCAGTTCACAGAAATCATCTGACCAGAGCATGGTATTCCTGGAGGCTCTTGACACCGCCCTCACCGCCATTGCCGTTCTTGACTGCCTCAATTCCCTTGACAGCAGCCATACCTCCCGCCAGTGTGGTGATGTAGCTGACCTTGTATTTCAGACATGCCTTGCGGATCGTCTTTCTATCCTCAGCATAGTTGCGTTTTGCTTTAGGTGTGTTGATGACAAGGCACACTTCCCTGTTCATGATCATATCCACCACATCAGGACGTCCCTCGCCGATCTTATTCACTTTGATGCACCTGATTCCATGCTTTTCGTAGAAATCAGCTGTTCCCTCAGTTGCCATAATGGTGAATCCCAGATCTTTCAGAGTGTTGCCGATCACGAGAACCTGTTCCATCTGGCTCTGAGTGTCGCTGAGAGAGATCAGCACTTTCTTGTTCTCCCATGCGCTCGGTGCATGAGGAAGCTTACATCCTGCGGCCTCCTGTGATTTATAGAATGCCAGAGGGAAACCCTCAGCCATTCCAAGAACCTCACCGGTAGAACGCATCTCCGGTCCCAGAATAGGATCCACACCAGGGAATCTTGACCAAGGAAGCACAGCCTCCTTAGCTCCATGGTATGGAATCACCTTATCTTTCAGTCCAAGACTCTCAAGGCTCTCACCCAGCATCATTCTTGTGGCAAGACGCGCCATCTGTGTGTCACAGACTTTTGAAACCAGCGGAACTGTACGGCTGGCACGCGGGTTAGCCTCGATCACATATACCTTTCCGGCCTCAATGGCATACTGCATGTTCATAAGACCGCATACATGGAGGCTCTCGGCAATTTTCTTAGTATATTCCTTGATCGTCTCCAGATTATCCTTAGGGATGCTTACAGGAGGAATCACGCAGGCACTGTCTCCGGAATGGATACCAGCCAGCTCAACATGCTCCATTACAGCAGGAATATATACATGTGTGGAGTCTGCCAGGGCATCTGCCTCACATTCCAGCGCATTCTTCAGGAAACGGTCAATCAGAAGCGGACGGTCAGGTGTCACACCAACGGCCTTCTCAACATATTCCTTAAGTGTCTTCTCATCATAGATGACCTCCATTCCGCGTCCGCCAAGAACGAAGGAAGGTCTGATCATAATAGGATATCCGATCTTATCGGCACAGGCCTTGGCCTCATCAAAGTCAATGGCCATCCCGCTCTCAGGCATAGGAATATTCAGTTTCTCCATCATATGGCGGAACAGGTCTCTGTCCTCGGCAATATCAATAGAATCAATGGATGTACCAAGAATATTGACACCGTTCTCCTGAAGCTCACGGGCAATGTTCAGCGGAGTCTGACCACCGAACTGGACGATGATTCCCTGCGGCTTCTCCTTCTCATAAATCTGGAGCACATCCTCAGTTGTGACAGGCTCGAAATAAAGCTTGTCAGAAGTATCATAATCTGTAGATACTGTCTCAGGGTTGCAGTTTACGATGATCGTCTCATACCCCATTTCCTTCAGCTGCATCGCAGCATGACAGCAACAGTAGTCGAACTCAATTCCCTGACCGATCCTGTTAGGGCCGCCACCCAGAATCATGATCTTCTTAGGATTTGTTGTGGCAGGAGCTTTATCTTTCGCATTATATGTTGAATAATAATAGTTGGCTCCCTTCACTCCGCTGACAGGAACAGCAAGCCATGCCTCTCTGATTCCCAGCTCATTGCGGCGGGCACGGATGTCCTTTTCTGCCACCTTAAGGATCTTTGAAAGATATTTATCACTGAAACCATCTTTCTTTGCCTGACGGAGCAGATCATCAGCAGGAACACGTCCAGGATTCTGGAGAAGCTTCTCCTCAAGATCAACCAGTTCTTTCATCTGCTGCAGGAAATATTCCTTGATAAATGTGATCTTATGAAGTTTTTCAACGCTGACACCCTTACGGAGAGCTTCATAGATCTGGAAATATCTCTCGCTGGATGCAGTCTTCAGCATCTCGCAGAGCTCGTCAGCACTTTTGCGGTTGAAATCCTTTGCGAAACCAAGACCGGCACGGCCATTCTCAAGACCGCGAATCGCCTTCTGGAAAGTCTCCTTGAAAGTCTGTCCGATAGCCATGACCTCACCCACAGCTTTCATGGATGTACCAAGAGAATCCTCAACACCCCTGAACTTCTCGAAAGCCCAGCGGGCAAATTTCAGAACTATATAATCTCCGTCAGGAGCTCCCCCCGGAGTATATTTGTCAAGAGTCTTATCACGCCAGTATGGGATCTCATCAAGAGTGAGCCCGGCTGCCAGCTTTGCTGAAATAAGGGCAATAGGAAATCCCGTAGCCTTGGAAGCCAGTGCAGATGAACGGGAAGTACGAGGGTTGATCTCGATGATAACAACTCTGTCTGTCTTAGGATCATGCGCAAACTGAACATTGGTTCCGCCGATGACACCGATAGACTCAACGATCTTGAATGCCATCTTCTGCAGCTTTTCCTGCAGTTCAGGCTTTATTGTAAGGAATGGTGCGGAACAGAAGGAATCTCCTGTGTGAACACCTACAGCATCTATATTTTCGATGAAACAGATGGCAACCATCTGATTCTTTGAATCCCGGACAACCTCAACCTCAAGCTCTTCCCAGCCAAGGATCGACTCCTCTATAAGACACTGGCTGGTAAGAGAAAGCTCCAGACCGTTTCTTGTGATAGTGCGGAGTTCCTCAATATTGTAGCAGAAACCACCGCCCTGGCCACCCATAGTATAGGCAGGACGAACGACCACAGGGAATCCGATCTCTGCGGCAATAGCCTCTGCTTCCTGAACTGTATGGCAGATTCCAGAACGTGGAGTATCGATCCCCAGCTGTCTCATGGTATCCTTGAAAATCTCACGGTCCTCACCGCGCTCAATGGCATCCAGATTGACACCGATGACCTTCACGCCATATTTATCCAGAACTCCGGATTTGTTAAGCTCACAGGCAAGATTGAGACCTGTCTGTCCACCCAAGTTAGGAAGAAGTGCATCAGGGCGTTCCTTCTCAATAATCTGAGCCAGACGCTCCACATTAAGAGGCTCAATATAAGTAGCATCAGCCATTACTGGGTCTGTCATAATTGTGGCAGGATTGGAATTGACCAGAACAATTTTGTATCCCTGCTCCCTCAAAGCCTTGCAGGCCTGAGTACCAGAATAATCAAACTCACAGGCCTGACCGATTACGATCGGACCAGAACCAATAATAAGGACTTTATTTATATCATCACGTTTCATATCTCAGATTGACTCCTATACCAAATTTAGAATTTATCATATCAACAGGAAAAAATCGAGTGGTTATTGATGATATATGTAATTTTTTGGAAGATTTTTATCAACCAAGAACCAGACCGCACATCATGAGAATGCCGTCCTCAATGGTGTCATCTGCAAAGTCATAGGCAGGATTGTGGAGTGATGCGTGCTCTGTCCCCGCACCCAATCGGAAATAAAGGCTTGGGATCTTTCTGGAGATAAAACCGAAGTCATCGCCACACATGGAACAGATACCATTGCCATTCCATTTTTCCCGGCCAAGATACTTTTCAGCAATTTCAGCAGCACGGGAATAAAGTTCAGGATCATTATTCACAGAAACATAATCAGGCAGAGGACTGACTATCTCATACTTCCCCCCTGAAGGAAGAATATATTTATCCAGAAGCTCCACCATGGTTTTCTTTATCTTATTTCCTGTGGAATCTTTCAGATAACGGGAGGTTCCCTTCAGGATGATCCTGTCAGCAAATACATTGAAAGTGCCTTTTCCCTCAACAGAACAGACAGAAACCACAGCCGGATCATATGGAGCTGAGATCCAGGAAACAGCTTCTTTCATGGCAAGAATAAACCCGGCAGCAGCAGCCAGCAGATCAACAGCTTTCTCAGGCATGGCACCATGGCCTCCTGCGCCGGTAAGAGTGATCATAAAATCATCAGTGGACGCCATGATAGGACCAGGACAGCACTCTATACATCCGTGCTCTGTCCCCGGCCATCCATGAAGAGCATAGGCCACATCAGGAACCGGCTCCTTCTGAAGATATCCAGCCTCCACCATACTTTTTGCACCTGCCAGACTCTCTTCTCCCGGCTGAAATAAAAACCTAACCTTGCCATTTATCTGTTCTTTCATTTTGGAAAGGACCATGGCAGTTCCCAAAAGAATCGCCATATGACCATCATGACCGCAACTGTGGGCAAATCCAGGATGCAGGGATCTATAGGGGACAGAACATGCCTCTTCTATCGGAAGAGCATCGATATCACTCCGCAGAAGAATAGTTTTTCCAGGTTTACCACTATCCAGAACAGCAGTCACATCAGTTTCAAAAATAGACGGTAAAAATTCCATCCCAAGAGGTTCAAGAATTTCTCTTATTTTTGCTGAGGTCTTATATTCTTTGAATGCAATCTCTGGGATCTGATGAAGCTGATGACGTATTTCCACGATCTCAGGAATAATAGTATGTACGAGCCCTTTAAGAATATTCATATCGGTCATACAGATATTATAACATAGAAAATAAATCGGGGACAGAGGAGCAAAAAAGATTAAAAATCTATAAGCCCTATCCATTTCCTTGAAATATGAAACACTCCATATTCATAATCTTCCGCATGATTGACAATTCCAGCTTTGACAGGATTATTTGTTATATATTCAAAAACCTTTTCAAATGTAGTTATGCTTTCAATAACTTTGCTCTTGAACCTGTCAATCCACAGATGTCCTTTTCTGCTATATTTTCTATTATATCTCTGTGCAAATACTGAAAATATCCACTGCATTACCTTGGAAAGATTTTCACCGCGATCCATTTTTACCTGCATATGAATATGATTATTCATGATCGTAAGATTTTTGATTCTGAATCTGAATTCTTTGATTTTTTTAGCTTCTGTCAGTACTTTCAGAAATAAATCTTTTGTCTCCGAATCTGCCAGAAGATACTCACATGCATTTATTTTGTTATAAATGTGATAAACACCACCATCCACAATCACCCTGCACTTTCTGCTCATATATCCTCCTATTATTTCATATAGTGAAAAAAATAGGATTTTGATTCAAAATTCCATGCTCTGTCCCCCAAAAAATTCAATTTTCCAGTCTAATGAAAGAAAGAAAAGGGAAAATTCATATATCATAATTTATTTTATTTATGATGTTATAAATAAAATATTCCAAGGGGGACAGAGCATCTTATCTTTAAAATAAAAAAGCCGGCACTTCCTGTGCCGGCCTGTATAAACAAAACAGATCAGAAATTATTTCTTAAGTCCTAAGTCAAAAGCCTTCAGGTTCTTAGCCACGGTCTCAGCTCCCTTGGCAGCGAAAAGCTCGCTGATAGCCCATTTAAGGGATTCTGCCTTCACTGGAAGAACAGAAGCAGCTGCACCGATCACGACCATATTCACAGCTTTTGCGTTACCAGCTGCCTTTGCCAGCGCCACAGACTCAACAAGCCTTGAATCCTTGAATGTGGCAACCTTGTCATAAACTGACTGAACATCAGGATAATTAGGGATGTTCACAAATGGCTCTTTCGCTGTGATGATAACTCCGTCAGGAGCCAGAAACTCAGAATATCTGAGGACTTCCATAGGTTCCATACCCAAGATCAGGTCGGCAGTTCCCTTGCGCACCAGATCGCTGGAAATATCGGAATCAGAAAGTCTGAGGTGAGACATGACTGCACCGCCTCTCTGTGACATTCCGTGAACCTCAGACTGTCTTACCTGGAGGTTATCCTTCATTGCACCCTTGGCAATAATGGCAGCCAGTGAAAGCACTCCCTGTCCGCCTACACCTGCAAGAATAATATCATATTTCATTTTTTCAAGCTCTCCCTTTTCATACGGCGTTTTGCCTCTTCCAGACATTCCCTTACAGAAATGATGACAGACAATCCCTCATATTCCATTTCTTTCTTGATTATGGCCGCATTCTCCTCCAGATTCTTCTTGAGAGGAACAATAGTTTTGACATGCTCAGGATCAGCACCAAGACCGATGACCAGATTATACAGTTTGCTGGATGGCAGTATTGTGCTCTGTCCCCCGGTCATAGCCACAGTTGAGTTATCCAGGATAATGACTGTCATAGGTGCATTGGCAGCAACTGCATTGACCAGTCCTGTAAGACCGGAATGATAGAATGTGCTGTCACCGATCACAGCCAGTGCAGGTTTCAGACCAGCTTCAGCAGCTCCCTGTGCTGTTCCGATGGACGCACCCATGCAGATGATCGTCTCGATGGCACAATATGGTGGCAGGGCACCAAGTGAATAGCATCCGATATCAGAAGCCACAATGTGCTGCGGATAGTCCTTGACAGCCAGATTGATAGCCTCATAGGAATCAACATGAGGACAGCCCTGGCACAGCTGTGGAGGACGTCCAGGAAGACCTTCAACTTTCCGGCTAGGAATTCTGCTCAGTCCAAGAGCAGGTCTGACAACATCCGGATCCAGCTCTCCGGTCATAGGAACCTTACCGTCAAGTTTTCCCTCAATGGCAATATTCTGTGGCAGAATACCGCGGAGTCTTGTTTCAATTACAGGGTAGCCTTCTTCTATAACCAGAATCTTATCAACATTTTCTGCCAGTTTTCTGATCTTCTCCACAGGAGCAGGATAGAAACCGATATGCAGATGAGAAGGCTTGCAGTCCATATCAGGCAGGTTCTCTTCAAAATAGTTCTTTCCCAGCCCTGTTGTGATGATACCCAGTTTCTTGCAGTCAGGATTTATTGTAAGTTTATTGAATGGTGTCTGTTCAGAATATGCTGCAAACTCCTTGTTTGTCTCCAGCAGTTCAACCCAGAGTTTCTGTGCCAGGGCAGGAAGCAGTCTCCATCCCTTTGTATCTTCAGGACGTTTCACCGGATTCTGTGCCCTCACCTTATCCCATGGTGTGATAACAGCCCTGGAATGAGCCAGTCTTGTCACCATTCTCATAAGCACAGGCACCTTGTATTTTTCAGAAATATCGAAAGCCTCGCGGGTCATCTCATAAGCTTCCTGCTGGTTGGTAGGTTCGAAACATGGAACCTTGGCAAAATCAGCGAAGAAACGAGAATCCTGCTCACCCTGTGATGAGTGCATACCAGGGTCATCAGCCACAACGATAACCAGACCGCCATTGATCTTCAGCAGTGCTGAGTTCATGAACGGATCAGCCGCCACATTAAGACCAACATGCTTCATTGTTACAATTGCTCTCTTTCCTGCGAAAGAAGTTCCAAGAGCATCCTCATAAGCAGTCTTCTCATTGCTGCACCAGGAAGCATGGAAAGCCTTTGTCTTCTCTGCTTCATTTATAAGATATTCAAGTATCTCAGATGATGGTGTTCCAGGATAACCATAGGCACCGGAAAGTCCGGCATGGATGGCACCCAGAGCAACTGCCTCATCTCCCAACAATACCAATTCAGACATTTGACAACTCCTTATATATCCAAATTATTTATTCATGGCTTTGAAAGCTCTCTCAAAGCCAGCAGCTGAACCTTCGATCACAGCATCGGAAACACAGAATGCGATCCTGAAATATCCAGGACATCCGAATCCGCGGCCAGGAACTACCAGAATATTTTCATTTCTCAAAGCTTCCACAGCCTTCAGATCATCTCCATCAGGAGCCTTAGGGAACAGATAGAAAGCACCCTCAGGCTTTACAAACTCATATCCGATCTTCCCCAGGATCTCACATATTCTGTCTCTCTTCTTCTCATAGAAACTGATATCCACACTCTTTCCAAGCATATCTGCCACAACTTTCTGCATTATTGCAGGGGCATTGACATATCCCAGAATTCTTGTGCAGAGAACGATTCCATTTATCAGTGTCTCAACATCCTCAGCTTTCGGATTGACTACAGTATATCCGATTCTCTGACCAGGAATAGAAAGATCTTTGGAGAAAGATGTACAGATAATGGCATTCTCATATTCTGCAAAAGTTCCAGGGACTGTCCTTCCGTCAAAAATAATCTTCTTGTATGGCTCATCGCTGATAAGATAAATCGCATGACCGATCTCAGCACTTTTTCTTCTCAGCATGGCTGCAAGCTTTCTGACTGTCTCTGCCGGATAGACACGTCCGGAAGGGTTGTTCGGGGAATTCATTATCATTGCCACAGTCTTGCCGCTGATAGCCTTTTCCAATCCATCCACATCCAGATCCAGATCTGCCTTGCAAGGTACAGCAACCAGCTTTCCGCAGTGGTTGGCAACATAAGCGGTATACTCAGCAAAGAAAGGAGCACTTACAATAACATTGTCGCCAGGATTTAGGATCGTCTTCAGGATCGAGTTCATTCCACCTGCGGCACCGCATGTCATGATAACATTCCCTGCCGGGATCTTCACATTCTCTATGCCACCCACATAAGCGGCAACTTTCTCACGGACATCAGCATATCCGGCATTAGCCATATATCCGAACTTTCCCTTTCCGGGAGCATTGATATAATCAATGATCTTCTGCCGGAATTCCTCCGGTGGTTCTATATTAGGATTACCCAGAGTGAAGTCGAAAACATTCTCAGCACCAACTTTTGCTGCCAGTTCGGCTCCTGCCTCAAACATCTTGCGGATCCATGATGAATTTTTCATGGATTCGATTATCTGAGAAGAAACAGCCATATTTACCTCTATTTTAAAAAATTACTTCTATGAGACTATCATAATAAGAAACATCTTTCAATTTATATTTTAGCAAGTAATTAACAGAATTAAAAAAATCTGATACATTCACTTTAAACATAAAAGATATATGTTGAGGGAATAAAGAAATGAATATAGCTGTACTTTTCGGGGGACAGAGCTCAGAGCGTGATGTCTCCATCGCCAGTGCTGCCCAGGTTTTCAAAGTTCTGAGGGACAGAGGACACAATGTCATTGCCATAGATACCGCAACCGGCCTTATAAAGCCACAGGACGAGGAGGCATTTCTCAGCAGCAAGGTGCCGCCGCTGCCACCGGACACAGACAGCCTGAAGATGATGACAGGAGGACTTCTGCCGCTTATAGCACAGGGAATCTTTAAAAATATAGATGTATGCTTTCTGGCACTTCACGGCGGCAAGGGAGAAAATGGTGCCATGCAGGGATTCCTGGACATAATGGGCATTCCATACACAGGTCCGTCCCACACACCGAGCGCATGCTGCATGGATAAGGACATCTCAAAGATGATGTTCGTCAGAAACGGAGTTCCGACTCCGGAATGGCTGATGATGCCCACAGATCTGGATGCAGCAGTCCGGAAACTGGGCCTTCCTCTTATCGTCAAGCCTAACAAAGAGGGCTCCACAGTAGGACTCACTGTTGTGAAGAAACAGGAGGATCTGCAGAAAGCTGTGGAAACAGCCTGTAAATATGATACAGAGGTCATGCTTGAAAAGTTCATTCCAGGCAGGGAATTCACAGTCGGCATCCTGGACGGACAGGCGCTGGCAGTCGGTGAGATAATTCCTAAGCTTTCAGAGATCTTTGACTTCCAGAGCAAATATATGCCAGGCGGAGCAGAGGAGATCTTCCCGGCACCTCTCAGCAGTGCTGTATCAGACAGAATGCGTTCCATAGCACTGGCTGCAGCCAAAGCAGCAAAAATCGAGAATTACTGCAGAGTCGATCTGAGGATGACACCGGAAGGCGAGATTTATGTGCTGGAGATCAATACTCTGCCAGGTATGACAGCCACCAGTCTGCTCCCCCAGTCTGCGGCAAAAATGGGAATCTCTTTCGGAGATCTGTGCGAGAAAATCTGTGCAATGGCACTTAAAAGATAATAATTCAGGAGACAATTATGGAAAATACAAATACAAAGATCATTGAGAGAAAAAAAGTAGTCACAATTGAATACACATTGAAAAATGAGACAGGTGACATCCTCGACCAGAACATGTCACTGACATACCTCCACGGATTCAAGAATCTGGTGCCAGGTCTGGAAGAAGCACTGGAGGGCAAGAAAGTAGGAGACACACTTTCTGTGGCAGTTCCACCGGAAAAAGGTTACGGAAACAGGGATGAGAACATGATTTTTTCACTTCCGAAAGAAAATTTCACCAACGGCACAGAGGAGAACAAGGCTGACATCAAAGTTGGAATGGAATTTGAGACAGTAGTTGATGATGTATCATATATCCTTACAGTAAAAGAAATAAAAGAAAATTCAGTTGTAGTCGACGCCAATCATCCGCTGGCAGGCAAACCTCTTTTCTTTGACATCAAAGTCACAGATATCAGAGAAGCATACAGCGACGAGATGGTTCAGGGCTTCCCTCTTCAGAAAGAAGACGAAGAGAAAGAGACTAAATAACCAGTATATTCTTACACTCCGGGCAGCGGAATCTGCCATGCCCGGGGCATTTCAGCTTTCTGCCGCACTGCAGGCACACCACAGCCATAGGAAAGGCAGACTCATCAAGAAAATCACCGAATCCAAGATTGATGAACATATTCTTTATGGAATCAGACAGGTTCTGAAATTTCATATCGCCACCTTTCACATCAAGAGTTTTCCGGATATAAGCCATGGATCCCAGTCCCATGCTGTCCATGGACTCAAGAGCCGCACAGTCAAAGATCAGATGGACATGGCCATCATTGATAAAATCCATGATCTGGCTCTGGAAGAACTCCACATCGGCAATCTCCATGGTTCCGGTCAGATCGATCTCAGCAGCATCAGGTCTGTCAGCAAATGTCTGATGGGTAATTTCTAAACTCATGGTTCCATTCTACAATCAACAGAAGTGTAAATCAACCCTGAAACAACAGTTGCCATTGTTCTGAAAGTGATATAGATTTTCAACAGGTGACAATATGAGAGATTTTCTGCCGATTTCAGAAGAAGACATGCATAATAGAGGATGGGATTCTGTTGATTTTGCCATAATTACAGGTGATGCCTATGTGGATCACCCTTCTTTCGGAACTGCCATTGTATCCAGAGTGCTGGAAGCAGAAGGTTTCAGGGTAGGAATCATACCTCAGCCTGACTGGAAGGATCCTGAGTCAGTGAAGACACTGGGACGTCCGAAGCTGGCATTTCTGATAAATGCAGGAAATGTGGATTCCATGGTGGCAAATTTCTCATCAAAGAGCAAGCGCCGTAGCAAAGACCAGTACTCACCTGGCGGTATAGCAGGAAAGAGACCGGACAGAGCCATCATCGTATATACATCCTTGGCCAAGCAGGCATACAAGGGCATCCCTATCATCATCGGAGGAATCGAAGCATCTCTCCGGAGACTCTCCCACTACGACTACTGGTCAGATTCACTCCGCCGATCCATACTGACAGATTCCAAGGCAGACATGCTGATCTATGGCATGGGTGAGAATCCTTTCTGGGAGATCTCCCGCCGCATCAAAGCAGGAGAGGAGATAAAAAATATGAAAGACATCCGGGGGACAGTGGTCAAAAGCTCACAGCTCCCGGAAGGTGATCTCATAACATTGCCATCATATGAGGAAGATCTGGCAGACAAAAAAACTTTTGCCAAGAGCTTTGCGATCCAGTACAGAAATACAGACCCATTCTCAGCCAAGATGCTGGTTGAGAAAACCGGTACCCAGTATATGATCCAGAACCCTCCCGCAAAAATCCTCACAACAGAGGAAATGGACAGAGTATATGCACTGCCATATATGGGCACATATCATCCATGCTATGAGAAAGATGGAGGTGTACCGGCCATAAAGGAAGTGGAATTCAGTCTCATAAGTGCCAGAGGCTGTTTCGGCAGCTGCAATTTCTGTGCCCTTACATTCCACCAGGGAAGGATCATTCAGGCCAGAAGCCATCAATCAATAATAGACGAGGCAATCAGGCTGACAAAGAAACCGAATTTCAAGGGATACATAAATGACGTGGGAGGTCCTACAGCCAATTTCCGGCAGCCTGCCTGCGACAAGCAGCTGAAATCAGGAGCATGTCAGGACAGAAGATGCCTTTTTCCCAAGCCATGCCCAAACATGAAGGTAAGCCATGAGGATTATCTGGAACTGCTCAGAAAGCTCAAGGCAATACCTGGAATAAAAAAAGTATTCATCAAGTCTGGAATCCGTTTTGATTATCTGCTCTCCGACAGCAGCCAGGAATTTTTCCATGAGCTGTGCCAACACCACATAAGCGGACAGCTGAAGATAGCACCGGAACATATCTGCGCCAGAGTGCTGGATCTGATGGGCAAGCCACGGCCGGAAGTCTACAGAAAATTTGAGAAGATGTTCAAAGAGGAAAATGAGCGGATAGGGAAAAAACAATATCTTATCCCATACCTCATATCCTCACATCCCGGCAGCGACCTGAAGGCAGCAATAGAACTGGCAGAATTCCTCCGGGATGAGAAGTTCATACCAGACCAGGTGCAGGATTTCTATCCTACCCCAGGAACTGTTTCCACCTGCATGTATTATACCGGTTATGATCCGCTGACAATGAAGAAAGTATATGTGCCGGGGACAGAGGAGGAGAAGAATATGCAGCGTGCTCTGCTCCATTTCCACAAGCCGGAGAACAGGGAAAAAGTACGCAAAGCACTGATCCTGGCAGGACGCAGGGATCTTATAGGCAGATCACCCAAGGCATTGATCCGCTGAAATATACACTAAAGCCAGTTCCACCAGTCATCCTGTTTTTTGTTAAAGTGGTTGTCCAGCCTATCAACGAGTATGAACGCCAAAATCACCCTGAATGGCAGCAATAAAAGAAAAAATCCAACCTTACAGAACAAGAGAAAAGCTTTGAAACAAAATCTGATAATGGAACCAAAACATCTAGCAGTCTCATCAAAGCCACCACCGGTTTGCTTGCTTTTCTGAGCATCGATTCTCACAGCTGGTGTCATATCCGGATCTACACTGACAGCGGTCTCATTGTCTGGTTCGTCAGTCTCATCATAAGAAGACATCATATCGGGAGTTGGCGGCATAGGCTGTCCGAGGATCTTAGCCTCAGCCCAGTTTATATATTCCCGCGCTTTATCTATATCCACATCGAACCGTTCCATAAAGCGCTTTATGGCTGCGATCTTGTTTCCGTCATATTCAAGAAGCACGCTGACAGCTAATTTTCTCCGACGTTCTTTCTCATCATCAAGTACTACAGCCAATTCCGTCCCCTCGTGCTGATTCTGCATCAGTAAAATAAGTATAGCACATATGGTGTGTCAAATAATGCTACAGATAAAAAAATTTCATTATTTTCTGACTGTTGCGATCCTGTATGAAGCATTTCCATAGATCACAGGTTTGGCACCATTGGCAAAAGGATACCGTTCCAGTTCATCTTCACCATATATCCGCTGAGCCTCCTTAAGTGCCTCACCTATTGTATAATAATCCTTTGTGACCGGATTGATATGCGCCAGACTAGTTATCACCGTATACTGCATTATATCTCCATAACGGGTCTGGATAGCATCAGTATTTCCTATGACAGCCACAGCACCCTTATCCAGAAAAGCCTGGGCAAGTATCTCATCCTTACAGCTGAGACACTGTCCCATATATATGATGGAACCTTTCAAATTGCCACAGTATTTTCGGATGAATTTCTCTGTATATGCCTCATTAAATTCAGAATTCACGATACGTCCCGCTTCCACCTCACGCCTGAAGGCAGGATCACTTTCCTCTTTGTTCCAGTCCCACCAGTTCTTATTCCATAGTACAGAGCCGATCCCCTCCTCATAAGAACCATGCCCCTGGAACATTACGATCTGATTCCTTCCCATGGCTTTAAAATGTTCTTTTGTGAGAACTTCATTTTTGACAGCCATTTTATCCGGATATACACAGTCCGGTATCACATCAGCAAGAAATTCTCCGGCAACAACAGGAAGTTCTGAATCATTCTCTATCCCGCCAGGCAGGGGAATCACATCATCACGAAATTCAGTCAGCTCATCATACCATGGCTGCAATGTATAAACAGTCAATGCATGACACTGCCCTTCATCACAGCTGTTCGAACAGCCCCCCACCCAAAAGATGAAAATCACAGAAGTCAGAAGCACAAGCTGAACAAATCTATTCTTCATAGTCATATCTTATTAAATAAATAACATCCTGAAAACCCATTCTGATCATACCCTTGCAAAAAATACAGAAGTGCCATATTGTTAGGACATGACACCACAGGAAACACTTGACAGGCTGTATGAGCTGGTAAAAAAAGACGGGGCATTGAGACAGAAACTGCTGGCAACAAAGGACAGCGACAACTCAGTATCAGACTTCTGCCGCATCAGCACAGAATACGGATATCCCATAGCACCATTTGATCTCATAATGGCAGGCGAGGAAGCCTATGCGGAAATGTGCCGCAGCACCAACGGCGGCGGTGAGAACCATCCGCGCATACAGGGAGCCGATGACCTGTATGGGTTGTTCATACTCTCAATTCAATAATATTTATAGAAATAACAATGATAATATGTTAATATGAAATGAATTTAATTCTTATCGGAGAAGTACTGTCATGCAATTAATAATGATAATGCTCAGTGTATACCTCCTTTTCATGATCGGAATCGGAGTATTCGGCCACCGCTATTCAAAGGACTTCAGCAGTTCCATTGATATGGGAAAACGTGGAGGTATCATTCTGCTTGCGGGAAGCTGTATCGGTTCCAATATCGGAAATGGTTTCGTCGTCGGCGGGGCAGGCAAAGGTTCATTGGTAGGACTGGCCGGTTCAGCATACGGATTGTCATGTGCATGCACTGCACTGGTGACAGTATTTCTGGCAAGTTTTATTTATAAGCATAAGTACGGATCTCTGGCTGAGTACACAAAAGAAAGATATCACAGCGAGGTTCCCGGTGTGATCTATGTCATTGCCACCATGTTCTCATATGTGGGAATCTTCGGAGTGCAGCTCATAGCAGGCAAGGCGCTGTTTGATGTACTTGGCCTGAACAGTACCATAGGAACTATCATAATTGCCGTGGTAGTATTCTTCTACGCACAGTTTGCAGGTATATGGGGAGCATATGCAACTTCAGCAGTACAGATAGTCATAATCATAATAGGGTTGGTACTGACAACAATCGTTATAATCGCCAATAACGGCATAGATGTCATCAGGGCTGGAATCGCAGCAGGAACAGCCCCGGCAGGTGCTCTTGATTTCAGCGGACTGAGCATGATGGGCTTTCTGGCCATGGTGACCCCACTGCTGCTGAGCATGGTCACCAGTCAGGAAATGTTTGTCCGCATAGGAACTGCGAAAAGTGCGGAAGCTGTCAAAGTCTCTCACCTGATATCATTTTTCATCATGATACCTCTTGCCGTCATGCCTGCCTTCATCGGTGTGTATGGAGCCGTAAAATACGGAATATCCAATGACATGGTATTCTTTTCTGTAGTCCTTACTGAACTTCCCAAGCTGATATCAGCATCAATAGTCGTTGCTGTCCTGGCCGCAGTCATGTCCACAATAGCATGCTGTTATTCTACAATAGATACTGTCATAATATGTGATTTTCTCCAGAAGACATGCAAAAAGAACTTCCGGGAAAAACAGCTGCAGGCAATGTCTCTGGCTATGAATGCCGGAATCACAGTTCTGGCCGTGATCATGGCACTGCATGCAACAGCAATTCTCGATGTACTGAATATATTCTACAGCTTTCTTGCGGCAGCCTGCTTCGTGCCTTTCATCGGCGGAATCCTGTTCAGAAAAGCCTCAGCCCTGGGAGCTTCCGCCTCATCTGTTGCTGGTATAATATGTGTGACACTTGACTGTCTGGGAGTTCCGGTTCCATCGGTAGGAGGATTATTTCCATGCATAGTAGGAGCCGTTGTTTTCGTAGCAGTCAGCCTTATAAAACCAGATCCTGTACAAGCCGGGAGAAAACAGGCAAAGTGAACATATAATAATCATTGGCTTACAGGCAATACTTCGCAACCAGTTCAATTATTTCCCTATTATTCAGGATTCTCAAACCATCTTTTATGGAAAATTTTACCAGGAATTGAAACGACATATATTCTGATATCAGACAGTAATCATTTATAAATATCGCCGCGGCTGTCAACGACAGAGACAGATCAGAATGCCGGAACAACTTCTCCGTCAGGATATGTTCTGGAGATATAATCTCTGATTTTCTGACTTCTGAGGGCATTTACCAGTGCCAGAATGCGCGGATCATTCGCCTTTTCTTCCCTGACTGCAACAATGTTCACGAACGGGGAACTGGAATCTTCCACAAACAGGCTGTCATTCCGCACACTCAATCCTGCAGGAATAGCATAGTTTCCGTTGATGATGGCAGCATCCACATCAGGAAGGATACGCGGCAGGGAAGCAGCTTCAATTTCAGAGAACTTCAGTTTTTTAGGATTGGAGACAATGTCAAAAGAAGTTGACATGATATTGGCCGATGGATCCATTGTGATCAGACCGGCACTCTGCAGCAGAAGCAACGCACGCCCCTCATTGGTCGGATCGTTAGGAATCACAATCGTTGCACCGTCAGCCAGGTCAGCAAGACTGCTTATCTTCTTTGAATATAGAGCAATAGGCTCGATATGAGTACTGCCTGCATTCACCAGATGATATCCCATTTCCCGGTTCTGATCCTTCATATACGGAAGATGCTGGAAGAAGTTGGCATCAAGCTGTCCATCCTCAAGAGCTCTGTTCGGTGTGACATAATCGGTGAATTCAACGATCTTGAGTGTGATGCCCTCAGCCTTAAGATCATCAGCAATAAGTTTAAGCATAGCAGCATGGGGTTCCGGTGTCGCACCGACTGTCAGAACATTGGAATCAGCCTTCTTTCCACATGCAAGAAAAACCATCGTCATCAGAAAAATCACACTTATAAGAAAAAATCGTCTCATCACATCTCCTTTGTCAGCGGTGGTTCATAAAATCTGTACTTATTTTGGTGCCTATTATCTGTATGGCTTCAACCATAACAAGAATAACGATGACCGCAACGATCATAATATCTGTACGGAACCGCTGATAACCATACCGTATGGCCAGATCACCCAGACCACCTCCGCCGATGGCTCCTGCCATAGCAGAATATCCTATCAGATTGATGACAGTCAATGTAATGCCAGCCACCAGTGAAGGCATACTCTCAGGCAGCAGGACCTTAATTATTATCTGCATATTTGTAGAACCCATCGCACGCGCCGCCTGAACTACTTCCGGATTCACCTCTTTCAGTGCCGTCTCAATGACACGGGCTACGAATGGCACTGCAGCAATTGACAGCGGCACAATAGCAGCTCCTGTTCCGATACTGGTTCCTACGATGATACGGGACAGAGGGAACAGAAGGATCATAAGAATAATAAACGGAAATGAACGCAGGACATTGACAATACGGGTCAGTATCTGGTTAAGTACTGGCTTCGGCATGATACCTACGGCTGGATCAGTCACACAGAGCAGAATTCCCAGCGGCAATCCCAGAATAAGTGAGAATACCATTGAAAAGAAAACCATAACAATAGTCTGTACAGTCGCAGCACCAACCAGCGAGACGATCATCTGAATATCAGACATTCTCAGTTCTCCCTGTATCTTTTGGATCTGGTCTTGCAGGAAGATCAGCGATGAAATCTTTGGTTATATCTGCCTTAGGATGAGCGAAAATACCGACGACAGAACCACACTCCACAACCTTGCCAGAATCAATGACCGCTACATACGAGCAGACATCACGGACGACCGCCATCTTATGAGTGACCAGAACAACCGTGAGATTCATTTTTTTCTGGATATCACATATCAGTTCAAAGATCGAACGGCTCGTCTGCGGATCAAGCGCACTGGTAGCCTCATCACAGAACAGTATATCTGGGTTGTTTGCCAGAGCACGAGCAATTGCGATACGCTGTTTCTGCCCTCCTGAAAGCGTGCTGATCTGGGCATTGCCACGGTCTGCAAGCCCGACAAGTTCAAGCAGTTCTGCAACACGCGCTTTTATCCTGTCTTTCGGCATCCCACATATCTCAAGTGGATATGCAATATTTTTCGCAGCAGTACGTGAGTTGAACAGGTTGATATTCTGAAAGACAATACCTATTCTGCGGCGGCGCAGGATAAGCTCATCATCGGGAAGATCATCCACCCGTTCATCATCGTAGTAGACAGCTCCATCATCAGGCTTTTCCAGCAGGCTTATCAGGCGGATAAGAACTGACTTGCCGGAACCGCTCCTTCCGATAATACCGAAAATAGCATTAGAAGGTATATCAAGGCTGACATTCTGAACCGCATGCACATCACCATATGTGTGTATAAGTGATTCAAGACGGATATGCATAAATTTCACTCCTGTATGATCTAGGTACTGTCTGCTTATTTTTTCAAGTTGAAATCTGCCAATAAAAGGGCTTCCCTTTTCAGAGAAGCCTTTTCAAACAACGATCAGAGTGGCATTATCACTCAGTAGGTCTCTTCTTAAAGTTCTTGTTCTTCAGGATAGCCTGACCTTCTCCGTTCTGCTGTTCCATAAGTGCGCGCACTTTCAGAGGCAGACCGAACAGTGTGATGAAGCCCTGTGCATCCTTGTGGTTATAGAGTTCTCCGGTTGTGAAAGATGCAATGCTCTCATTGTACAGACTGTACTTTGAGTATGAGCCTGCACCGCGGATGGAGCCTTTGTACAGTTTCAGATTCACCCAGCCTGTGCATGTCTCCTGTGTCTTGTCAATGAATGCCATACATGCGTCCATCAATGTTGTGAACCACTTGCCGTCATAGATAAGCTCGCTCATTCTCAGGGAAATCTGCTGCTTATAATGGTATGTGTCCCTGTCAAGGCACAGATGATCAATCATTTCGTGTGCGGCATAAAGGATCGCTCCACCCGGTGTCTCATAAACGCCGCGGCTCTTCATTCCTACACAGCGGTTCTCACAGATATCCACCAGTCCAACACCGTTTCTTCCGCCGATCTTGTTCAGTTCCAGCATCAGATCCAGACCGTTCATTCTTACTCCGTTGACACTTACAGGAATACCCTTCTCAAACTCGATCTTGACATATTCGCCAGCCTCAGGTGCCTCTTCCGGGCAAACTGTGTTCTGCAGCATATGCTTATAGTTAGGCTCGTTCTCTGTCTTCTCCAGTTCCAGTCCCTCATGTGACAGGTGCCAGATATTCTCATCACGGCTGTATGACTGATCCTTCTTCATAGGAACTTCCAGTCCTCTGTCCTCAAGGAACTTGATCTCAGCATCGCGGCTGTCCATGTTCCATTTGTCATCTCTCCATGCTGCGATCACTTTCAGGTCAGGAGCGAATGCTTTGATCGCCAGCTCAAAACGGATCTGGTCATTTCCCTTTCCGGTAGCTCCGTGACAGATCGCAACAGCTCCTTCCTGGCGTGCATATTCAACAAGAATCTTTCCGATAAGCGGACGTGCTGTTGATGTTCCCAGCAGATACTGATCCTCATAAACGCAGTTAGCCTTCAGTGCAGGCCAGATATATTCCTCAATATATTCCTGGCGGGCATCCACGACATAACATGCGGAAGCACCTGTCTTCAGAGCTCTTTCCTTGATAACAGGCCAGTTGTCGCCCTGTCCCACATCAATGCAGACAGCAATGACATCATAATCATAATTCTCTTTCAGCCATGGAATGATAACTGTTGTATCAAGTCCACCGGAATATGCAAGAATAATTTTCTCTTTCTTGCTTTTTTTACATCTATTGCAAGCCATAATATATCTCCTTATTTAAGTTTATTTTCCATGCATTTTGCGATAATGTCAAATCCTTCATCCAGCTCTTTCTCAGAGATCACCAGCGGAGGGGCCAGTCTGATCACATTCACACCAGAGCGGAGCAGAAGAAGTCCGTTCTCGCGGCATTTCTTGATCAGATCCTTGGAGAGATCTCCATCATAACCGGCAGGTGTGTTCACCTCAAAGCCCTGGAGCATACCGGCACCCTTGAGCTCACCGATACAGCTGAATCTTGACTTCAGCTCCTGGATCTTCTTCTTCAGATAATTTCCCTTCTCCATGACCTCAAAGAGGAAAGGCGGGAACAGCAGCACTTCCAGCACCTGGTTGGCAACAGCACATGCCACAGGGTTTCCTCCGAAAGTCGATCCGTGATCGCCCGGCTGGAGAAGTTCGTTGACTTTCTCCGGAATAAGTGTGGCAGAAAGCGGCAGACCACCACCCAGCGGTTTGGCCAGTGTGATGATATCAGGATTCAGGTTCACCATACCTGAAGCGAAAGGATAGCCGGTTCTGGCCAGTCCTGTCTGAACCTCATCGGCAATAAGCAGCACATCATTGGCTGCACAAACCTGGTTCAGCGCCTCGGCAAACTCAGGAGTCATGCAGCGGAGACCGCCCTCCCCCTGGATCACCTCCACAATGATGGCAGCATAAGTGCTGTTCACTGTTTTTTTCAATGTCTCCACGTCATTATATGGCAGGAACTCCACGCCAGGTACCAGTGGCTCGCAGTCCTCACGGTAATGCGGATTGTATGTGCAGGAAAGAGCACCCATGGAACGGCCATGGAATCCGCACTCGAATGCTATGATCTTATGATTTCCGTTTCCTTTCTTTCTTTTTGAATAAAGGCGGGCAAACTTTATGGCAGCCTCATTGGCCTCTGTTCCGCTGTTTCCGAAATGAACAGCTGAGAAATTTCCGAAGGATGTGAGTTTGTCTGCCAGCAGCAGTGTGGCTTCAGAAGTGTACAGATTTGAGGTATGCGGGATCTTCTTCATCTGCTCATAAGCAGCCTTGGCCAGATCCTCTCTGCCATATCCCAGAGAATTGACAGCAATTCCAGAACCGAAATCCAAATACTTCTTGCCGATAACATCATATATATAGCATCCCTCGCCATGGTCAAAAAGTGTGAATTCATTGCCGTAGCTTCTTGGGTATGCTGCATTGTAGATAATATTCTGCGGTATCATTTATATCTCCTTAAAGAACAATACTTGTTCCTATTTTTCTCTCTATGGTCTTCTCCAGGTCACCCTGAGCCTTGTACTCTCCGATACTGATCTCCCGGACACCGTTCTCCAGTGCTTTCACAGAAGAATTCACCTTAGGAATCATGCCGCCGGAAATAACCCCGGATGCGATCTCTGTCTCAGACTGGCTTTTGGTCAGCAGGCTGATGACCTTCCCATCTTTCATGACCCCCGGAATATCGGAAATAAAGAACAGTTTGGCAGCCTTCATAGCCTGAGACACAGCCAGTGCAGCCTCGTCTGCATTGATGTTCAGCGCCTTACCGCCATTCTCCATGGAAACTGATGACACGACTGGAAGATATCCATTTTCCAGCAGCAGTGCCAGCAGAGAAGGATCCACACCTGAAACCTTTCCTGTATGGGAAATCTCACTTACTGCCCTGCCGGTGAAGATCATGCCATCACAGCCACACATACCGACAGCCTTGCAGCCAGAAATATTTCCCAGCCGAACCAGCTCTTTGTTCATCTTGCCAGCCAGCACCATATCAGCCACTTCCATCTCAGGAGGTGTGGTCAGTCTGACACCGTCTTTGAACACAGGCTCCAGATTGAATATCTTGCTGATTCTGGTCAGCTCAGCTCCGCCGCCATGCACCAGGATAAAGGAATATTTATCTCCCAGAGCTTTCATCTCTCTGAAGAGAGCAGCCATGGAGGCTGTATCAGAGGCAGCTTTTCCTCCGGTTTTGACAACAACTATATCTTTCATCAGAGTTCCCCATACAGTGAGAGACCGGCAGTCTCCTTAAAACCGAAACGGATGTTCATATTCTGAACAGCCTGGCCGGAAGCACCCTTCACCAGATTATCAATGACAGAGAACAGCAGGATCGTGCTGCCCTGAACCTGCCAGCCGATATCACAGCGGTTGGAACCCCACACATTCTTACTTTCAGGCAATGTGCCAGGAACCAGATTCACAAATGGTTTGTCTCCGTAGAAATCTTCATATATCTTTCCGATCTCTGCTTCTGTCACAGGTTTTGCCAGTTCGATCACAGTTGTCACCTCCATACCGCGCTTCAAAGGAACCAAGTGCGGAGTGAAGAACAGATCCAGTGATGAGTCAAAGTTTGAGATCTGACTCAATATCTCTGTAAAATGGCGGTGAGTCTGACCAGGCAGATATGCACAGGTATTCTCAGTACGCTCGCAGAAAAGACTCTGAAGTTTGGCTTTGCGTCCGGATCCTGAGATGCCTGACAGTGCATTTGCAATGATCTTGCCCTTCAGCAGACCGTTCTTTGCCAGCGGAATGATCGGCAGCAGTGTACATGTAGGATAACATCCAGGATTTGCTATGATGTCGGCTCTCTTTATATCCTCAGGATAGATCTCGCACAGACCATACACGCTCTGAGGCAGCAGGTCAGGACGAGGAGGATTCTGTCCATAAGCTCTGGCAAAAAGCTCATGATCCTTGATCCTGAAATCAGCAGAAAGGTCGATGACCACACTTTTTCCGAAAAAAGGCTCACATATCTTTGCTGATTCCAGATGAGGAAGTCCGGCAAATACTACATCGGGCTTCAATGCCACAGCCTCTTCCAGAGTCACCAGCTTGCCGTTCACCAGCCCAGTCTTGGACTGAATGGATTTTCCGATACCAGGATCCACTGATGCTGCAGGATTGCCATATTTTGATGATGATACAGGAATGATCTCATCCACATCAGGATGATCTGCCAGAAGTCTCAGCAGAAGCATTCCTGTATATCCGGTTGTTCCCAAAATAACTGCTTTCATAACTACTCCAAATTATATCTTGATTAAATATCCAATGAAGGAAATTTCTCCTTGAAAATTTCCCTGAGTTTTTCTTTTGTAATTCCTTCTTTTATAACGAAAATAACAGTGTCATCTCCAGCCACTGTCCCCAGGATCTCCTCCAGCTCCAGATTGTCGAACGCCACAGCCACAGTGTTGGCATATCCCGGCAGAGTCCTGATGACCCCCATATTGCCTGAGAAATCCATGGACAGGAATCCGCGGCTTATATCATTGATGAAATATTCGGCAGAAGATCTCCGCAACTCATCCTCATTGACAGAATAGCAATATCCCGACGGACGGTGCACTTTCCCTACCTTCAGAAATTTAAGATCTCTGGACAGTGTGGCCTGAGTGACGACCACATCATGTTTCAGAAGTAAAGCCTGAAGCTGCTCCTGATTCTGGATGTTGTTGTCTGCGATCAGATGTCTGATCAATGTAAGTCTGGCCTGTTTTTCCATATTGCATAATTATACCACCGTGTGCATACTTATGCAATACAGAAACTGTCAGCTCAGAACATTTTGTATGTGAATCCCAAAGAAATTTCCCAGATCAGCTTTTTGATCTTTGCACCATGCCAGTGTTCGGCAAAATACTGGGTATAGAAACCGCCCAAGTCTATTGAGAAGCGGTCACAGAAATCAACTTCCATACCGCCGCAGTATGTCATGCTGTTGAGAACCGGGTTGAAATAATTGTTTCCGCTGTCCTTTCCGTTTGTACCCACATTAGAGTAAAAACCGCCAAGGCTGGCCGCAATATATTTATTGAATCTGTACTCACCGGCAAAATTGATCTCCCAGGCATCATGATAATCATAATCTGCCTGTCTGTTGAAATAGTAATTGGCTCCAACGGCCAGGAACAGAGGATCACACACTTGCCATCCGGCACCCAAAGCAAGGAATGCAGGAATGTTATAATCGAATTTTTCCCCTTTCTTTGCACCCAGCATGGAGGCTCCGACACCATCAGCCTTTTTATATTCAAAGTTGACTACTGTCTGTGTATGATATGTGGCAGCAAAAGTCCACTCCGGCACAGGTTTGTAATCGATGCCGAAAACAGCTCCGAATCCCATTCCTGTAGCCTTGGTATCTGCCAACACATTGTCATTTCCCAGAAGCTGTGAGATCGGACCGACAGGAATCTTATCTTTCATGGTGACTTTGGAAGTCTGATATCCATAAAGGATCTTTCCTGCAACAGCCACAGAAAGCCTGTCATCCAGGAAAGTATGCGCCATTCCAGTCATATTGCCGTAAACCACAGAGAACAGAGTCATATCATGTCTCAGCTTTCTCAGTTCGGGAAAACCAACAGAAGAACCGATCTCTCCCAGCCTCTGAACAGTAAAGGCATTTCCATCTTCCCATTCCAGGCCGCCGCCACCGGCAAACATATTGAATCCGGTGAAAAGAGCCAGATCGTCATGCTTCCAGACAATATCCAGATCAGGGAAGATAAGGGAAGGCTCATCAGTCACATAATCCTTTCCCGCATAAACATTTGTATATTTTTTGTAAATGAACTGATTTCCCAGGGCAAAATAAAGGCCGTCCTCCATCAGGGCAGTTCCAGCCGGATTGAAGAAGACGGCATCAGGTTTCCTGGTCTCCGTATTTTTTGCCGGGAATCTTGAATATCCAGGGCTTTGGTTCAATTTATTTTCTGTACCACCGGCAAAAAGCGACACGGCTGCAAAAACAAACACCAGCATACATATTATCTTTTTCATTAAATTCTCCATTTTGGTGGCCACAAAAAACCACAAAGAAAAATCTATAACAAGTTTTTTCATCTGTCAACTGAAAAAATGAGAATTATTTAATTTATCTAACTAATTATTTTGAACTTCTTCAGAAAAGCAGCCCCTCTTCCTCAGGCGTTTTCTCCTTTTTTTTCAGAGAAAATTTTATGTTTTTAATTGCCTTTGAAGTCATCCGGACACCGGCAGCCTTATATCCTTTCACATGATAATCCTCAATATTGAAAGTCTCTTCCAGAACTCTCATCTTAGGCTGCGGCTTGTAGTTCACAGATATGAATCCGCTCTGTCGGTCAGTGAAAAGAAGGATCTTGCACCCGTCCGGCAGGAAAAGATAACTCTTGTCAATTATGAACTTCTCCACTGTGAACCGCTTGATGCAGACATGCTTTTTGTCCGGAGTCTGATAAACAAGTGTGTATATGGTGTCTGCCATGCTGTCCTTGTCAACAAGGCTGCAATGCAGGAGTCCCTTATCCACAAAAATTTTCTCCGGTGCATTCACTATTGTGTATGTGCCATTTTTTTTCATAAAGAGGATCTTGTCATAATCTGACATTTCAAGAAGCACATCTCCGTTCTGCAGTCCATACCCCAGATAACCGGTCTCTGCATCATACCGCAGTTTCAGGTTCTTCTGTGCAACCTCACGCACATCCACCTGACTGTATCTGGTGATCTCAGTCCTGCGTGGATAAAGCCCGCCGTATTTTTCCTTCAGCCCGCGGATAAAATCAATGGCATAACCGGTAAGATTCTTCAGCAATGCCTTTATCTGCCTGAGCCGTGCATTGATTTCGGCAATTTCCTTCTTGGCTTTGTTCATATCGTACAGAGAAATACGCCTGATAGGAATCTTCAGAAGCATCTCCACATCATCATCTGTGAGAGGTCTGGCCAGTTCAGCTGCAAACGGTATGAATCCGTCCTTCACCGCTCTGTTGACCGTCTCCCTGGTCTTCATGGTCTCAATAGCCTTGTAAATGCGCTCCTCGATAAAGATCCGCTCAAGAGTTCTGGCATAAAGTTTTTCCAGCAACTTTGACTGTTCCAGCAGAAGTTCCCGTTCCAAGATCGACAGCAGCTGTTCAGACTGATATCTGATGACCTCCGCAACTGACATCTGCACAGGTTTTTTATCTTTTATGACCAGAAGATTCACGGAAATAGAGCTCTCACACTCGGTGAAGGCATACAGGGAATCTGCCACATCCGCAGCCTGAACACCACGGGGCAGCTTTATCTCTATCTCGACCTTATCTGTCGTAAAATCATTTATGGAGGCAACCTTGAATTTGCCTTTCTTGACAGCCTTTTCTATGGAGTCAATGAGAGTCTCTGTGGTCTGCCCGAAAGGAAGCTCCCGTATGACGATTTTTTTTGGATCTGAAATATCAAGTTTCGCACGGCACAGCACCCTGCCGTTTCCATCCTCGTAGCCGGACACATCTATGAGTCCTCCGGTAGGGAAATCAGGATAAATGACAGGAACCTCACCCTGAAGTGACTGCACCATGGCATCCAGCACCTCATTGAAATTATGCGGCAGGATCTTAGTGGACATACCTACGGCAATGCCCTCGGCTCCCATGATCAGCACCACTGGAATCTTGGCAGGGAAGAACACAGGCTCCTTGCTGCGTCCGTCATAGGATGGCTCATATTCTGTCAGCTCAGGATTATAAAGCACATCGCGGGCCAAAGGCAGCAGACGGCACTCAATATATCTGGCAGCAGAAGCCTCATCGCCAGTATACATATTTCCGAAGTTGCCCTGTTTCTCAATGAACATATCCTTGTTGGCCAGCACCACCAGCGCACTGCAGATAGAGGCATCTCCGTGAGGATGATACTGCATGCAGTGTCCCACGATATTGGCCACCTTGATGAATTTTCCGTCATCCCGCTCGAAGAGAGAATGGAGGATACGCCGCTGCACAGGTTTCAGACCATCATTAAGATGAGGGATAGCCCGGTCCTTGATCACATATGATGCATATTCCAGAAAGTTCTGGTTGAAAAGGGTATCTATATAATATGATGCCATCAGATCAGATTCTCCATAATAAAATCTTTGCGTTTAGGGGTATTGTTTCCCATATAGAAATCCAGGATCTCAGGAATGCTCTTCAGATTCTGCACACTCACCTGCACCAGTTTGATGCCAGAACCGATGAACTGTCCGAATTCCTTAGGTGAGATCTCTCCAAGTCCCTTGAATCTGGTGATCTCCGGTGATGATATGACTTTAGCCGCAGCATCACGCTCCTGCTCGCTGTAACAGTATCTGATCTCCTGTTTGTTCCTGACACGGAAAAGCGGAGTCTCCAGAATGTAGACTCTCCCTGAAAGTACCAGCTCTTCATAAAAACTGAGGAAAAAAGTCAGCAGCAGATTTCTGATATGAAATCCGTCGTTATCTGCATCAGTGGCTATGACGATCTTGCCATACCGCAGATTTTCCATGCTGTTTTCAACACCAAGAGCCATAGTCATATTATAGAACTCTTCGTTCTTATATATTTCGGTGCGTTCTTTTCCGAACACATTCAGAGGCTTTCCACGCAGGGAGAATATAGCCTGGGTCAGCACATCACGGGAAGAGACCATTGAGCCGGAAGCAGAATCACCCTCAGTCAGGAATATCATGGAATTCTCACCCTTTGGTCCATCTGTCAGATGATATTTGCAGTCCTTCAGTTTGGGAATCTTCAGGGCAATTTTCTTCGCCGCTTCCTTGGCCTCTTTCTTAACCAGGTTCAGCTCCTTGCGCAGCTTCTCATTCCTGATGATTATATCTTCCAGCTTATGAGCCTCATCCACATTCTTATGCAGATAATCCTCAACGCCGTTCTTTATCTCATTCACTATCCAGCTGCGGATCTCAGTGTTGCCCAGCTTGTTCTTGGTCTGACTCTCGAAGACAGGATCCTTCAGCTTGATGGATATACAGCCCGCAATGCCCTCCCGGACATCCTGGCCGGAATAATTGGTCTTGAAATACTCGTTGATTCCCTTCAGCAGGCCTTCCTTGAAAGCACTGAGATGGGTACCGCCATCACTGGTGAACTGTCCGTTGACGAAAGAGAAATAAGTCTCGCCATAATTTCTTGTATGTGTGAATGCGGCCTCCAGATGTTCAGCTCTGATATAGACCACATCATAATGGTTATCATCCCCAACTTCAGCAAGAAGCAGGTCATGAAGTCCCTGGGCAGATACAAAGGATTCCCTGCCCAGCATCAGTGTCAGTCCCTGGTTCAGATATGCATAGTTCCACAGCCTTTTTCTGACGAAATCCATGCTGTATTCATAACTGCCGAAAATCTCCTGGTCGGGAATGAATTCAATGAGAACGCCGTTCTTTTCTTTCTCGCATTCTCCGCCATTCTCGGAAACCAGCTTTCCCTTCTGGAATACTGCCTCCTGATACCGACCGTCACGGACTGATCTGACACGGAAATATGAAGAAAGGGCATTCACAGCCTTGGTTCCCACTCCGTTCAATCCCACAGAGAACTGGAAAACATCGTCATTGTATTTGGCTCCGGTATTTATCACAGAGACACATTCAGTCACCTTGCCCAGAGGAATTCCTCTGCCATAGTCCCGGACTGTCACGGTCTTATCCTGAATACTGATCAGGATCTTCTTGCCGAAACCCATGATATATTCATCAATGCTGTTGTCTATGACTTCTTTCAGAAGAATATATATACCGTCATCAGGATGGGATCCGTTGCCCAGCCTGCCGATATACATACCGCTTCTCATTCTTATATGTTCCAGTGAGCTTAATGTCTGTATCTTGCTCTCGTCATAATCCTGAATCTTCTTATCGCTCATACTCTTCTTCCGCTACGCTGTAAACTGAATCGCAGTGACTGCACCGCACCACATATCGTGAGCCCCAGTTGAATACAGGGATAAAAAAAAGGGAAAAACTGCTGTAAAGCTGATAAAGTGTGCAGCCGCCGGTCTTTCCGCAGACATGGCATTTCTCTTCCGGCAGTTCCCGGAGCATGTTATCTCTGCTGTCGACACCCATGATACCCACAAAGAACATCAGATATCTCCGAAATGTTCCAGCACCCAGCGTCCTTTCTCAAATGAGAATACATTAAGGCTGGTATTACCAACCTTGAAGCATCTTCTGGCATTCACAGATATGCCCATAACCTGGCGCATGAAAAAGTCGATGAAACCACGGTGTGTCACAGCCAGAATATTCTCTCCCGGATGCTTTTCAGTGATGAATTTCATGAAATCCGCAATCTGGTCCACATAATCCTGTTTGCTCTGTCCCCCAGGGATACGGTACTCCATGTCATCGGAGACAGTCTTTCTGAACTCCTCAGGATAATGCTCCTTTACATAAGCCCAGCTGTATCCCTCGAAAATTCCCATATTGCGCTCACGGAGCAGCTTCTCCGGGACGATCTCCAGATCAAGTCTCTCATTTATATATTTTGCAGTATCAAAAGCTCTTCCCAGGTCGCTGGTATAGATTCTGGAAAATTTCATGTCTGAAAGCTTTTCGCCCAGCTCCTTTGCCAGTTTTATACCCTTGTCAGTCAGAGGGCTGTCTTTGATACCCTGCATTCTGTCATCAATATTCCATTCAGTCTCACCGTGTCTCACAATAGAAATACGTGTAACAGCTTCCATTCGATCCTCCGAATAAATCAATATATCACAAGCCGCGGGCTTTCTTCACAGTCTCATAAGCACTCTGAATCTGTCTGAACTTATTGTTGGCAAACTCAGCGAACTCCTCGGGCAATCCCTTGGAGGCTATAACATCAGGATGATATTCCTTCACCAGTTTCTTATATTTTGACTTGATGACATCGTCAGGATCCCCGATATTGCAGCCCAGAATAGAATATGCCACTTCCAGAGATTCGCTGCTGTTCCCCGCAGCATGGTTGTCATGGTATGAAGAATCCTGGTATGACTGCTGTCCGGTATATCCCTGCTGGCTGGCACTCTGTCTGTATTTTGTCTTCAGCGCGGCCACATTGGCAGCAGGATATGAGAAACACATGGCTGCTCTGGCAATGAACTGTTCCTCAGCAGAACTCAGCACATTATCCGCATATGCCAGACGGACAAGAATATCCATCATCATCTCTATCATCTGGAAGTCATGCCGGAAGCACTCATAGAACTGGGAGGCGAACTTGTCGAATTCTTCCGCAGATGAGGCTGCCGCATAAAATATTCTCATGGCAAAATCGTGGTCAGGCTTTGAGAGCTTCAGTTCATTCTCTATGAAATTCTCCACTGCCCGACTCTCATCCTCAGTTATCTTTCCATCAGCATTGGCCATTTTGCCCAGCATTGAGAAGACAGCCACAAAGAATGTCATCTGCCGCTGAGGAGAACTGCCATTATTCATTCCGGAATCAGACTCAATTTTCTGAATCGGTTTCTTTTTTCTGTCAAATTCATGTCCGATGGCAACACCTATGATACCACCCAAAGGGCCGCCGATAGCCCATCCTAACGCACCGCCTATACATTTGCCGAAAACGCTCATTTTTACTCCATTTAATAGAGTATATTTTAAGAAAGTGGATATTTCAAGGGATTAACGGAATAAAAAAAAGCCCCGCCCGGCAGAGCCGGAAGTCAGCAAAAAACATCATTATTTCGAATCCAGTCTTGCGGGCTATAATGATTATATTTCCCAGAAAGCATACACGCTATTCAGCGGCAACAGCAGATAGTTTTATAAATTACTGTCCCTTTGGGGATAATTCTTCT
Organism: Spirochaetia bacterium; assembly: GCA_024402405.1. Lineage (GTDB taxonomy): Bacteria > Spirochaetota > Spirochaetia > CADAEX01 > CADAEX01 > CADAEX01. Next base: position 28,134 of record JAKSTW010000002.1, on the reverse strand, counting down.
GTGATTGCTGATTTTTTGCAGAAGTTGTTTCTCTTGGGTCCAGGGCGGCGCAGCCCTGAGTCGTCCGAAGGAAGAAGAGAAATCCAAAGAGGGAGGAAACCACCGGTCGAAACGGGGGTGTCCTTCCTCTTTTATATCGCGGTGTCCCTTCCCTTATTGCAGTTCAGAAATTGCAGGTAAAGTATGCTGATCCGCTCAGTCCCCGACGCACTCCCATATAACCTGCAGCTGATAGATCAAGCCGCCAGTCTGCATTATTTCCAGGCTTGCAGCTCACGCCAAGTTCCAGGAGTCCTGTGTTCCCCTTGAGGTCAGGAGCGTCAATCTTACAGCCGTTGACTTTTGCATTGGCTTCACCATCAAATTCCCTCTCCCAGGCACCTCCGATAAAAGGTCTCACGATCCTGAACCCTTCATAACTCATTCTCAAGCCTATCCGGGTCCTCACAGAATCTATGTCCTGGAAATGGAGCTGTTCACCTTTCACATCAGCATCATCCCCTTCCAGATGGTTCCACATGAATCTGCCATTCACATCGTAACCAATGTATTTGCCTACATTGCCCTGATAGCCAACACTGACAGAAGTGCCCCAGTAACAATGATAAGTGTCATAGTCAACTTTCTCGCTGAAATCGTCAGAGCTCCAATCGTTGCTCATACCGCCCATACGGCCCATTGCCTGCATATACAGTCCTTTCTCTCCGGATGAGTTCCATTGGAACATCAGTCCGCCGCCGTAATAATGCGCATCACCATCGCCATCTATAAGACCATCCTCAAAATGGTTATGGGTCGAATAATCCCCATGCCCTGTCTCAAAGAACATTCCCATAAGCAAATCACCTTTATGCCCAGAAAACTCCTTAGCCAAGCCAGCAAGAAAACCGGCGGATCTCATATCCACATGGGAACCGGTGTCATAACGTGAACCGCCGCCGCCAAATGTTGCAAAAGCAGCCAAATTCTCACCCTCAGCAGCAGCCATACCCGCCGCAGTCTTCGCATCAGCCAGAGCCTGTCCGGCAGCCAGCTCACTTCCCTCTCCCAGCAAGGCAACGGAAGCAGCCTGTCCTTCCGCCAGTGCCTTAGTTTCAGGGATAGCTTGACCTGCCGGCTTCTGTCCGGAAATAATACCTCCCTCCCGGTAAGGCTCCGAAGCGACTGTTGCCACCAGCGTATGGCTGTCACCGGTCGTGGAAAGCTGAAAATCGTAGTTGGTGAATAGCGTACCACCCTTCAGCTCCCTGCCCACAAGACTCACCCATGCAGGTGTAGCTTCAGTCTTGTCGATGAGGTTGATCGTGTCGCCGATGTTAAGAGCTGTGCCGTTCTGCATCGCGATACCGACATTGGTACCGGAGAGGTTTACCGGCGTGGCGGACTTAAGCATATACTTATCCGACTGGTTAACCATACCATCAGGCACTATGAAATAGTAGTTCTCGAAATTCTGTGCGGATCTGATGCTGATGTTGCTTCCCCAGACTTCCAGCGTGTTTGCACTGTGGGATTTCCGTCCGTCGCTGTAGCCGTACAGATCGGCCTGGGTCAGATCTCCGCCGCCGTACAGGACGACCGTATTGCCAACAGCATTACGTCCGATGCCGCCATAGATGTGATTGTTCACAGTGCTGTCTTTGATGAAGACAGTGTTGTATTTTGCATCAGAATTGCTGCTGAGAGCGTAGCCGCCGTAAACCGAGCCCTTGATATGGGCTCCGCCTTCGATGATGACGGTGTTGTTGTTGGAAACCGCAGCAGAACCGCTGGCATAGCCTCCGTAAACCGAGCCATTGACACTTCCGCCGTTGATGGTCACGGTATTGCGTCTCATGTCCAGCCAGCTTGCAGTATTGAAGGCACAGCTCCCATAAACTGTCTTGCCTACAGTCACATGGTCAAGGGTCACTTCATTGCCAGTGACGGAAAGCGTGCTGCCGTCGGCGTTGCCGCCGTAGACATACATAGTGACACTTCCGCCTGTGATGTTCACGATGTTCTGACTGACGCTCGCTTGGTCGCTGCCTCCGTAGGCATAGCCGCCACAGACCGTTCCGACAGTAGAATCTACAATATTGACTCTATTGCATGCGGCCTTGGTCAATTCATTCACGCTGATCGCTCTGTTGCCATAGACCGTGCCTGTGACAGTGCCCTGATCGATGTTTACCACACCGTAACATTTGGAATCCGTGTTACCGCTGTGCACACCATAGACTTGGTTATATGTTTCTCCGGGCTTAACTGTGGCTGTATAAACAGTACCAACAGAAGTTGATTCCGGAGTACCATCAAGTGTAGTGTCACCCTGCGTTTCAGACACAGGACCAATTATCATGATCATTGCTATGCAAATCATAAATAACAATGTCCCATTATTTCTGTGCATAACAAAACAATACCCCCCTCCTGAATGACATGTCAACAATATTCAATGCTGAACATACAAATATCAAATTTCATATTAAAAAAGCAAATTACAATTGATTGACCTGCTGATTATGTATAAAATATAAATTGGTTTTGTATGCATAGAAAACTCAGTCTGATAAAAACAATAATCATTCTCGCCGCAGTCATGTGCACAGGATGTTCCCTGAACTATGAGGAAGCAGACATCTCAGATACATTCTCAGAACAGCTGCCCAACAGCGTGCTCTTCAATTTCTCACAGACAGTGGTGGAGAACAGAAACATATCATATTCCATCGCCGCAGACAGAGCCGCACTGTACGACCAGCAGGGCATCACATATTTCGACAACATCATTTTCAGAGAATACGATGACAAAGGTCAGACCGGCACAGAGGGCGCCGCAGAAAAAGCAATCTACAATACCAATAATGACAATATAATCTTTGACGGAAAGCTTATAATAAATGCCATCAAGCAGGATTTCATAGTCCGGAGCGACTACATAGAATGGGACAACGAGAAGAAGATCATGAAAAGTCTGGATAACACAAAGGTCTCCATTGAGCAGGGAGATGGCACCAGGATCGAAGGGACCGGATTCATCGCCGACGCATCAGGCAAATCCTTCACATTTCTGGAAAAGACTGAGGGGAAATTCATAGATGAAGATAAAGATTAAACTGGCAGTCCTTTTATTTTTCATGCTGGCCGCAGACAGCTGGGCCACAGACAACTTCACATTCCACGGAGACAGGCTCTCATCTGTCAGAGCCCAGGGCAAGGAATATACACTTCTGGACGGCAATGCAGGCATCACATCCTCATCAACCGTCATATCTGCTGACATAATAAAGATCTACGGCGGAGACAACGAATATGCGGAATGTACCGGCAATGTGGAAGTTCTTGACAACAACAAGGGAATCTCCCTGAAAGCATCCAAACTTTTCTTCAACAGAAAAGATGACATAATCCGGGTAGAAGGCTCTGCCATCATGGAAGACATGAAAAACAAGGTGGTAGTCAAAGGCAATTTTCTGGAATATCTGGAACAGGAAGAGATCTGCCTTATACAGATAGGGGTCAGGATCCTGAAAGAGGATATGGCCTGCAGATCAGAGTTTGCCCGCTATGACAGGAATCAGGAGATACTGGAGCTGTCAGGAATGCCCGTAGTTTACTGGAAGGATGATGAATACAGAGCACTCAGAATTGTCATTGACATAGATAAAGATGAGATTTCCCTGGAGGGAAAGGTTTCAGGAAAGATTTTCTCTGAAGAGCAGAAAGAGGAAATCCCTGTGGATGTGCCTGACGGAGAGGAGGGAGAACTGGATGACGGAACAGGAACTGTTAAATGATGACGGTGAACATCTGGCAGTAGAAGGGCTGAAAAAAGTATTCGGCAAAAAAACTGCAGTGGCAGGAATCACACTCTCCATGCGGAAAGGTGAGATAGTGGGATTTCTGGGACCCAACGGAGCCGGAAAAACCACAGCATTCTATATGATAGCAGGATTCATAAAGCCCACTGAGGGAAAGATCCTCCTGGGAACCCAGGATATATCAAATTTACCGATGTACAAGAGAGCCAAGATGGGAATCTCATATCTGCCGCAGGAAGCCTCAATTTTCAGGAAGCTCACAGTGGAGGAAAATATCTATTCCATACTGGAGACCAGGTCAGATCTGACAAAGCAGCAGAAAAAAGACAATCTGGAGCAGCTGATAGAGGAATTCAGTATAGGACATATACGGAAACAGAAAGCTTTCACTCTTTCAGGCGGAGAACGCAGAAGGACAGAGATCGCAAGAGCCCTTTCAATGCAGCCAAAATATCTGCTGCTGGATGAGCCTTTCTCCGGAATCGATCCTATAGCAGTGGCCGAGATCAAAAGCATCATCAGAAGATTTGCAGAGAAAAACATCGGTGTGCTCATCACAGACCACAATGTCAGGGATACTCTGGAAATCACAGACAGAGCCTATATCATAAATCAAGGACAGATCCTTGTCTCCGGCAATAAAGATGACATTCTGGCCAATGAACAGGCAAAGCAGATATACCTTGGTGAAAAATTCTCCATGTGAGGCATCTATGCAGACAAGAATCATCAGGTTCTATATTTTTATCCTGTTTTTTCTCATATCAGCATCCTCAGCATTCAGCGAAGATACTATCTCAGAAATAAACATAACAGGACTCAGCAGGACAAAACCACAGGCAATAATGGAACTTCTGGAAAAATTCAAGGGACTTCCGGCTGAAAACTTTGATACCTCACAGGTCGTGAACGAACTCCAGCAGACCGGTCTGTTCAGCCAGACAGATGTCTCAGCAGACGGATCAGCACTGAATATCACCGTGGCAGAAAAACTTTCACTGCTGCCAATACCTTTTGCCTATGCATCTTCAGATTCTTTCGGAGCCGGGATGATGCTCATGGACAACAATGCTTTCGGCATCATGGATCAGGCAGGAATAGGCGGACTCATAGCCAATGACAAATGGAGAGCCATGGTTTCCTACAGCCACAGCCAGAAAGGCGATGCACCGTTCGGATGGCACATAGGAGCCAGCAGCGGCACAGGAAAGACAAAGCTGCGCAATGAGAAGAGAGATTCCATCATCACTTTTGACAACACAATGGTGAATGCATCAACCGGAATAAACAGGAAATTGCTTCCATGGCTGAAGGCATCACTTGAGACCGGATTCAATATGTGCTATGTGGATGACAGCGAACCAAGCTCAGCTATGGCTGTTCCTGTGTCAGTGTCACTTTCAGCACGCAATGCGATCTGGGACGGGACTTTTCTGGATGAGACATTTCTGACAGCAAAAGTCACTTATAATTTTTCATTCTGGGGCAATGATTTCTATGAGCTTTCAGTCAGGGGACTCTGGGAAAAGCATCTGGTGCAGCGGCTCAGACTGATAGCAGATGCAGGTGCATTATATGCGCCTGATGTTCCTGCTGTGTTTGCCAGAAATCAGAATGCCATGTTCATATCACTTCTCAACAGCAACTACCGCATCTCTTCTGCGGCAGGAGCCGGCGCCGGGCTGGAATGGGGAATTACGAATGCATCTTTTGGAACACCATCCATTTATGCCCAGTACCAGATATGTCAGGCAGACGGTGTCCTTTCCGATGATATACTTGCCCATGGACCGGTTCTGGGATTTAAATTCTATCTGAAGAAAATCGCATTCCCGGCCATAGACATATTTGCGGCATACAATGTGCAGACAGGATTATTACGCACATCCGCAGGTGCCGGATTCAGCATGTAACCGCTTATTACAGTCTGCTGAGATCCAGTGTGGCAAAATAATCATCCAGAGTCTCTGCACGGCGGATCTTCTCAACGGTACCGTCACATTTCAGCAGGAGTTCTGCTGAACGGAGCTTTCCGTTGTAGTTGAATCCCATGGCATATCCGTGGGCACCGCTGTCATGGATCACAATAATATCACCTACTTTGATCTCAGGAAGCATCCTGTCAATGGCAAACTTATCATTGTTCTCGCACAGTGAGCCAGTCACATCATACTTGAACTCAGCCTTTCCGCTGAGATTGTCCATATCTGTTATATGATGGTATGCACCGTACAGTGCAGGACGCATCAGATTGGCCATACAGGCATCCAGACCGATATAATTTTTATATGTATCCTTTGTGTGAATCGCAGTCGCCACCAGATAACCGTAAGGACCTGTTATCATACGTCCGCACTCCATCACAACTTTCAGCGGCGGAAGCCCGGCTTTCACAACAGTATCTTCATAGGCCTGGCGGATCTTCTCTCCAACATACTCCAGGTCAACAGCTGTCTGCTCAGGCTTATATGGAATTCCTATACCGCCTCCCAGATTCACAAACTCAAAGGTTATTCCCACAGTTCTGGAGATCTCCACCACCAGATCAAACAGCAGCCGGGCAGTCTCTACAAAATAGTCAGGATTCAGCTCATTGGAAGCCACCATGGTATGCAGTCCGAAGCGTCTGGCACCTTTGGCCTTCATAGTCCTGTATCCTTCAAAAAGCTGCTCTCTGGTCAGTCCGTACTTGGCCTCCTCAGGCTTGCCGATAAGAGCATTTCCCTCTTTCAGCGGCCCCGGATTATAGCGGAAACAGATAAGCTCAGGAATTCCGGCACTTTTTTCCAGAAATGGAATATGAGATATATCATCCAGATTGATGACAGCACCCAGCTCATAAGCCTTCTTGTATTCTGCCGCCGGGGTATCATTGGAAGTGAACATTATATCCTCACCCTTCAGTCCGACTTTTTCGGAAAGGACCAGCTCTGCCATTGACGAACAGTCAGCACCCAGCCCCTCCTCCTTCAGGATCTTCATGATATACGGATTAGGAAGAGCCTTCACCGCAAAATAATCTTTAAACCCGCCAGGTACCCATGAAAAAGCCTTATAAAATCTTCTGGCATTTTCTCTGATAGCCTTCTCATCATAAATATGGAACGGAGTAGGATACTCCTTTATAATATTTTTAATCTGTTCAGCTGTAAACGGAACTTTTTTCTCTGTCATATTTTCTCCTGAATACAATCTACTCTGTTTGCATACCATTTTACAAGATAGTATTGCGGAATTAAATTTTCTCTGTTAATTTATATGTGATTTATGTTTATAGATGCAGCAATTATAATAGTTCTTCTTATGCTTTCGGCTCTCTTCTCCGGAAGCGAGACAGCATTCACATCACTATCATTAATGCAGGTCGAGGATCTGGCAGTCCGGAAGGGAAAAGCCGGCAAACTCCTTAAATCCATGTACAGCAGATCAGATATTTTCATAGCAACAGTTCTTATCTGCAACAACCTGGTGAATGTCAGCCTTTCAGCATTTGTCACGACCTTCACCATAAAAGCCGGCGGAAGCAATATACTTGGACTTGTCACCGGACTGCTCACACTGTTCCTGCTGATTTTCGGTGAGATAACACCTAAGAACATCGCCATGAACTGGAATGAGCAGATCGCATTATATACGATTCCTATTATCTATGTGCTGTCCATAATTCTTCGTCCTGTAATAGCCATAATCAACTTCTGCAGTTCCCTCATAACCTGTCTGCTGGGACCAAAGCAGCAGAAAAAGATCACAGCTGAAATGCTTTACAATATGATAAAAAGTGCGGATAACGCAGGAATAATGAAAGATTATGAGCGGCGTATGCTGAACGGACTGTTCATAATGAGACAGAGCACCCTGCGCAATGTCATGACACACAGAACAGATGTGTTCAGTATGGATGAAAATCTGGAGCTGTCAGATGCAATAGATGCCATTCTCAGGGAATCCCACTCAAAGATTCCTATCTACCATGAAAATCCAGAGAATATAACCGGAGTTGTCCGTTACAACCAGCTTCTTATGGAAGTAAAGAAAAACAACCTCCATATCAAACTGAAGGAGCTGGCATCAAAGCCTGTCTTCATACAGGAAACCAAGAAACTGGATCATGTCTTCAAGCAGATGAAAAAAACAGGAGATCATTTTGCTGTGGTCGTGGATGAGTATGGCGGACTGGCAGGCATAGTGACTCTGACTGACATAATTGAAGAAATTCTGGGAGCCATGCAGGAAAAAGAAGAGGCCATCCCTGAGACTGAAAAAATCGACAAGGTTTCTGATACAGAATATATCATTGCAGGTGAGGCACCTGTATTCAATGTGTGTGAACGGCTGAAAATTCAGCTGCCGTGGGATAACAGTGTGCGCACTATCGGTGGACTTATAATCAAAGAACTGCAGCGCATTCCGGCAGCCGGAGAGACAGTCCAGCTGGGGGAATACACATTTACGATCGAAGAAGTATCAGAAAGACAGATCCTGAGAATAAAATTCATCAGGAAATAATACCATCCTTCATTATCATCACTGAAGTTCCATCAGGATTGAACAGCTCTATTGTAGGATTTCTGACAAGTCCATCCAGATGGATCAGAGCCGGGGCATCCTCATCATAATTGCATCCTATGGCAATATGACATGTTCTGAAAGCTTTTTCGTCTTCCAGCATATTACCGGTGATCTCAGCGGCAGGATTCAGACCTATTCCTACCTCCCCCAGGTTTCTGGCATTTTTTGCATAAACTGTTCCCAGCCCGGCAGGAAGACGTCCTTCAGTCTCCATTCTCACAGCCTGGCGCTCACCGCAGGTTATGGTATCCTCAAGAACAGCAGCATCAGCAGACTCATTGCTGTTGATACTGACGGCAAATCCATTCTCCACCTGCACCCTGATAGGCTCATGGATGACAATGTCCCCTGACCTTACAGAAATGCTGCCGTCAAACACGATCGTACCGTTGGCAGTTCCCAATTCAGGAGAGATGAAAACCTCACCGGCAGGAACGTTTCCGCCTGCGCCGGGAGCCGAGAAATCTCCGTTGTCCTCAAAGCCTTTTCTTCCTCTCAGTCCAACATCCAGATCTGTTCCCCCAGGCGCAGAAATATGCATCCGGTCAGCCCTGTCCAGCAGTACCTTCAGCCTGATGCAATCTGCCTTAAGCTGACTGTAACTTATGGGAACAGTTCTGATGAACATATCCTCAGTTATTCCTGGAGACCAGAACGATCTGGATTTTCCAGTCTGAAGCAGATAGTGGAAAGTATTGTCAATTTCCTTGCCATCCAGCATATATGGCTTCTCAATGGCAGCCTTATCCTTGCCCATCTTGTTCTTACTTATGGAAAGTATGATCTCAGGCTCACTTTTCAGAGCTGAGATCACAGCAGGCTCAGCATAATCAAACTGGGTCTTCACCGGCTGCACTGCAATTACAGGTGCCACCTGAATATTCTGGAACGCACGGAAAAGTGCCAGTGAAATATTATAAGACTCAGTATCAGGATTGGTTATTATCAGTGCCCTCTCCCCGGCTTTTCCCTTTATGATATCGCGTACAGTTATCTCCGCGCTTCTTTCAAGTCTCTCATCCATTATTCTTATCTCCCATCATCTTCTCTATATTGTCCAGCTTTGAATTAATCGAGAAAAGGATCATAAGAGGTGGAAAACATATCAGTTCAAGGACAAGAGCAAACACAAGCCCGATAACGACACCCATAAGTCCCATAATAAAATTGCCCCCTGCATCATATCCCTGGACAAATCCATAGATACCGCCAGCGATCAGGAAGAGCCATGCGGCAGCCTCCATGATTTTCTTATAAGATCTGATCAGAAAATTTAACATAAATACCTCTCGTATATATAGTAACCAACATAATCCAAATATTGCAAGAAGGAAATTTTATTGATAGAATCAACCTATGTTTGATAAGCTGGATAGTATAGAAAAGAAATTTCTCGAACTGGAAAAACAACTGGCAGACAGTTCTGTCATGCAGGATATGAAAAAATATGGTGAACTCATGAAAGAACATGCAGCCACCAAAGAAATCACAGACAACTATGCTATCTACAAGACCCTTGTCTCACAGCTGAAAGAGGCTCAGGAACTCTCTGAAAGCGAAGAAGATCCAGACCTGAAAGAGATGGCCAGGGAAGAGATCCAGCAGCTGGAAGCCAAGAAAGAAGAGCAGACCAAGCTTCTCCGCACATTGCTGATTCCGAAAGATCCTATGGACATGAAGAATATCATCATGGAGATCAGGGCCGGTACAGGCGGTGATGAGGCAGGGCTTTTCGCAGCAGATCTGTACCGGATGTACTCAAAATATGCGGAACTCCGGAAATGGAAGATAGAAATCATGTCATCCCATGATGGCGGTCTGGGAGGAATCAAGGAGATAATCTTCTCAGTGTCCGGCAAGAATGTATTTGAGAGCATGAAATATGAGAGCGGAGTCCACAGGGTGCAGCGTATTCCCGAGACAGAATCAGGCGGCAGGATCCATACATCAGCGGTCACTGTAGCTGTGCTTCCGGAGGCCGAGGAGACAGATATCCAGATAAATCCGGAAGATCTGAAGATAGATGTATACCGTTCTTCAGGACCTGGCGGACAGAGTGTCAACACTACAGATTCCGCAGTCAGGGTCACACACATTCCTACAGGGCTGGTGGTGATCTGCCAGGACGAGAAATCCCAGATAAAGAACAAGGCCAAGGCCATCAGAGTTCTGCGTGCCAGACTTTATGAGATAGAAGAGACCAAGAAGCAGAAAGAAAGATCAGAGACCAGAAAAAATCAGGTCGGTTCCGGAGACAGATCTGTGAAGATCAGGACATACAACTTTCCTCAGAACAGACTGACAGATCACAGGATCAACCTGACCTTATATAAACTTGACATGATAATAAACGGAGCACTGGATGAACTTCTGGAAGCACTGAAACTGGAATACAGGGAACAGCAGCTGAAGGAACATGAACTTTAAAAATGACAGTACGGGAAGCAATATCACAGGGAGCAGCAGTTATCTCAAAAAGATGGGATGAGACCCCATGGCTGGATTCTTCCGTCATACTGGCATCAGTACTTGGAGTCTCCCGGGAAAAGCTCCTGGCATCTTATCCTGAACCATTATCAGATGATAATCATCAGATATTCATGGAAAAAGCGGCACAGAGGGCTGCCGGCAGTCCGGTGGCATATATCACAGAGATGAAAGAATTTTACGGACTGGATTTTCATGTTGATGCAAGAGTCCTCACACCAAGGGCAGATACAGAAATACTGGTTGAGGCGGTGCAGAGAACAGCAGAGGAAACATTGTCATCCAGCTGCACTCCAAAAATTCTTGACCTCTGCACCGGAAGCGGCTGCATTGCAATATCATTGAAACACAGCATTCCGCAATGCGATATCTGGGCTTCTGACATTTCAGCCGAAGCACTTGATGTGGCCAGGATGAACCAGAACACACTATTGGACAGCTCAGACAAGATAACATTTATCAGGACTGACCTTTTTGCAGGCATTGATGAAAAATTCAATATAATCGTATCCAATCCCCCATATCTCACTACGGCAGAGACAACAACGATGAAAGAAAGCAGATGGCCTGAACCTGCACTGGCACTGGACGGAGGAGCTGACGGGCTGGACTTCATCAGGATCATAATAAAGCAGGCACACAGGAATCTTCTGCCGGGAGGTTCCATCTTTTTTGAGGCAGATCCGGCACAGATGAAAGAGATACGATCAGTGATGGAAAATAATTATTTTTCTGATATATTAATAATAAAAGATCTGGCCGGCAGAGACAGGGTCATAACAGGAAAGCTGATATATGGCAAGAATTGATAAAGAGCTGGAAATATTAGAAAAAAAACTCATAAACGGTGATTACTGCCGTGAAGACGTATACCGGATAATGCGTGCCGCAGGATTCGGCAAAATATGGCATGACGGTCAGAAGCGGGCCAGCGGTGAACCATATTTCATTCATCCCATACAGGTGGCATCCATACTCATAGATCTGAATCTTGACTATGAGACGATCATCGCAGCACTTCTCCATGACACAGTTGAAGATACTGATATAACGCTGGATTTCATATCACAGCAGTTTGGGCCTGTAGTTGCAACTCTGGTGGATGGTGTCACCAAGATCAGTCTGATGAAAGCCAAGAACAAATCCAACCAGTCCATTGAGACCATCAGAAAAATAGTCATAGCCATGGCAAAGGATATACGTGTCATATTCATCAAACTGGCCGACAGACTGCACAACATGAGGACCTTGGATTTCCTCAGCCCGGACAGACAGAAAGCCATGGCAAAGGAAAGCCTTGAAATATATGCACAGCTGGCAGGTCAGCTGGGACTTTCAGAGATAAAGGGCGAGCTTGAGGATCTGTCACTTAAATATCTGAATCCTGCGGCATACAAGAAAATCAGGCATTATGTCACATACAAACGGACCAAAATAGAGACCTATCTGGAAGAGCAGCAGGAAATACTCAAAGATGCCGCCAGAAAAGAGGGAATAGAAATAAAGACAGAGGCCAGAGCCAAGCACATCTATTCGATTTATCAGAAAATGCTGAAATATGATGTGGAGCCAAGTGAGCTGTATGATCTTATTGGCGTCAGGGTTTTCTGCCAGACAGTCACAGAATGTTATGCCATGCTGGGAATTGTCCATAAAATGTGGGCTCCGGTGGAGAACCGGCTGAAAGATTATATCTCCATTCCTAAACCAAACGGATATCAGAGTCTTCATACAACCGTATCTGCCAGCAACGGCAAGTTTCTGGAAGTGCAGATCAGAACTTATGCCATGCATATGACAGCAGAATATGGAATTGCCGCACACTGGCTTTACAAAAGCGGAAAATTCGCAGGGACTTTCAAACCAAAAGATATAGCCCTCATAAACAGGCTGAAAAGCTGGACCAGATTCAATGTGGACAAGGCCTATTTCCTTGATGACCTGAAGGAAGATATCCTGAAAGACACTATCTTCGTCTTCACACCCAACGGCGATGTCATTGAAATGCCCAAGGGTTCCACCCCCATTGATTTCGCATATTACATACATTCAGAAGTCGGCAATCACTGCAAAGCAGCAAAGATAAACGGCACACTGGTTCCATTGGGAAAAGAGCTGCTGAACGATCAGTGCGTCGAGATAATAACCAGCAGTTCTGCACATCCTAACCTCTACTGGCTCAGGATAGCCAGAACTTCCAGAGCCCGTTCCAAAATCAGAAGCTGGATCAACAAATACGATAAATCACTGCTGATATCCAAAAGCATTGTAATTGAAAGCAGAGATCAGCTGAGAAATCCTGATTTTAAGAAATCCAGCAGATTCGTGAAACTTACAGAAGATGCAAAAACAATACTGCGGGAAGCCATCGATAAGGATAAAGTCAAGCTCAAGCTTGGTGATGAGCAGCACATGATGGTCAATTTCGCAAAATGCTGTTCTCCGGCAAAAGGCGATGAGATAATAGGATATGTCTCTGTGGGACGCGGAATAATCGTACACAAGAAAGACTGCCCTAATGTAAAGAATATAAACAATATAAATCTGCGCAAGATAAACATCGAATGGGCGCATATATCCCAGAAACATGTGAAGCGTTATAAGCTGGAAGCAGAGATCGTCCCTGACCTGCTCACTGAGATCGAGGGCGCCATAAAGTCATTGAAAGGACATATCGTTGACGGTCAGCTTATGGAAGAAGATGGCAAAAAGCTGAGTGGTTTTATAACAATAGAGATGGACAGAAAAAAAGATTTTATTCCTGCTTTGAAAGAAATAAAAAATATTCCATCAATATTGGAAATAAATGAAGTAATATAATTTTCGGAGGAAATATGAAATTCAACTGTCTGGTCATAGGTGCAGGTCTGTCAGGAAGTACAGCTGCCAGACTGCTTGCAGAGGCAGGAAAAAAAGTTCTGGTAATCGAGCAGAACAGATATATAGCAGGAAACTGCCATGATTATCTTTCAGAGGCGGGAATCACAGTTCACACCCATGGGCCCCATATTTTCCACACAAATTTCAGGGATGTATGGGATTTTGTCTCCAGGTTCAGCCAGTTCAGACTGTTCCAGCATAAAGTCCTGAGCTATGTCCATGGAATGACAGTGCCTTTCCCGATCAACAGAGACACCATAAACCAGGTCTTCGGTGAGAACATAAACACAGAGGATGTGCCTGCATTCCTGGAAAGAGAGAAAGCCAAGGCATCTTTCGCCACTCCGGCTGAAAACTTTCAGGATGCTGTGATAGGACAGGTTGGACAGAGGCTTTATGAGCTTTTCTTCAAGAATTACACCATCAAACAGTGGGGACGGGATCCAAAGGAACTCTCAGCCGCTGTGGCAGCCAGAATTCCTGTGCGTTCCAGCAGGGACAGCCGCTACTTTGCAGATAAATATCAGGGCATACCTATAGGCGGATACACAAAGATGACAGAAAAAATGCTGGATCATCCCAATATCACACTTATGACAGGATGCGACTATTTCCAGCTGAAGAAAAATCTCTCATCCATGTTCGATCCAAAGAAAGGTATCACAGTATACACCGGTGCACTGGATAAGTTCTTTGACTGCAAATACGGTCCGCTGGAATACAGGTCTGTGGACATCCAGTTCAGAACCATCGACAGAGAATTCTATCAGGATGCAGCTGTGGTGAACTACCCTAACGATTATGACTTCACCAGAATCACAGAATTCAAGCACATGACAGGCGAGACCTCAGACAAGACTGTGATCTGCATGGAATATCCGAAGCAGACCGGTCATCCATATTATGTGGTGATGACAAAGGAAAACATGGCAAAACGGGAGCAGTACATGGAAGAGGTCAGAAAGCTGGAGGAAACCGGACATTTCATCTTCACAGGCCGTCTGGCAGAATATAAATATTACAACATGGATCAGGCAATAAAGTCGGCCATGGATAAAGTAAGAGGACTTATATGAAAAAACTTGCATTCATCCTGCTTATCGTAACGCTGGCAGCAATACCGGCAGCGGCTCAGTCAGCCAAGAACCTGGTCTATGATGACCCTGTATATGAATTTCTTGATAAGGCTTATTCAAAAGGCTGGATCTATTATATGCCGGACGTAAAGCCATACACAGAGAAAAGGGCTCTGCAATATCTCAATGAGGTGAAGGCTCTGGTTCTGGAAAATCCAGACAGTCTGACAGATTCAGAGAAGGAGCAGCTTTATCACTATATCGACAGGCTCAAAGGGGATAAGTTCAATCTGTTCAGCTACAGAGGAGAGCATTTCGGGGCAGATGCCAACCTGGCACCGCATGCAGGCCTCAATGCGGATCTGGGAGATCTCCAGGATAACAGCTCATCTGTCGGAAGTGATTTCATTCTGGATCTGTATGCCGGCAAGAATGTGTACCTGGGAGTCAGAAGCGATATATACGCAGTTCTGGACAACTGGGAGACAGCCCCTTACAGACTTTATCAGGACCCGCTGAAACCTGACTTCAATATGTACACATACAACCTGGACACAAAGGACAAGGGTTTCAATCATCATGCCGAAAGGTCTGTGGGAGACACAGAGCTTTCACTCAGAATGGATCAGATCAACCAGTTTTCAGCAGATCTGCCATTCACCCATATATCAGCAGGAAGAAATGCTCTGAACTGGGGTCCGGGAGAGCTGGCATCACTGTCACTCTCAAAGACATCAAAGCCTTATGAATATCTGTTCTTCGACTTTCCTATCGGCGGGAAAATGTACTACAGCTGGATGACAGGATTCCTGCGGGATGTGGAAGAATTCGGAGCCACTGAGGATCAGGACAAGATGATATCTTCCCACCGGTTTGAATTCCAGCCATGGAAATGGTTCATGTTCTCTGTATATGAGACTGTAATATACTCACAGCGTTTTGCCCCCGGTTATATCAACCCATTCTCACTCTATTACATCAGCGAGGTGTTCGGCGGAGACAGAGACAACAAATTCGGAGGAATGGACTTTGTATTCAGATTCTGTGCCACAAAGCTCTACCTTTCTCTTTACATGGATGACTGGGATTTCGACAAGATGTTCAACATAAATTACTTTCATAATATCGCAGGTCTCACAGCAGGATACAAATTCTATGATGTTGTCCCAAAACTTGACCTGACACTGGAATACACATACCTGTCTCACTGGATGTACACTCACAAGCTCTTCTCAGGAGACAAGAGAAACAGTTATTCCCACTATGGAAGCAGTGCAGGACATTTTCTGCCTCCGAACTCACAGCTGGTATATGCTGACATCACCTACAATGCATCTCCGGAATGGAAGGGAGGACTTTCTTTCATGTACACACAGCACGGATTCGGAAACATAAATACCCATGCTCATGACGATGGCATCGGCTGGGATATCGGCGGTGCATACAAAGACTGGGATGACGAGTACAAGTTCCTGGATCACGGCATATCGGGCATCCACAAGGAATCAAATCTGGACTTCACACTTCACGGCGAATACAGAATTCCATATTACGGTGTCAAGCTCAATGCAGCATTTTCACTGGATTACACAAAGAATAAAGGCAATATAAAAGGAGAGGACGAATGGAGAGGAATACTGGCACTGGGCGCAAAATGGCAGGCATACTGAGGTTTATCTGTCTGACAGCATTTATATCCATACTGGCATTTCCATGTTTCGGTGATGGCAACAGGCAGCGGATCGTACCGTTGGACAGCGAGATCTACAAGGATATTGACACCCTTTATCTGATAAAGGGACTCACACCACCATCCTATGCACGTCCGTGGAGCGAGGATGAGATCGACATGATCCTGTCGAAACTGGATCCTGACCACCTGGAGGGAGCCGAGAAACTGGCTTATGACAACATAATAAAATCATTCCAGAAAAGGATCCTGCTGGGCAAAGAGGAGCAAGCCGGTGTGGCCATAAAACTCAAAGCCAATCTTGAAGGTTATGTAAAGACCGATGACGACAGGGATGAATGGGAGCACGGATATGAGGAACGTCTTCCCCTCGTGGACATTCCATTTGAATTCTTTCTGTGGGATAATTTCTACATTGACTTCAACCTGACACTGCGCGAGGCCCATGATGTGGTCACAGACTGCGACTACGACTACTGCAATGTGCCGGAAAAAATCCAGAATCTGGATCCTACCATTCCGTTCAGAGCATTCATGTCAGCCGGAGGGAATCACTGGAATGTTCAGTTCGGCCGTGACAAGCTCAGCTGGGGAAATGGCGAGACCGGCAATCTGGTCCTGTCTGACTATTCAGATTTCTACAATGTAATAAAATTCACCACCTACTGGAAAGTGCTGAAATTCACCACAATATATGCCGGCATGGAATCACATCTCACCAAGGAAGAAAAAGAGATAGACAAGACCGATCCCGGACTGACTCAGGGCAACTATGATAACTTCAGGGAACGGTACAAGGCCCTTATGGCGCACAGACTGGAGGCCAGAATAACAGATAAGGTCAGTGTAGCCGCAACTGAGGCAATTATTTTCGGAAACAAATACCCGGAACTCAGCAATATAAACCCTGTCACAATATTTCACAGTGTATTCGCCCCGGAGTGTAGCAATTCGCTGATGTCACTGGAAGCAGATTATGCTCCGTGCAGAGGACTGGACATTTATGCACAGTTTGCCATGGATGAGTGCAAGCTGGCCATTGAGAGCGATTCTTCCAGACCGACAGCACTGGGATATATGCTGGGAGCCAGATATGTGATGCCTGTAAGCACAGGATTTCTGACTCTGAAACTGGAAGGAGCCAAGACCGATCCGTATCTTTACAACAGGTGGCATCCTCTGACACGATACACCAACAGACGCCGCTACTGGTCATACATCGAGGACGGATATATGTATGTAGACAAGCCTACAGGATATGAACATGGTCCTGATGCCATGGTCTTCTACCTGGCAGGAGAATACAGAATACCAGATGATCTGAAACTGGGTGCTGAAGTCACCATGAAATTTCTGGGAGAGCTGAATGACTCACTTTCAGATCCATTCTCATACAACGGAGCAAGAAACAGGATATCACCTACCGGAGACGATGTTGCCAGAGAGCTGGTCATCGGACTTCACGGAGAGAAAAGGCTGAACAGAAGCTTCAAGGTGGGAGCTGATGCGTACTATATAAACATTGACAACTACCATAACATCGGCGGCAAGACTATCAATGACTTCGAGATTGCAGCCCATGTATCCTACGAGCTGTAAAATATCAAACTGAGCCGGTATGAAAAAATATACTTACCGGCCATAAAAAAAGGCGGTCATTTCTGACCGCCTTTTTATTTAACCCTTATACAGGATCACTCAAGTACGATGATAAGGTCACCCTTCTCAACTGTCTCGCCTACATCGTAAAGAATATCCTTTACTGTTCCGGCAATGGCAGACTTGATGTTGGTTTCCATCTTCATAGCCTCAGTTACCAGGAGAACATCGCCTTCCTCAACCTTGTCACCCTGCTTTACCAGCATCTTGAATACCTTTCCAGGCATTGGAGCGCCAACATGGTGCTTGTTGAACTTATCAGCCTTCTCTCTTACCTTGACAGCTGTCTGAACTGAGTTATCACGGACTGAAACAGTTCTCTGGAGACCGTTCAGTTCGAAATAAACTGTTCTTGTACCATCAGCTCTGATAGAACCTACAGAAATCAGTTTGATGATAAGAGTCTTTCCCTCATCCAGCTGAACTGTAATTTCCTGACCTGGTTCCAGACCATAGAAGAATACAGGTGTAGGAAGCAGAGATACATCGAAATAGTTCTTTCTGTGCTTGATATAGTCCATGAAAACATGTGGATACATGATATAGGACATAAGCTGCTGGTCATCGATATGGC
Source organism: Spirochaetia bacterium (assembly GCA_024402405.1). GTDB lineage: Bacteria > Spirochaetota > Spirochaetia > CADAEX01 > CADAEX01 > CADAEX01. The sequence goes on along the minus strand of JAKSTW010000002.1, from coordinate 9,396 downwards.
GCTCGATGGCATCCTCAACAGTCTTCTTCTCTTTTGCCAGATCAACAGGCTGGAGCAGCTCGCCAGGACGGCAGTTGATAGGCTCCTCACCCTTCAGGATAGCCTTCTGAACATCAGCAGGGAATCCCTGATATGGCTGACCTACCATACCTTTCATGAAGTCGATAACAGACTGTGGGAATGTGAGCTCGTTGGCCTTTGCGATGACATCCTTTGTTGTCAGACCATTCTGAACAAGGAACATTGCCATATCAGCAACGATCTTGGAGGAAGGTGTAACTTTGATGACATCTCCGAAAAGCTCATTGACATCGTGGTACATCTTCTTGCACTCTTCCCATTTGTCGATAAGACCAAGACCTGCGACCTGTGGCTTGTAGTTTGAATACTGACCGCCAGGAATCTCGTTGTAGTAAACTTCTGCTGTACCTGTCTTAAGGTCACTCTCGAATCCGGAATAATATGTGCGGACAACTTCCCAGTAGTTAGCCAGTGGGTTGAGACCGCTGATATCAATGCCTGTATCTCTTTCCTGACCTTTGAGAGCAGCCACAACTGCATTAAGGCTAGGCTGTGATGTCACACCGGAAACTGCGGAAATTGCTGTATCAACAATATCAACTCCGGCATCAGCAGCTCTCAGCAATGTTGCAACACCGTTTCCAGATGTGTCATGTGTATGCAGATGAACAGGAATTGAAAGCTCTTCCTTCAGTGCCTTGATAAGCTTTGTAGCGGCATAAGGCTTGATAAGTCCGGCCATATCCTTGATACCAAGAATATGTGTACCCATTCTTTCCAGCTCTTTTGCTACGCTTACATAATATTTCAGAGGATATTTATCTCTCTTTGGATCATCAATATCGCCTGTGTAGCACATTGTTGCCTCACAGAGCTTGCCTGTCTTCAGTACTGCATCAATAGGAACTGAAAGACCCTTTGTGTTGTTCAGACAGTCGAATACTCTGAACAGGTCGATTCCGCCCTTTGCAGACTCTTCAACAAACTTATAGATGACATTGTCAGGATAGTTTGTATAACCTACAGCATTAGAAGAACGGAGCAGCATCTGGAACAGGATGTTCGGAACAGCCTCTCTCAGCTTCTCCAGTCTTGCCCATGGACATTCCTTCAGGAATCTCAGTGCTACATCGAATGTAGCTCCGCCCCACATCTCCATGGAGAACAGATTAGGTGCCAGATAAGCTGTGGCATCAGCAATTCTTGAAAGATCGTAAGTTCTGAATCTTGTGGCCAGCAGTGACTGGTGAGCATCTCTCATTGTTGTATCAGTGATGAGAAGCTTCTTCTGATCCATGATCCACTTGCTGAACTTTTCAGGTCCCATCTCATCCAGCAGCTGCTTTGTTCCGGCAGGAGGAGGAGTGAGTTTGTTCAGTTCAGGAACAGGAGGCTCTCTGAATTCAGTAGCCTTTCTAGGAGTCTTGATGATCTCATTTCCATTGACAACTGTATTTGCCAGGAAGTTCATGAGTCTGGAAGCTCTGTCCCTGTACTGTTTTACGATCTTCAGCTCAGGATGATCCTGGATGAAGGATGTATCACATTTTCCCTCAAGGAAAATAGGATGTGTGACAACATTCTCAAGGAATGGAATATTTGTCTTGACACCTCTGATCTTGAACTCTCCCAAAGCTCTCTTCATTACTGTTGCAGTATTCTTGAATGTAAGGGCATGTGTTGAGACCTTTACAAGCAGAGAGTCATAAGCATCTGTGATAGTGGAACCTGTGAATGCGTTTCCGGCATCCAGTCTGACACCATATCCGGCAGGTGACTTATAGGATTTGATAGTTCCCATATCAGGAGCGAAGTTGTTCTCCGGATCCTCTGTTGTGATACGGCACTGGATAGCATAACCTCTCTTGGTGATCAGATCCTGGCTGGTAATTCCGATCTCAGGATCTGTCAGTGCATATCCCTGGGCAACCAGCAGCTGTGTGCGGACCAGATCCCATCCTGTGATAAGCTCTGTTACAGTATGCTCTACCTGGAGTCTTGGGTTCATCTCGATGAAGTAGTAATTCTCTTCCTTATCAACGAGGAACTCTACAGTTCCGGCATTTCTATATTTTACCTGGCTGGCGATCTTGATTGCGCTTTCGCAGAGTTTCTTTCTGAGCTCATCAGAAATAGCCAGTGACGGAGCGAACTCAACGACCTTCTGGTGACGTCTCTGGATAGAGCAGTCTCTCTCGAAGAAGTGAACGATGTTGCCGTAGTTATCGCCCATGATCTGGATCTCAATGTGCTTTGGATTGACCAGATATTTCTCAAGGAAAACTGTGTCGTCACCGAATGCAGCCTTTGCCTCACTCTTCGCAGCAATGATTCCCTCTTTGAGTTCCTGGATATTGTTGGCAACTCTCATTCCACGTCCACCACCACCGGCAGCAGCCTTGATGATGATAGGGAAACCACAGCCTTTTGCAAAGATAAGGGCATCTTCTATCTTCTCGATAGCGCTCTCTGTTCCAGGAACAGTAGGAACTCCTGCAAGTTTTGCAGCAGTTCTGGCAGCTATCTTATCGCCCAGTGTTCTCTGCTGCTCAGCAGTAGGTCCGATAAAAACGATTCCGTTCTCCTCGCATTTCTGTGAAAACTCAGGATTTTCAGAAAGGAATCCATAACCAGGATGGATAGCGTCAACATGCTTTTTCTTAGCAAGTTCAATAATCTCATCAATTCCAAGGTAGGCATCAACAGGTTTCTTTCCCTTACCTACGAGATAAGATTCATCAGCTTTTGTTCTATAAAGTGACAATCTATCTTCATTGGAATAAATAGCGACGGTCTTCAAACCGAGCTCACCACAGGCTCTGAATGTTCTGATGGCGATCTCACCTCTGTTTGCAGACATTACCTTTTTAAAAAGTTTAACAGCCATAATTCTCCCTCATAGACTGATTTAGCAGTACCCCATGCTCATACAGAGCACAATATATTTAAAGTTTAGTATATATCCACAGTGCATTTTTTTCAATAGAAGAATGAAATTTATTGAATTATATGTTATACTGTTTTCATCAAAATTCAGGAGATATTTATGGAAACTTTAGATCAGGCTATCCTCAGTTCAGTTATGGAAATACCGTCAGGAAACATATTCGATTCACATGTGATAATAAAAATGCTGCTGCAGAAACACAGCGACTGCTACCTCAGGGAAATGCCGAAAAAGGACGACTGCACCACCAAAACTTACCACAGACAGATAGCCGACAGGATCGGCGCACTGACAGAGCTGCTGGAACCGGCAGGCACATCCTGCTCATTCAATATCCACGACAAGCTTTCCCAGTGCAAATGCTGGAAGCGGAAGTGATTCCTGTTTCCTGCAGAAAGTCCGATCATTCCTTCTGTTTTTTCTCTTTGCGCTTTCTGTAGAAAACCGCTGTGAAGCCAGTGACGGCAATAAGTGTGGAGTCTGTCTTTTTTTCAAGCTCAAAACTCAGATTCTGAACATCATCCTTGAAGTCCTGGAACTTCACCTTGACCAGCTCATGACACTCCAGAGCCTCGTTCAGCGCATTTATAAGCCCTGCGGAAACACCATCATGCCCTACCATAACATATGGAAAAAGAGTCTGGGCCTGAGACCGGAGCTCTGCCCTTCTCCGCCCTGTCAATTTAATTTTAGCCATAATTGAAATCTATCAGAAACGGGGGAAATCTACAACAGTAGAAATTTCTTATAAGTATTAAACATAATTAAAGGAGTGTACGGAGATGGATCTACAACAGTAGAAATTTCTTATAAGTATTAAACGATGAGCTTGACACAAAACAAAGGGCAATCTACAACAGTAGAAATTTCTTATAAGTATTAAACATACAGTTGAGGCGGACAGAACGCTTATCTACAACAGTAGAAATTTCTTATAAGTATTAAACGCTCCTCCTTTCAGGACTTGTGAATTATCTACAACAGTAGAAATTTCTTATAAGTATTAAACAAGAGTAAAGAATGTGGAGATATGTAATCTACAACAGTAGAAATTTCTTATAAGTATTAAACGAGATTGGTTATCAGTATGGTAAAAAATCTACAACAGTAGAAATTTCTTATAAGTATTAAACAAATAAACAAAGAAACCACAATAAGCATCTACAACAGTAGAAATTTCTTATAAGTATTAAACATAGGTCCACCAGAATATGTTATTGAATCTACAACAGTAGAAATTTCTTATAAGTATTAAACGTGTAGTATTAGATAATGCTAGAGTATATATCTACAACAGTAGAAATTTCTTATAAGTATTAAACTTAATAAATATTCTTGTACAGGATTTATATCTACAACAGTAGAAATTTCTTATAAGTATTAAACCTTCAACAATCCTTCCATTATCATTGGATCTACAACAGTAGAAATTTCTTATAAGTATTAAACTGCGTCAATATGAATAAATGGGAGTTAATCTACAACAGTAGAAATTTCTTATAAGTATTAAACAATTTTGGAGATGCTGAGTTCCTTGCATCTACAACAGTAGAAATTTCTTATAAGTATTAAACGAATACCGCTTGGAAGATATGTCGCATCTACAACAGTAGAAATTTCTTATAAGTATTAAACATGCTGTGAAGTCATAGTTAAGATAGATCTACAACAGTAGAAATTTCTTATAAGTATTAAACATAGCTGGCGTTATAGTCATTTTTAAAATCTACAACAGTAGAAATTTCTTATAAGTATTAAACGGTCATGCTGAAGTATTCGATGATGCATCTACAACAGTAGAAATTTCTTATAAGTATTAAACTATCTCAATTCATTGTACCGACCAGATCTACAACAGTAGAAATTTCTTATAAGTATTAAACAGGTATTCATCAAGTCTGGCAAGTCTATATCTACAACAGTAGAAATTTCTTATAAGTATTAAACAATCTTCCATATCAAGCCTATCCATAATCTACAACAGTAGAAATTTCTTATAAGTATTAAACTTGACGGCGGCTTGATTTACGGTATTCAATCTACAACAGTAGAAATTTCTTATAAGTATTAAACTCCTTTAACAATGTTCTGGGAATCCTATCTACAACAGTAGAAATTTCTTATAAGTATTAAACACATCTCTGACACGGGAACCGAGGCGGATCTACAACAGTAGAAATTTCTTATAAGTATTAAACGTGATTAACACCTCAAAAAAAAGCAAAATCTACAACAGTAGAAATTTCTTATAAGTATTAAACGTCTGTGGCAGAGCGGAGGAATAAGATCTACAACAGTAGAAATTTCTTATAAGTATTAAACTCTAAATCATGTACAACTGTACATATTTCAGCTGTTTTCAGACTTTTTTCAAAATCTAAGCCATAAAAAAACAGCATTTTAAAAAGTAAGACATGGGGTTTGCAATTATGTGATAAAGAATACATCCTTCTCTTCATTTTTAGCATATCCGTAGCAAACTTTTTTGCAACTATCTGCAATGTCAAATATAATCACAGAATCTTCCTCTGTAAAGGCTTTCAAATAAGTATTTTCAATTTCCGTTTTTATATTCCGCAATATTCTATCACTATTATGAACTTCAAAGACTGAATATTGCAGCCGAAACCCAAATCGCGACAAAAATTTTGAAAAATGGGTTCTGACCTTATCATTACTGATATCATAACTTACTAACAACACTATTTTTTCTCCATTATGAAAACCGGAAAATCAGAAATTGGCTTAGAACGCACAAACGCCCTGTAATAAGATTGCAAATATAAAAAAATATCATCTTTATATTCCAGTATTGCCGCAATAAGCATCTGCAGATATGGAACAGCCTTTTTGCCGACCAGCAGATATTGTCCGTTAGTCTTCCAGAAATCCTGCTCATCAACCTGACCAAGATTGAGCATTTTCAGAATAGCTGCATCAATTATAGGTCTGAATGGTTCTTCCAGATCACATACCAATGACTTTCTATGAAAAAACTGTGTATGTAAAATACCAACATATACATCAAAGCCATACATTTCCAAAAGCGCATTCACAATATTAAAAAGAATCGTATAACCAATATCCATAAGGCAATTTATGACATCTTGTTTTGCACGCGGGCATCTCGCAGTCCAGTCATATTTCTTAAACATAGTATTGAAATATATTTTGGCACTTACGCCTTCAATACCCATTATCTCCTGCACCGACAATTCGGAAGTCAGGACATCCTGAGAATATTGTTCAAGCTTTCTGACAACTTCTTTTTCTTCATCTGTTTTATTTCTGCGTTTTTTCAGCTGAAATACCTGGTTAAGAATCTTGTTGGAAATTATATGACTGGCAATTTCTGTCTTATCATATACATATTGTTTTTTCCGCAACAAAACATTTCCTTCAGCCTTTGCAGCTATAATCTGAATAACACGCATATTGTGATTCATAAAAACTATGGAAAATCCGAATTTAGAAGCTCTTTCTAAAAGCCCAGAAGTAAGGCAGATATGTCCGCACAGGAAAAGAGCAAATAACCTATAACAAGTCGATTGATGTTTTATTTTATCAAATGCATCTTTAACTATAATATTATCATTTTTAAAAGAAACACATTCTCCTTCATCAAGAAAGACAAACGCTATCTGTTTCTGTGTAAAATCCACTGTGCTCATCATACAGCCAATGTCCTGTCACAGAAATCGCTATATATACAATTCTTACACTTTAATTTATTTTCAGGCTGAAAATTTCCAACATCAAAAGTCTGCATTTTACGAAGTGTAAGTTTAAACTTTTCAAACATAACATTGTCATCTTCTGGTAAAAGAACAGGATAAACCTTGTTATCATCACTGGAATAAAATCTGATCGTTCTAACAGCATACCCCATCTCCCGTAAACAGAGACACTGTGCATACAGCTGGAAAATATAACCATCATAAATTCTCACAATATGTTTCTTGCGTTCTGTCAAAATACCATTCTCAATATCAAATATGTCAATTTTGCCACACAGTTTATATTCATTGCAGAACACATCAGTTCCCTGCAGAATATTCTTATGAGTTGAATATCGGTGTTCATCAATAGCAGCATGGGCAGCCTTTCCGTTCAGCTGGCAATTATCATAATAGAGCCGTTCTGAAAGACCGCCATAAAGCTGGTGGTAATAAATAGAAAGTGGGCAAAAAATAAAATCATTCAAGTAAGTGATCTTCAGATAAAGTTCCATTATTAACTTTCATTTTTTTTAATATTGTCAAGTGTTTTCCTGGCAATATGATAGGCCCCGTTGTCGTCACCGTTTCTAATTAAATCAAGATGTAAATGAATTCTTTTATTATATTTATCACCCTGTTTTTCTTCTCCTTTAACAGTTGAAATGCCACACGTTTTACAAAATAGTGAATTTTTATCTTTACCGCTATTTCTGGAAAAATTGTTTTTTGCTTTTTCATCACACCAAGGACAACATTGGGAAGTGTTCTTCGGGTCAACGAAGTGGACAATGCCAAACGAATAGTTCACATATTGATCTCCATTTGTCTTATCATGCCTGACAATCTTTTCGTAATTGTCAACAGAGCGAAAGGCAGGAACGAGATTGACGATTTTTTCATCCTGCTGCATCCTAAACAATTTCTTCAGCAGCTGCATCTCAAAGAAGCGGTAAGTGCCGACACCAGCCAGAACCATATTCTCCTGCTCCATGAAATTCACCGAAGGATCCTGGCTCGTGCTTGGGATAGTCTGTCCATTCAGGCCATCTGTTGCATACCTGTAGGCACGGCAAAGATTCTCCAGCGAAATGTAAACCTTGTATTCATATTTTTCAACAAGATAAGCCACCACACCGACCATGTTTGCGACAACACCTGATTTCAGGTTTTCGGCGGCATCAAGCTCGCAAAGTTCGCGTTTTTCCTTGTCGCGTTTTTCATCGCATAAAGTCTTGAACTGTTCTAGCATGTCCTTGATTTGCTTTGTCGGCAAATCGGCATAATGGGAACCTTCCTTATACGGCGTAATCAAGTCTCCAATATTCTTTTCAATATCGGCTTCCGTCGGATTGTTTTTGAAAAATGTCAAAACACAATCTTCGGCATACTGCATTTGATATTGCAGTTTGCGGATATACGCCAGTTGCTTGAGCTTTACAGTCTGGAGATTTTCACCTTTGTGAGTTTTAATTACAGATAAATCGACCAAAACCTTTTTGCCGTCAATGGTAGTTTCAACGCGCAGGTTCGACAAATCCAGAATGCCGTCTTTCCTCAGCCAAGTGTGTTCCCATTGTTTTTTTTCTGTGTTGAATGTGCGCGTGTAAATGTCGAAATCACCTTGTACCACGCCTTTTTTATTCAAAACGCAAAGCGTAGCCAACTGCTTGATACCACGGTCGATGCCTATGATGTAATAATTATCGCCTAAATACACTTTCTTATTAAACGCATCAACTTCTTTCTTTTGAATATCCTTGTCATTGAAAATTTTGATTTGCACAGCTTTAGGAACAAAATCATCTTTTTGCGGCACAATTTCACACTGAAAACTGCCAATCATCTGAAAACGCGAATAACGTTTTTCGCCAGGGCACGGATAATCGGGAGTAGGCTGACGGTAAATGATTGAAAACTCAGGATGCAGACGGTATTCCTTCAAATTCTCATCAAAAATCATCTGCCAGTCCTTGCTGAACTGGTTTTTCAGTACTCGTGTTTCTGAAGTAACATCTTGGTTTACGACAGGTAACAACAGGCAGCCGTTATTCTTGACCAAATCCGTAATCTTATCAATGGAAATCTTGCCTTTTTGCAGGATATACGATTTCATATCCACTTCCTTGGCTATTTTATCGTAAGTATTACACTCCTTAAAATCCCAAGCAAATTCCGCCCAATTCTGATTTAGAGCCATCTTCGAATTTGTCAAAGCCTCTTTCAGAGCCGCAACAAATGGTTCCTGCGTTTGATATTCATTCCACTTCTGTTTTGCTTTTATTGAATCTATGCCGCCACAAGAATGAAAGTCTCCATATCCTCCCGCATTCTTTATCATCTTATTAAGCGTCTTTGAGGTAAGAGACTTCACCTGATAAGTTGTCAGTTCACCGTCATTTGCTTCGAATATTTTTGTGTCGTTATGCTCGGCGGTATCGTTCTTATCATTGATAGGCTGCAAAAGCAAATAGCGGTCATTATTTGAATCTTCCACAACGATGCCGCAATATGAAATTTTGTTTATTTCGCTTTGTTCGCGAAATTTATCGCGCAATTCGGCAAAATTATTTCCAAAATCTATGGCTGTTTTCTTGAATTCATTGGTCAAATCCTTGTATTTCTCGATTTTGCCTTTCTGCTCGCCACGGAGAAGACCCATTTTCTGTTGGGCTTTTTCGTAATGGTTTTTCAAGTTGTCATATTCTTTCT
>JAKSTW010000019.1 GCA_024402405.1 Spirochaetia bacterium | reverse complement strand
GAAAAATAAGGTACTCCCCCATCTTTGAATAGGGTTTCATTCAAGGGTTCTTGTCAAGTGCCGAGAAGTGGGGTAAATTTTTCTTAGATGCATCAAACCCAGGCAAGCGAAGAGAGCTGAACACACTGGCGGAAGAGAACCCGGGAATCAAGAAGGCGGTGGAGATATTGATCGAGATAAGTCAGGAAGAGAGAGAAAGAGCCTATGCACTGAGCCGCGAGAAAGGTTACAACGACTACTGGAGCGGTATGCTCGGAGCTGAACAGCGCGGATTGCAACAAGGTCGCCAGGAGGGCATACAACAGGGTATGAAGTTAGGTATGGTTCAGGTAGCCAGACAGATGAAAGCCAAAGGGACAGTTCCGCTGGAAGAGATATCCGAGTTCACAGGTCTCTCGCCAGAACAGATACAGGCTCTATAGTCTCAGAATTTCACAGTCACAGGAGTTGCTGTGAATGAACTGAATACAGCTGTGGCATCCTTCAGATAGAACACCTGGCTGTTGCCGTCGTTCTCATCATACATGGAACGAAGCTCAGGATATGCATCCAGCATGGATTTTCTGGCAGCCACAGTGTCATCCTCCACCAGTGTGGCCTCCACACGGAGCCATGTTCCGTCCTTGAACGCACAGAGCTCAACCTTGGGGTTTGCCGCGATCTGATGTGACACAGGCTTTTTCTTTCCTGTCTGTATATAAAGTTTTCCGTTATAGATATGGGCTGTTCCGAAAGGTCTGACCCTCGGCTGATCTCCCTCAACAGTGGCCAGATAATAAGTTCCGGCCTCCTTCAGAAATCTGCATACTTTTTCCATAATTCACCTCTATATCATTTTACCACAGATTCTGCCAGAATCACAGCAAAAATTGACAGCACAACGCTGAAAACAATATAAAGGATCGCCTGCAGGCTTTTTCCACTCTGCAAAAGTCCCACAGATTCCAGGGCAAAAGTAGAGAATGTAGTGAATCCACCGCAGATACCGACTTTCAGGAAAAGCACCATCCGTGGACTCATGTCACCGTGCCGAAGCACAGAGGCTGCTATGATTCCGATGAGAAAAGCACCTGCCACATTGACACACATGGTCTTGACCGGGAATGTGGATCCCTCCCGCATCGGTATAAGCCCTACAATATAACGGAGCACAGAACCTATGAAGCCCCCTGCTCCCACCATAAGGCAGTCATACAGATCCATTATGGATATGACCTGTGGAATGCCATGACCTTGGACATAGCATTAAGCGAGAGATCTGACCTCATGCCATCCTTCAGGAAATGATATCCCAGACCTGCCACCATGGCTCCGTTATCGCCACATAGCTTCATGGATGGTATGTAAACTGTAGTGTCCTTCAGTTCTGTCAACGACTTGCGCAGATATGAGTTGGCAGCCACTCCGCCGCCTGTCACGATAGTATTCAGACCTGAATCCCGGCAGGCTTTTTTCACCCTGCGGATCAGCATGTCAATGGCAGCCTTCTGGAATGAGGCTGCAATATTTTCAGGTGTTGCCTCGTATCCGTCGTTCTGGAACTGATGCAGCTGGTTGATGACAGCAGTTTTCAGCCCTGAGTATGACACATCATATTTGTGCTCACCCTTATGAAGAGACGGATCAGGGAAAGAAAATGCGTTCACATCCCCTTTCTGAGCCATCCTGTCAATGATGATCCCGCCCGGATAACCCCAGCCGTAGAATTTGGCGATCTTGTCAAACGCCTCACCGCAGGCATCATCAATGGTGGTTCCCATGACATTCATCTTATCATAGTCCTCCATGACAGCAATAAGAGTATGTCCGCCTGAAACCAGCAGCGCGATATATGGGTACTGTATGTCGTACTCCACATGAGCCGCATGAATATGGGCAAAAATATGATCGATTCCTACATAAGGAATATCTGCAGCATAAGCCAGTGACTTGGCATAATTCACGCCAACCAGCAGTGATCCCACCAGACCAGGCTTTGCAGTCACAGCAATTCCGTCAATATCTTTAAGTGTGCATCCTGCTTCCTCCAGAGAAGTGCGGACCACACCTTTTATCCATTCCACATGAGTTCTTGAAGCAATTTCAGGAACAACGCCCATAAAAGGCTGATGTATAGCAATCTGAGTGGCAACAACATTGGAAAGGACTTTCTTTCCGTCCACCACTACTGCTGCTGAACATTCATCGCATGATGATTCTATACCAAGAATATTCAAAAGTTTTTCCCGTCCTCGTCATTTAAAATAAAAAAGTCGGAAGCAGACTCAAAGCAATATCCCTCATCAATAAAATCAGGATACATTTCCATCATGGTATCCGCCAGTTCGGAGGACCATACATGACCGATCATTATGGCATAACCCTTTCTGTCAGCTACACTTTTTGCTTGATTCAGCGCTTCCATTATTTTTTCCTTATCCTTTACATTATCCAGAAATATATCCCTTTTTGCAATAGTCATACCGTTATTTTCAGCCACTTCCGTACATACGGATTTGGAATGAGTAAAGCTGTCCACAAAATAAATATTTCTGTCCCTGACAATTTTCAGCACTGTCTCCATAACACGTCTGTCGCTGGTGGCAGCAGAACCCATGTGGTTGTTCATTCCCTCCACATAAGGAATGGAATCCAGGTTGGCATTGACAGTTCTGGCGATCTCATCACTGCTCATAGAAGTGAAAACGGCTCCAGGCCCCGGATCATTTCCGCCAATGGCCTCCATCGGCTGGTGCAGTATGACATTCTTGCCATGCTGATGTGCCATGACTGCCGCATCCCTGGAATGAGCCAGCCCGGGCATCACAGCTACTGTCAGCTTGCCAGGAAACTCCAGAAAAGGCTTCAGCTGGTTTATACTGTTGCCTGCATCGTCCAGGATCATATAGATCCTCTTATGCGGTTTCTCAGGTTCAGGTTCCTGCACCGGCTCTGGAGCAACAGGCTGCTGACTCAAATCAGGAGGTGGCTGGATCTCTGTTGTCTCTTTTTCCTGTCCTTTATTCGGTTTACATGCAAATACCAGGAAAAATCCCAAGATCATCACGATAAAAACTGCAAAAACAGCAGTATGTCTATTGGTATTCCGTCTATTATTTTTTTTCATTCTTTTATACGCCTTATAAGGACTATCGGCATTTTTTATTTTTTTATAAAGAATGACTCCCTTATAATGCGGTCTTTATCCAGTCCCTTGCGCTCAAACTTGGTCTGGGCACGCCATGGAACCAGATCAGAATCTTCAGTGGCATAACTCTCAAACGGACTTTCAAGGGCACTTTCTCCACGCAGGACCTGCTGCATCTGAACAGCATAATCCTCCCAGTCAGTCACAGCATAGATATATCCGCCGGAAACCAGCCGGTCTGCCATGGTTTTTACAAACTCAGGGTTTATGAGTCTGCGCTTATTATGCCTTTTCTTGTGCCACGGATCAGGGAAAAATATATGGAATCCACGCAAACTTCCGCATGGAATCATGTTTTCCAGCACTTCCACTGCATCATGGCTCATGACTTTCAGATTAGTGAGCCCCTTGTTATGGATCAGATCCAGCAGCGCTCCCACTCCGGGAGGATATACATCCACAGCAATGTAATTGATATCCGGATTCCGCTGCGCGATCTGCCATGTGGTGGTACCGTCTCCGAAACCTATCTCCATGATCACTGGATAGGCATTGCCAAAGATCTCATTAAAATCAATAATTTCATTCCGGTACTCAATTCCATGAAGCGGCATATAGTTATCAAGGGCATTCTTCTGCAGATTGGTGATCCTGCCACTGCGCACAATAAAACTTCTGATCGAACGTCTGAATTTCTCCTCTTCCATAATTTCCACCTTATACAAGCTGCATCAGCTTATCCCTCAGAAAAGCTGATTTTTCCTTGAGATCCACAATATTCGTCTTAATTCTTATGACATTCGGAGAAGCCGGAGACATGGAAATCTTGCCGCCGCCCTCCTGCATCAGCCGCACAACTTTGGTCGAGGATACCTTTGAGAGCCGTGAGAATGTGGCCTCGATCACACCATGACGCTCACGCATGGAAGTAATGAAAAGCTTGCTGCAGAGAACACGGATCTCCGCCAGGGAAATCAGGCTCTCCACCTCATCAGGAACAGGTCCGAAACGGTCCTCCAGCTCACCATAGATATTGTTCAGCTCATCCTCAGAAACCACAGCTGAAATCTTTTTGTAGACCTCCATCTTCTCAGTCTGGTCTTTTATATAAGAATCAGGTATATAGCCTGAATATTCAAGTTCCAGATATACTTCATGAATATTCATATCATTCTTTTTGACCGGATCCAGATCTCTGACTGCCTCATCAATAAGCCGCAGATACATATCAAATCCTACAGAACTGATCTCGCCGCTCTGATCACGCCCCAGAAGATTTCCGGCACCGCGGACTTCCAGATCTTTCATGGCCACCTTGAATCCGGCACCAAGACCTGTATTGTCAGATATGATACGGAGCCGTTTCATGGCAATCTCAGATATGGCAGTCTGTTCAGGATACAGCAGATATGCATAAGCCAGCTTGTCTGACCGCCCTACACGTCCACGGAGCTGATACAGCTGGGAGATACCGTACATGTCAGCCCGGTCTATAATGATAGTGTTCACATTCGGTATGTCAATGCCGTTCTCAACTATTGTTGTGGAAATCAGGACATGTGTTCCATGATGTATGAATCTGTCCATGATATCCTCCAGCTCTGCCCCGCTCATCTTGCCATGGGCTGTCTCCATGGTCAGCTCAGGGAACATCCTCTGCAGGTACATATGCACCTCTTCCAAAGTCTCCACCCGGTTGTGCAGATAGAATACCTGACCGCCACGCTCTATTTCCTGGAGAATGGCCTTTCTGACGATCTCCTCGCTGAACGGCTGGACAAAAGTCTCTATAGGTCTGCGGTTCCGCGGCGGTGTCTCCAGAATGGACAGATCACGGATCTTCAGCAGCGACATGTGAAGTGTCCTAGGTATAGGTGTGGCAGAAAGGGCCAGACAGTCTATGGAAGTCTTCAGCTCCTTCAGTCTCTCCTTATCCTTCACACCGAAACGCTGCTCCTCATCCACCACCATCAGACCAAGATTTTTGAAAGCCACATCTTTCTGCAGGATACGGTGGGTACCTATGAGAATATCGGCTTTGCCTGACTTTATATCTTCAATGGCGATTTTCTGTTTATTTCTGGGAACGAAACGGGAAAGGAGCCTGATCTCCACAGGGAAATTCTTGAATCGCTCCTTAAAACTCTCGAAATGCTGCTCAGCCAGAATCGTTGTCGGGCACAGCAATGCAGCCTGCTTTCCGCCGGATACGGCCTTGAACACGGCGCGCATGGCGATCTCTGTCTTGCCGAATCCTACATCGCCACAGACCAGACGGTCCATAGGAACAGGTTTCTCCATGTCTTCTTTGACCTCAGAGATACACCGCAGCTGATCCTCAGTCTCATCATAAGGAAAAGCGGCCTCGAACTCCAGCTGCATGTCAGAATCGGCAGGAAACGGATATCCCTCTGCATTCTTGCGCCGGGAATAGAGTTTGATAAGCCGCTGTGCTAGCTCTTCGGCAGCTTTCTTGGCACGTGCCTTTCTGGCCTCCCAGGACTTGCTTCCCAGTCTGTCCAGATGCGGAGCAGCCCCCTCAGAACCAATATAACGCTGTATAAGATTCACCTGCTCTATAGGGATGAAAATCGTATCTTCATCAGCATATTCCAGCTGTATGTAATCTCTTTCAGTTCCGGCACTCTTAACACGGTCTATGCCCATGAATTTTCCGATGCCATAGTTGACATGGACTACAAAATCACCCTTGTTCAGTTCAACGAAAGAGTCAATAGGACGGCTCTTCACCTTTCTGACAGACGCAGGAGTACGTTTTTTCCTTCCAAATATCTCATTCTCCTGAATGGCAATGATCTTGCTTTCAGGCAGGACGAATCCGCCGGATATGACACCAGTGACCACCTTCACATCCAGTTCTTCCAGGATCTTGCCTATTCTGGCAGCCTGGGTCTCGGAACTTGAGAAGATATAGACTTTATATCCATTGTCCAGCAGCTGATTCAGCTCTTCTTTCAGATAGACGAAGTTTCCGAAAAAAGAACGCCCGGACTCATAGTTGTATCTGACTGTGCAGTTGGTGTCATTTCCTCCCAGCAGTACAGGTAAAAATATATTTCTGTCCCACGATGCAACAGCAGAATCAAAATCACGCAGCAGCCTGTCAGGCATCAGGGATTTCAGCCCCTCCACATGCCCCATCTGTCGGAAAAGAGCCTTGTTCTCCTCTGTAATTGTTGAATACCGCCCTTTCAGAAGCTCATAATCCAGATATACAACAGTAGAATCAGAAGCCAAATAATCAGTCAGGGAACCGGTCTCATCGAACATCAGCGGCAGCAGATATTCCTCTCCCGGAATCTCGCCGCACTCACGGAGCTCTTCCACAGCATCGCCAGACACATATCCTGACTCAGCCAGAGCATCAATACTTTTTTTATCCCAGATGATCTCACGGCAAGGGGGAACTGTGATCTCCTTCAGCTTTCCTGTGGAAGCCTGGGTAACAGGGTCAAAAAACTTTATCTCCCCTATCTCATCAAAATCCAGAACCACTCTGACAGCCTCATCACTGCCGAATGGAAAGAAGTCGAAAACCTCTCCGCGGAGGGCAAAATCACCTGCCACTGAGACTTTCGGCACCCTGAGATAACCGGCTTCCTGCATGTGGATCTCCAGTTTCTCCACATTGACATCATCACCTTTTTTCAGATGAAGAGTGTGATCCTTAACCACAGCAGGAGGAACCACAGGAGCCAGGAATGCCCCGGCAGAGGTGACTGTCACGCACCTTCTGTTCAGCAGCATGGCAGACAGAGTCTTCACACGCTCGCCGTAAACTTTGATTCCAGGACGCTCTCCCCTGTAAGGCAGAGTGTTCCATGCCGGCAGATAAAATGTGTCAGCATAACATAGCTGCATGTCGCTGAAAAACATCTCAGCCTCTTTCTCTGAAGGAAGGACAATAAGAAAAGAGCCCTTGGAATAACGCATCAGGTCACTGAGCGCCACGGCCAGAGGAAGTTTTCTGAGACTGTCGATATAAATCGGGAATTTTCTGTCCGTAAAAGAAGTTACCATCTTCTTATGTGACGGATTATTCCTGAACTGTGCATTCAATAAGCTTAAAAATTGTGTAATCATGTCAGACTTTTGAATTATAGTTGTTTTTTTTAAATTTGGCTATGGATAAAAGGGGGAATATATGGGATAATGACACAGGAGCAGCCATGAAAATCCTGATCGTCATTGAAAATGAGAAACTGGTATCAGTAGTCGAGGAAGCACTTGCAACAGAGGGACATCAGCTCATCTTTTCCGCAGATCCGGTGGATGTCATGAAAAATATGTCAGAAACACCTGACTGCATCATCTTCAACTTCGAGGATTTTCCATACCACTGGAAACCTGTATGGCAGTTCTTCAGATGTGATCTCATACTGCTGACAGGAAGAACATTCACTCTGAGAGACAGAGCCGAGGCTGCATTTCTGGGAATAACAGCACAGATTCCATGGAATGTGGAAGTGAAGACTTTCACTGAATATCTGAAGAAAGCAGTTCAGAAGACCAGATAAGTAGGAATTCCGCAATCTTTCAGCATGATGGTGACATTGTTAACATCCATCGTATCTGTCACACGGATTATGACCTTGTTTATCTGACTCCCATTCGATGAGGTCGTCTGAATCTCCGGCTCAAGTCCAAGTCCTCTTATACGGTCAGCAAGATTCTTGGCATTGGCCAGACTGGAAAAAGAACCGGTCTGTATATATGCAGGTCTGTCACTGCTGTCTTCTTTATGCACCGCTCCGACCTTGCTCACCAGAGTTGTCTTTTCCACAGAATCGCTGGATATGAATATCCTTGACGGTGTGGCTGGAATGGAATTGTCTGAAGCTGCCAGTTTACCCTCAAATCCATCTTTTTTAAGTCTGGAAACAGCCTTGTTCTTCATATCAGTCATGGAGAATGCTGATGCCACATCATAAACCAGGAAAAGCACTTCTTCCGGACAGTCTGCAGCAGCCAGAACTTTGTCCAGACAGGCAGTACCCTCACTCTTTTTTCCCATGGACATCTGCACAGCACCAGCCATCACCTGGGCTTTCTGTCCGAGAGTCTGCTGATTTCCGGCAATGATCATATTCAGTTTGCTAAGTGATGATTCCAGCTCTCCCTGCTCATACAGAAGAACAGCAGACATATACAGCGAATTCAGATTGGCCGGAACTGGATCGGCAAGATAAACCTTGTCATAATACTGCTGTGCTGTCTCATTGCTTCCGCACATAAGGGCCAGCGCTGCGGTCTGGCTGTAGATCCGATGCTTATCCTGAACCCTGTCGCCGCAGGAAGCCACGATTTCCAGGATACGTCCGGTATTTGATTCCATCCTGAAAATACAGTCCAGGATCTTATCAGGTGCATCATTCTTATTGCTGCGGAGCTCCTTATAACACAGCTCCAGTGCCTGGCTGACCTTGCCTTCCTTTTCCAGCGACAGTACTTTGCTGTATGCATTATCTCCATAAACAGACATAACTGCAAACAGAAATACGATCAGAAAAGCTGATAATCTTTCAGATCTTGAACTCATCTGCAGTAGTTTCAACATTGCTATCGTAAATATCCTTGTTCATCTTTGCCTCTTTCTTGGCTTCTTTCATAGCCTTCTTGTCATCAGCAGGAACAGCTTTCTCCTTTTTCTTGGTGAATACAAAAGGAAGCATGAAAAGAGTTCCAAGTGCAAAGGAAATAGTTATGGTCAGAAAGACCGGAACATTCTCAATTGCAGCAAATCCGAAATGTATTCTTGAGACATTGTTCATGTTCAGAGCCGCAAAAAGAGCATACAGACAGATAAAAACTATGAAAAAGAACATTTTTACTTTCATTTAGCCTCTCCCTTAAAAGTATTTCCGATGCAGGAAACAATATTGATATCCATGAATGAACCTATTTTATCACATTTTCCAGGAAAAACAACCATATCATCCCCTTCTGTCCGGCCAAGAAGCTCATTTTTATCCTTTTTTGACACCGATTCCACCAGAACTTTCACAGTCCTGCCGACTTTCTTCTCTTTCTCCTGGGCACTGATACGCCGCTGCAGTGTTATCAGCTGGTCAAGGCGCCTGAGCTTCACATCCAGAGGAACCATATCAGGCATATCATACGCCTTTGTTCCCTCCCGCGGGTTGTAATAATAAGTGTACGCATCAGCATACCTGACCCTCTCCACCAGTGCCAGCGTATCCTCAAAATCTTTCTCGGTCTCTCCGGGGAAACCGATTAGAATATCTGTGGTCAGTGATATATCAGGAATCTTCTCCCGTATCTCGTCAATTATCTCCAGATATCTGGCTGCGGTATAACGCCTGTTCATGGCCTCCAGAATCCTATCGCTTCCATGCTGCACAGGAATATGGATATGATGGCATACCGCAGGAAGAGTGGCCAGTGCATCAATAAGCTCAGAACTGAAATCCTTGGGATGGGATGACATGAAACGGAGCCATCCTATGGAACTGATATTATCGGAAGCCATCTTCAGCAGTGTGGCAAAATTCACCAGCCTGCCATCCTTCATACCTCTGTAAGAATTGACATTCTGCCCAAGAAAAGTGACTTCCCTGACTTTGTGCTCATCCAGAAACTTAAGCTCGCGGATGACGGCATCAGGATCCCTTGATATCTCCCGGCCTCTGACATAAGGAACTATGCAGTAAGAACAGAAATTGTTGCAGCCCTTCATTATAGGAACAAAAGCCTTGAAAGATGTTCCGTCTGAATAATGCTCAGGGAATGTATCTTTCTCGCGGTCAGGATCACCCTCCAGATATTCCACCAGATTGCTTTTTTCCAGAGGTCCCAGCACCAGGTCAACAGTTCCCTTGCATGAAGAATAAAGCTCATCTTTTATGCGCTGGGCCATACAGCCTATGATGACCAGCCTGAATGAACAGCTCTGCTTCAGCTTTTTGAAGAAGCCGATCCTGCCCCATATCCTGTCCTCAGCCGTCTTGCGGACAGAGCATGTGTTTATGATGACAAGTTCAGCAGTCTCAGGATTTTCAGAAGCTTCCCAGCCTCTGCTGCGAAGAAGGATCTCCAGAGAATCAGACTCAGCCTTGTTCATCTGGCAGCCATAAGTTTCAAGAAAATATTTTTTCATATATAAATTTTTTAATCAGATTCCAGTTATTGTCAATAGGAACCAGAATCCATGCTCCTTTGTCAAAGTCAGCTCCCACCTGATGCAATGTCAGACCGGTATGAAGCAGGTTGGTGTATGTGGCATAAAGAACATTGTACGAGCTTATGACATAACTGCCATAACCATTCATTTTCTGCACATCTCTGAAAAGTGAAAGCGCCTCCAGCCATGTCATATCTGTATCCACATACCTCATGGAGAGCCTTATTATCTTGCCAGCTGTGCCTATATCCTTCAGTCCCATATTCTGGATCCTGTCACGGATAGCCAGAAGGATCTTCTGCTGCCGCATATCCCGTGAAAATACAGGAGTGAAATGTCTGGCTCTGGCTACCCTGAGAGCAGAGATACCATCCAGATGATGTTTTCCGGCAGGATAATAAAGTGTGGTCCACTGTCCGCTCTCGCTGCGGATACGGTAGGTCGGATCCATAAGAGGCTCATCCAGCACCACATCAATTCCGCCAAGCACATCCACCAGATCCACAAATGCATGCATCTCCACAACAGCATAATGTTCTATTGGAATACCGGTGAATTTCTCTATACTGTCAGCCAGGATCCTGGGACCGTATTTTCTGTAGATAGTATTTACCTTTGAATTTCTATAGTAAAGATCCCGAGGAATGCTGAACATACTCATTCTGCAGTCCTGCCTGTCCCAGATGGCCAGGATAATGGAATCTGTATTTTTCTCGTTCACACCGCAAATAAGGGTGGCAATAAATCTATTCTTATCAAAGTTTATTTTTAAAACTGACTCATTATCCAGTTTTTTTTTACTAAATTTTGTTTAATGGTAGAAAGTGATGTGATAAGCACTCGGTCACAGTCAAAGAAATAGACTTCTCCGGTATCAACATTCAGTGACACATAACCGGTCCTTCTCCCCTCGCTGTCGGCTACAGGATAGTCCAGACACTCCATGTTCCTCACCGGTTTTTTTCCAATGGACAACCCCTTGTTCTGAAGGAATTCGGCAAAACCGCTGTCAGCCACCAGCTCCTCAAGCTGCTTCATCTGCTGGGTCGTCTTCTTCTCAGCCTCAGTTCTGATATCAAAATATTTCTCCACACTCAGCAGAGTGTCATTGAGCTCAGCCATATTCTGACATACCCGGTCGCCGGCATAAATCGTACCGGTACCATAATCCAGCACCACAGGACACAGTACAGATCCGTCATGGCGCATAATATCAAAATGGCTCTGATTTCTGGACTCAGGATAGATTTTTATGAACAGCCGCTTATCCTTCAATGATGAAACCAGCTTATAATCCTTAGGGAGCGTACGGAACGCAGCTATCAGAGGGCGGACATCAGCGCTTATTTCACTGCTGGATCTAAGCTCATTGTACCTGTCAATGATAAGTTCCACACCCTGGGCATAAGCTGCAAACTGCGAATCTTCAGCGAATAAAGCACTTTCAGACTTATCTGCACCAGCTGTCTCAGTATCTCCAGATGCGGTCTCCTGACTTTCTGGATCAAAATCATGTACAGGAAGCCCCAGCATATCTCTGGCACCGTTTATATCTGCTCCCATGCTGGAAACACGGTCATCCAGCTGGACAAGATTTTTGGATATCTCGCCGGAAGTTGCACCAAGCTTCCTCACAGCGAGAAAAGTACTGATATTGAAAACAGCCAGACTGCCGAACACAAAAAAGACGAGTAAAATAATAAGAAAGTTCCGCAGTCTGCCGTTTCCTGACATCAGTGTCTGAAGCTCCTCTGGCCTGTGTAGACCATGGCAGCATTATATTCATTGCATGCTTCGATGGACTCGAAATCTCTGAGAGATCCGCCCGGATGCACAACTGCTGTGACGCCCTCTCTCAGTCCCACATCAATACCATCACGGAACGGGAAGAATGCATCAGAAACCATTACGGCACCTTTGAGTCCGCCATGCTCAGCGGCAACGATACCCTCGATCTCTTTCCTTGCATCCATATCTTTCAGATCATACCAGGATTTCTGGAAACGGCCCCAGCATATTCTGTCACACATTTTCAGATAAGCCTTGTCCTTGGCGATCTCAGCAACACCTACTCTGTCCTGCTCACCGGTTCCGATGCCCACTGTGACACCATCCTTGACATAGATGACAGAGTTGCTGGTAACACCGCTTTCAACCAGCCATCCGAAGATAATATCATCAAACTCCTTGTCTGTAGGAGCTCTGTTCACCTTATACTCCTTGCCCTTGTACTCACATACGGCAGGGAGGAAATCTTCTTTCTTTCTGGCAACAGGGAGATATGACCACTGGGCAATGACACCGCCGTCAAGGATCGACTTGAAGTCCATGAATCTGGTATATGCGAATTCCTGAAGCTTCTCGATGTTCTTCACTCTCATGACACGGAGATTCTTCTTTGTCTGGAAAAGCTCGAAAGCCTTCGGAGAGAAATCAGGTGCTGCAACGACTTCTACATAACCGCTGGCAACAAGCTCAGCTGTCTCCAGATCAACAGGTCTGTTAAGGATAACAGCACCGCCGAAAGCAGCGATCCTGTCTGCCATCAGTGACTTCTGGAAAGCCTCTGCGATAGTAGCTCCCTTGGCAACACCGGAAGGATTGTTATGCTTGATTATGACACTGCAAGGTGTGTCTGAGAAATAACGGAGGATGTTAAGTCCATTGTCCACATCTGTGATATTGATCTTGCCAGGATGTTTGCCGGACTGGAGCAACTCCACGTCAGAAGCCAGGTATTTTCCCAGCTGCAGAGTCTCCACACCGCCGATGGCAAGGTTTCCGTTTATGAGCTTGTACAGTGCGGCAGGCTGATCAGGATTCTCACCGTAACGGAGTCCCAGTTTCTCGCCGCCGATATCCCACTGCATCTTCTCGAAATAAAGAGTCTGGCGTCCCTCTTCTCCATGGAAACTGATATCCATGAATTCAGGGAAAGAATCCTTATTTATTTTTTTATACATATCTTTAAGATTTTCAGCCATTTTCAGTTTCTCCCAAGATCTCAGTGAAGGTTGTAAACTTTTGCCGCATCTGCTGCTGAAAGTCCGGCCAGATAAGCGCTGATGGCTGTATCATAAGCTGCTGTGTGCTTAAAAGTTTTCTTTGCAAGCTCGAAACGCTGTGCGAAAGTGATGGCACCCTTATTTGCCTCAAGTTCCTTCAGGATAACAGGATAATCCTCAGGATCAACTACAGAAGCCACTCTCAGAAAGTTCTTTGCAGAAGCACGGAGCATACAAGGTCCGCCGATATCAATGTTTCCGCGGGCATTCTCGGATGTTGACTCTGCCTTGGCAACTGTCTTCTCAAATGGATAAAGGTTCACAACTATCATGTCGAAGATCGTTGCATTTGTTCTGGCAATATCCTTCTTGTGAGCATCATTGTATGTCTCACTGAGTATTCCAAGGTAGATCTTGAAGTCAAGAGTCTTCACCAGACCACCCTGCATCTCAGGCTGTTTGGTATAATCTGAAACCTGGATAAGGTTTTTCTCTGCATCAGCACCCAGCACGTCCTTGATATAGCTGAATGTTCCGCCTGTGGAATAGATCCTGATGGACGGATTGATTTTTACAAGTCCTTTTACAAATGCATCCAGACCTGTCTTGTCTGACACACTGATAAGCACATTCTTCAATGTCACTTTATCATCAATTTCTGTTACTGTATTGATCATGGTCTCCCTCTAAAAAATAAATTTTTATATCATGCACCGTGACAGTGCTTGTATTTCTTACCGCTTCCGCATGGACACGGATCATTTCTTCCCACCTTAGGTGTGGACCGGATCACCTGGATCGAACCTGTCTGATGCTCCTGGCTGTTCCCGGCCGCCATATTTCTGTGTGCACCGCCGAACTGCACAGATTCCTGATGTGTGGCTATGGATCTCTGCTCCGGCCTGTTTTTCTCCTCGTACTTCACCAGCTTGATATTTATGATCTTCCTGACAATGATGCGTCTGATCTCCTCGATCATCTTGTCAAATATATCAAAGCCCTCAAGCTTGTATTCCAGCAGTGGGTTCTTCTGACCATAGGCACGGAGATTCACAGCCTCCCGGAGTGCCTCCAGATTCTCCAGATGCTCCTGCCATTTTATATCGATTATCCTGAGATATTCCATACGGGAGAACATATTGAAATTCTGTGCTCCCAGTTTCTCAGTCTTGTCGTCCAGATCATCATATATAGCCTTCAGCACAGCAGTTCTGAACTCATCAATGCTTTTCACAGCTGCAATGTCCACTGTATTCTCAGGGCTGTAGAAAAGCACTTCCCTGAATTTTCCGCATATTGCAGGAATAGCTGAGACATCTTTCTGTCCCTCGCAGAAATCATCCACAAAGTCCTTCACTATGCTCTTGATATGCTGTATGAAGTCCTTGTCAGCCATGACTTCCTCACGCTGGCTGTAGATGAATTTTCTGTGTTCACTGAGAACATTATCGTAATCCAGCAGGTGCTTTCTGATCTCGTAGTTACGGTCTTCCACACGCTTCTGGGAATTCTCTATAGATTTGCTGATGATAGGATGATGCAGAGGCTCACCGCTGTTCATTCCCATCTTGCCCATAAGGGATTTCAGGTTGTCACCGCCGAAAAGACGCATGAGCGTATCATCCATGGAGATGTAGAACTTGGACTTTCCAGGGTCGCCCTGACGTCCTGAACGTCCTCTGAGCTGGTTGTCGATACGCCGTGACTCATGCCGTTCTGTACCTATCACATATAGACCGCCAAGAGATTTGACCTCCTGATAATTGATCTGCCATTTGGCAAATTCTTTTTCAAATGCCCTCTGATATTCCTCAGGTGAGGCATCAGTGCCAGCCACTTTTCTGGCCATGAACTCAGGGCTGCCGCCCAGCTTGATATCAGTACCACGTCCGGCCATGTTGGTGGCAATGGTGACAGAACCCTTTGCACCTGCCTCAGATATGATCATAGCCTCCCGAGCATGGTTCTTGGCATTCAGCACCTCATGACGGATCCCACGTTTTGAAAGCAGCGAGGAAAGAAGCTCAGACTTCTCGATGGAAACTGTTCCCACCAGCACCGGCTGGCCCTTCTTATGCGCAGCTTCTATCTCGTCGCATATAGCCTTGAACTTGAATTCCTCAGTAAGGTAGACCTCGTCATCCATATCCTGACGCATGACAGGACGGTTGGTAGGAATGACCACAACATCCAGGTTGTAGATCTTGGTGAATTCTCTGGCCTCTGTATCAGCAGTACCGGTCATACCTGAAAGTTTGTCATACATTCTGAAGAAGTTCTGGAATGTGATGGTGGCATGTGTTCTGTTCTTTCTGGCAACCTTGATCTTCTCCTTGGCCTCGATAGCCTGATGGAGACCGTCTGAATAACGGCGTCCTGCCAGAATACGTCCTGTGAATTCATCGACGATCTGAACCTCACCACCCTGAACGACATAATCCACATCCTTATGGAACAGCTTGTGGGCCTTCATAGCCTGGGTGAAATAATGTATGTACTCAAAGTTCTCATCTGTAAAGAGAGAGCCCTGTATCAGTTTATTCTTCAGCAGGAGTGCCTCGATCTTGTTCATACCGTCATCGGTGAACACTACCCTTTTGGTCTTCTCCTCCAGCTTGTAGTCGCCATCCAGCTTCTGTTCCTTCTCATCAGGATACTCACCGGTGGCAGGATCTTTCTTGCACTCATTCAGCAATCCCACCAGCTTGTCCACCTGGTAGAACTTCACTGTGTCATCCTCTGCGGCACCTGAGATGATCAGCGGCGTCCTGGCCTCATCAATAAGGATGGAGTCGATCTCGTCCACAATGGCGAAATTATGTCCCCGCTGCACCTTCTGTGAATCATTCCACCGCATGTTGTCACGGAGATAGTCAAATCCCAGCTCATTGTTGGTGGCATAAGTGATGTCGCATTCATAAGCCTTCTTCTTGGCTGCAAAATCCATATTGGAAAGCACTGTTCCAACTGAAATTCCAAGGAAGTTATGGACCTTTCCCATCCACTGGGCATCACGCTCAGCCAAGTAATCGTTGACAGTGACGATATGCACTCCCTTTCCGGACAATGCGTTGAGATATGCGGCTGTGACACTGGCCAGAGTCTTTCCCTCACCGGTCTTCATCTCGGTGATCTTTCCCTGATGCAGAACGATACCGCCCAGGATCTGCACGTCATAAGGACGCTCTCCCAGAACTCTGCGGGAAGCCTCACGGCACAGGGCAAAGGCCTCAGGAAGAATGTCATCCAGTGTCTCACCGGCACTGATGCGCTCTCTGAATTTCTGGGTCTGAACCTTGAAATCACCATCCTGAAGGGACATGGCCCAGGATTCTTTCTCATTAACTTTATGAAGAACAGGCAGAAGTTCCTTCAGGTCTTTCTCATGTTTTGACCCGAAAATAGCCTCGACAACTTTTTCCAGCATAAACACTCACTTCTTTGCAAAATAGATGATTTGAAATTATATACTTTTTCCTTGAAAATAACAACAAAAATTTAGACAGGCAACAGAAGTGCTCTGCATCCGCAAAAAAATACCGGCAGTATCATCTGTTCTCTGAATGACGCAGGATAAAGCGACGAGTAAGTTCCTTAGAAGGATGCTGAAAGATCTGCTCCGGAGTACCATCCTCATATACGATTCCATCTGACAGAAAAAGCACGCGGTTGCCGATTTCACGGGCAAGCCTCATTTCGTGCGTAACTATCATCATCGTCTTTCCTAATTCAGCCAGACGGTGTATCACTGACTCCACCTCTCCGACCATAGTCGGATCAAGAGCACTGGTAGGTTCGTCAAAAAGAATCACATCGGGATCTGTGGAAAGTGTCCGCGCTATGGCGACACGCTGTTTCTGCCCGCCTGAAAGAGAACAGGGATACTGTCTGGTCATTCCATCAAGTCCCACAAGTCGCAGAAGCATCATTGACTTGTCGTATGCAGTCTTCCGGGCTGTTCCGAGGAGGTCCATCTGAGGTATCATCAGGTTCTCAATGACGGTGAGATGATTGAAAAGATTGAAAGTCTGAAACACCATTCCCATTTTTCTGCGGACAGCACATATATCGCATTTTTTATCAGTCAGGCTTATTCCGTTGAACTTTATGCTGCCGGAAGTCGGAGTCTCAAGCCTGTTCAGACACCGCAGCAGAGTGGTCTTGCCACAGCCGGAAGGTCCTATGATAGAAACAACATCACCGTCGTTTATCGTGACAGAGAGACCCTTCAGGGGTGTTGAGTTTGGATATTCCTTGTACAGATCATGTATTTCGATCATTGGCTTTTCTCTCCATCAAAATATTTATTTTCTTCCGTGATCCCGGATCCACATTGATCTCTATACATCTGACTGCTGATGCAAGGAGCATACAGATGATAAAATATATTATGGCAGTGACAACAAGAGGAAAAAACGCCTCATAAGTCCTGCTTCTGACAATATCGCTGACCTTTGTCAGATCCTGCACCGCAATGTAACCGACTATAGCAGTACCCTTGACAAGCTGAACGATAGCACTTTTATATCCCGGCAGAAAATGCTTTGCAGCCTGCGGCAGCACCATCCTCATAAATGCCTTGTTCTCTGTGTACCCCAAAGCAAGGGCAGCTTCTCTCTGGCCGACGTCCACAGCACCTACCCCCACCTCCAGCAGTCCGACAACAGACATAGAGAAGATCAAAGTAAAACCGATCACAGAAACCATTATTCCACTTATGCCGACACTGCCGAAAATCACATAGTAGAGTATCATCAGTATTACTACAACCGGTGTGTTCTCAGTTATCCTGATAATGGCATCGACAAAAATCCTGAAGACCCTGCCTGAATGGTAATATATCATATACACGGTAAATCCGATCAGGGAGCCGAATACCAGGGCAAGCATCACAATAAGCAGAGTCGTTCCGATTCCGGAAAGAAACAACAGATAACGGGATTCACGGATAAAAGTCCTGTCAAAGCTGTCCCTGAGGGAACTGAAAAAATGATTGCCGGCAGATACAGTACTATATTCATCCTTCACGACCAGCACACTTCCGCCAATGTAGTTAGGATCTGTGAAGAGCATGTTTTCCCTACGCTCTTCAGTCACAGTGATGCCTGAGGCACCGAAATCACACTTTCCGCCTGCAACGCATGAAAAAAGTCCGGAGAAGTCGTAGTCAACAATATTCAGGTCGTAGCCGTATGCTGTGCAGAACCTTACTGCCAGATCAACATCATATCCGACATACTCATTATCCTGCATATAGGCGAACGGCTTTCCTGTGGCTGTGCTGGTAGCAAAGGTAAGCGTACCTCTTCTGTCAACAAGTCCGCTGCGGTCGATCTTCTGTTTCGAGACATCTGAGCCCAGCCAGATATCCCTCACCTCGTCCAGTGTGCCATCAAGGCTGCATCTCTTCAGAAATTCATTTAATTCAGCACACAGTTTTTTGCTGTTCGGTTTATTTTTTGGCAATGCAAAGGCATAATTATAGTATTCAAGCATCTCCAGTATCCGATGTTTCGGATATGATCCCATCATTACACGCGCAATAGGCTCGTCAGTAACATAGGATGATGTTTTTCCAGTCTCTAAAGCTACTGAAAGATCAGCAGATGTGTTATAGTATTCCACCTCACAGTCAGGTATATGATTCCAGGCAAAAGTATCTGAAATAGTACCTGTCAGAACGGCTGTTCTGGTGCCTCTCAGCTGCTCGACAGATGTAATGCGGTTCGGGTCATCAGGTCCTTTTACGACCAGCACACTTCCGCCAATGTAGTCAGGATCTGTGAAGAGCATGTTTTCCCTACGCTCTTCAGTCACAGTGATGCCTGAGGCACCGAAATCACACTTTCCGCCTGCAACGCATGAAAAAAGTCCGGAGAAGTCGTAGTCAACAATATTCAGGTCGTAGCCGTATGCTGTGCAGAACCTTACTGCCAGATCAACATCATATCCGACATACTCATTATCCTGCATATAGGCGAACGGCTTTCCTGTGGCTGTGCTGGTAGCAAAGGTAAGTGTACCTCTTCTGTCAACAAGTCCGCTGCGGTCGATCTTCTGTTTTGAGACATCTGAGCCCAGCCAGATATCCTCCAGCTCGTCCAGTGTGCCATCAGACCTGCATTTTCTTAAAAATTCGTTTATTTCAACACAGAGCTTCTCACTTCTTTTATTGTCCTTGGGCAGAATGAAAGCATAATCACAGGTCTCAAGAATTTTAAGAATACGGTGTGTATGCCAGGTATTCGTTATCATTGAACGCACGATCGGCTCATCAGAAATATATGAAGATATTTTTCCGCCTTCCAATGCAACAGGAAGATCTGCAGAAGTGTTAAAGTATTCGACCTTGCAGTCAGGAAGATATCTGTCAGCGATCCCGTCAAAAATTGTACTTGCCATGACACCTGTCCTGGTGCCTGCCAGCTGCTCCACAGATGTGACCGGCCCTGTATTCCTGCCGTCAATGCTGACAAGCACGTTTCCGCCGATATAATCCGCATCAGAGAAAAGCATACTTTTTTTACGCTCATCGGTAATGGTTATACAGGCTGCGCCGAAATCACTTTTTCCACTGCTGACACTGGCAACCATACCTGCAAAGGTGTTGTTGGAGATTCCTATTCCATATCCATATTCACGGCAGAATCTGACAGCCAGATCAATATCATATCCGGCAAAATGGTTGTCCTTCATGTAAGCGAAAGGCGCACCGATATCAGTGGTCGTGACAAACGAGAGAATGCCGTTCTTACCAGTCAGCCCATCCATATTGATAAACTTGACACTTTCATCATCGCCGAACCATGTGGAATCCATCTGCTTCAGTGTGCCGTCATTCCTGCACCTGTCAAGAAACTCATTCATCTGCCTGCACAGCATGGCGCTTTTCTCATCACCTTTCTTGAAAATAAAGGCATATTCCTCAGTTGAAAACTGTGTGACAACCTTCTGCTCCGGGTATTCACAAGACAGCAGCCTCCATACAGGCTCATCATTCACATAAGCGTCGATCTTACCTTTCTCAAGGGCAATAGCAATGTCGGCATTTGAATTATAATAACTTATCTGAGGATCCCTGAGATATTTCTGCGCCACCCCATCAAATACCGAACCGGTGAGCACACCGATCCTCTTGCCGTCGAAATTACCGAAATCAGTCCCGGAAATCTTCTCATCACGTGAACAGCCAGGCAGCATTATCATTGCTGCAAGCATCAACAGAATAACATTTCGTTTAATTGACATTCATATTTTCCTATATAAAAACACAGCAACTGATATTTTCACCTGCTGTTCAGCATTGGAAAGAAACCGGAAATGTCGTCACTCTTCATGTATCCTTTCCGTACCCAGAATGAGGCAGCCAGACAGCCGACATCATATACATTGTTCTCTGCGGAAGTATCGTTGAAAGCTTCGTTCATCGTCCTGTCATAAAAAGTAATTCTGGAACATTCCTCCATAACATCAGCAACATCCAGATTCAGTCCATCTGCCATAATGGAGCAGCCTTCCTCGAAATTATCCCTGAGAAAATCCACAGCCTTGCACCAGCAGTCATAAAGTACACCGCTCACTTCAGGATTCTCACGGGCAAACTCTGAAGAGACAGTCAGAACATCGATGATGGTCTCAGGATAATCAGCAGATGAGAAAAGCAGATGTCCACCTTCCCGGCTGGAACAGTTGACAAGGGCAGATCCCCAGGTAACTGCAGCATCGACCTTGCCCGCAAGAAATGCCTTACCTGCCTCATCGTTCCCCATTTCCACAATATTGATCTGGTCCTCGGTGATATTGCTGTCTGCCAGTGCCCGGAGAAACAGAAAGTAAGAAGTGGCATATTTATCCAGCGCAACAGTCTTCCCTGCCAGATCATCCATGTTTCTGATCCCGCTAGCAGCAATCAGACCGTCACCACCGGCAGAACAGTCCATAGTGCATACATACTGTTCAGGAGCACCTGCTTCATACTGAATGATATCACGGTCCAAAGCCTGTCCCAAGGCCTGAATGGAACCTGACGCAAAAGCCTCACCGTAGGCAGATTCGTCCTCCATGATCTTCAGCTCCACATTATAACCACAGTCATTGAAATATCCCTTTTCTTCGGCAATGAACAGTGGAGCATATCCTGTCCATGTGCAGAAAGCAATGGTCATTTTCTTATTTACGGCTTCTTTCGCAGCAACAAAACCACTCAGGAAACTGAATGAGAGCACGGCTGCAAGAATAAGTGCAAGTGTCTTTTTCATGGTTGGTTCATCCCCAATATAGAAATTTATATCTTTTCTGAGTCAAATACTAAAAATCAATATAGTACATACTCTATTTATAATCAATTATTTGTTGGGTATTCTCAACTGATGCAATTCTGTTAACTATTCAATTCCGAGAGGGCTTTTTCTCTGCAAAATCTGCAAATCCGATTCTCACTTCTTCCAGTCGTCAATGCTGTTCAGTCTGGTGGTTCCGTCGAAGCTGATGAGATACAGCTGATCCTCATTCTCATACATACGGACAAATATCTCCCGGGCATCCACATCCACAACTTCAGTGAAAATAGATTCCCAGTACTTGTTAATGTCCTGCTTCTCCTCCCTGGTAAGTTTTCTGACCTCGGCATTCATCTCATTGATGATCTTTCTGGCTGTCTCCTCAAACTCAGGATGCATTATCAGCTCATACTGCGCCCATGGCACCTCGCCGATATTCTCGCTTCTGGGATCAAAATAATTGTTCTTGCACTCATCATAATCCAGATAGAAATTTGAATACTGTACCCGGCGCATCAGGTCATACATATCTCTCCTGCTGTCTACGCTGTCAATGCCTTTCTGCAGTGCAATATATCTCCCCTCGCCTGTCTTGATATCCTGCACATACCAGGCCAGTTTATTCAGATAGAAATTAGCCTGTGCCACAGCCTTCGGATGATAGACTTTCAGCCATTCATAACTTTCCAGCGCCTCCTCGTCCAGCCAGTGCACTTCATTGAAAGCGAACTCCAGCAGACTGGAATGACCCTCTGAATCACTGATTATGAAGCAGTAATTCCAGTAATGATTCTGGGAATAGACATTCAGTGTGGAGACATATTCCTTTGCCTCTGCCACAGTGGCACAGTTCTCACCTATATAACGTGGCAGCTCGAACATATAGACCCGTTCTGACGATTCCGGATTGGTTCCGCTGCATGCGAATTTGTCCTCGCCGTTAGGCCAGTACTCACCATGTCTCATATTGATCTCGATATGGAGACCTGCACTGTTCAGCACATCATCACACATAAAAGGCAGCGTTCTGTAAAACTCATCGGAGAGCCCTTTGCTCACGACTTCAGCATAGTCCGGAGAATAATCCCTGTGGGTGTAAACAATGCCTATAGTCCTGTATTTACCGGCATTGGTCCTGATGATGTAGGCACATTTGTGAGAAATACTCTGATCCATGTTTCTCCCTACCAGCCGGTGTCCGTCCACCATCTTGCTGACAGCAGAGCATCCGCCGCCCCAGTTGTCATTGGATCTGGCGTAGAAAGCGTCAGCACAGTCATGATCCAGGCTGCTGTACTCTTCCACCTCAAAAATATATTTATCCAGTTCCTTTACTTTCGATCTGTCGTATGTCATGCAGCCAGTCACAGACAGCATACTCAATGCAAATAAAAGGATCAGAATCTTTTTCATGTCAGAATTTTCCCTCCATTATTTAGCTTTTTTTATCACAAAAAGTCTCTGTTTTCAATAATCTTATATTACCGGCTTAATTTGCTCATATTTATCAAAATGATTAAATTAACTTGACTTACAATCAAAGTTATTATTTAATTATATCAAAATGCAATAAATGATAAAATTGAAAATCAAATGAGGAAATTGAATGAGAACATTTGACTTCAAAACTGAATACAATAAGCTCCTCACTCCAGATATCGTTAGCTACTTGTCACAAATTCATGAGTATAAAGGCAGACAAAATCCGTTAATTGAAGCAAAAGCGGATATACTTTCCGATCTGTTTGAAATTGCAAAGATTCAAAGCACAGACGCATCCAACAGGATCGAAGGTATCATCACCACAGCGGATCGACTTAAGAAAATCGTCCGAGAAAAGACTATGCCCAAGAGCCGCAGCGAAAAAGAAATTGCTGGTTATCGT
Organism: Spirochaetia bacterium; assembly: GCA_024402405.1. GTDB lineage: Bacteria > Spirochaetota > Spirochaetia > CADAEX01 > CADAEX01 > CADAEX01. The sequence continues at coordinate 2,911 of JAKSTW010000019.1, read as the reverse complement.
GATGTGCTAACAACTATTCACGAAAACTACGAATACATTCTCCCCCGTCCGAACCACATTCTGCAGATGCACAGGAATCTATATAAGTTCACTGGGAAAACTATCGGTGGGAACTACAAGAATTCAGATAACGTTATTGAGGAAGAACATAACGACGGAACAAGAACGGTACGCTTTAATCCTGTTCCCGCATGGGAGACTCCTGAAGCAATGAACAATCTCTGTGATGACTTCAATGAAACTGTCAACAGTCTTGAGATGGATCCACTGATTCTGATCCCGATATTCATTCTGGATTTCCTATGCATTCACCCCTTCAACGACGGCAACGGCCGAATGAGCCGTCTGCTTACTCTGCTTACATTGTATAGAGCCGGATATTACGTCGGAAAGTATATCAGTATTGAAAAACTGATCTCTGATACAAAATCTTCCTATTACGAAGCGCTGCAGGACAGTTCGTACGGATGGCATGAGGGCACAAACAATTACGGTCCCTTCGTCACATATATGCTTGGTGTTATTCTTGCTGCATACCGTGATTTTGAAGACAGAGCAAAATTGCTGCTCGCCAAGGGCATATCAAAGCCCAACAGGATCCGAGAGATCATCAAAGAACACCTTGGAAAGATCACCAAGGCTGAAATCATGGAACAGTGTCCTGATATCAGTCAAATAACCGTACAGCGTACATTGACAGATTTGCTGAAGAGCAAAGAAATATTAAAGATCGGTGGAGGCCGCTATACATCTTACACATGGAATGGAGATAAATAATCATGATTACAGGAGAATTGAAAAATAAAATCGACAGTCTTTGGGATATATTTGCCGCAGGAGGACTGGTCAATCCTTTGGATGTCATTGAACAGATCACATATCTTATGTTCATCAGGGATCTTGATGATTCCGACAATCTGCGGGCCAAGGAAGCAGCCATGTTAGGCCTGTCCCATAAAAGCATTTTCTCCGATGAAGTGCAGATTGGAGAGCGAAAGATTGACGGGCAGCAGCTTAAATGGAGCGTATTCCACGATTTTCCAGCTGCAAAAATGTATTCAGTAATGCAGGAATGGGTTTTCCCATTCATCAAGAATCTGCACGGTGATAAAAACAGCGCCTATTCAAAATATATGGATGATGCGATATTTAAACTGCCTACCCCGCTGCTGCTCTCTAAGGTCGTAGATTCCCTGGATGAAATATACAAGCTGATGAACGAATCACAGACAGCTGATGTACGTGGCGATACATATGAATATCTTCTCTCAAAAATATCTCAGTCAGGACTGAATGGTCAGTTCCGTACCCCGCGCCACATTATCAGAATGATGGTGGAACTGATGAATCCTAAAGCTGATGAGATCATCTGTGATCCAGCCTGCGGTACTTCTGGTTTTCTGGTTGCTGCCGGTGAGTTTCTGAAAGAAACACGGAAAGAAGAGATTTTCTTTGACAGACAGAAAAAAAATCATTTTATGAATCACATGTTCCATGGATATGATATGGACAGAACAATGCTCCGTATCGGAGCCATGAATATGATGACCCACGGCATTGATAACCCATATATAGAATACAGGGACAGTCTTTCTGATCAGAATCCAGATAAAGATAAATACAGTCTGATCCTTGCCAATCCGCCATTCAAGGGCAGTCTGGATTACGATACTGTCTCCGCAGATCTGCTTAGGGTATGCAAGACAAAAAAAACAGAATTGCTGTTTCTTGCCCTTTTCCTCAGAATGCTGCATATAGGAGGCAGATGTGCCTGCATCGTACCTGATGGCGTACTTTTCGGTTCATCTACAGCCCATAAATCGATCCGAAAGGAAATTGTGGAGAATAACCGCCTGGAAGGTGTTATCTCCATGCCATCAGGTGTGTTCAAGCCGTATGCCGGAGTCTCCACAGCTATTCTTATCTTCACCAAAACCGGGCACGGCGGTACTGACAATGTATGGTTCTATGACATGCAGGCTGACGGTTTCTCTCTGGATGATAAACGCTCCCCTATTGCGGAGAATGATATTCCGGATATCATCACCAGATTCAGAAATCTGCCAGAAGAAAAAGAGCGTAAGCGCACAGAAAAATCATTCTTTGTTCCAAAGTCTGAAATCATAGGAAATGATTACGATCTGAGCATAAACAAATATAAACAGACAGAGTATAAGCCTGTGGAATATCCAAGCACACAGGAGATCATGGCAGAACTGCAAGAACTCGAAATGCAGATCAGTGAAGAGATGAAAGCGCTCAGAAATTTGTTGGGGATGTAAAGAGAAGAATTATGGCAATTCAGAAAAACGACAAATTATATATGTTTGAAGACCAGCCTATTCGTACAGCATGGGACGAAGAAAAAGAAGAGTTGTGAAAAGCAAAGATAAATAAAATCGGATTTTATTAAAACATGGAAGATATAACCAAAGAAGAATTAGAAAACATAATCAAAAAAGCACTCGATACGCTTTATGAAAAAGACAAGTATTTGATTGTTATGCCGGGAGAAAACGCGCACGTTGGAGAACGTTCAATAGTTTTTCGTCTTGCCCACTATATGGCAACAATAATTGAAAATGACAACGAGCTGAGAGAATATAAGCTGGATTGTGAGTTCAACCGTAACATAATTTATGCCAAAGAACTTCCGTTATTTTCGAACTGTATTTATCCAGATATTATAATTCACCAACGCGGCAATAATGATCATAATCTTCTTGTCATCGAAGTAAAAACATACTGGAATAATAACACAGAACAAGATATAAAAAAGCTCAATGAACTCGTTTCTAAAAATGGAAAATATCATTATTTGCACAGTGTAAGTTTAGTTTTAAATGAAACAAGAGAAGCTGTTTGTATTAAATGGCTTCCAAAAGAATAAATTCGGGTTTGTAGGGATGAA
>JAKSTW010000018.1 GCA_024402405.1 Spirochaetia bacterium | reverse complement strand
ATCCGGCTTATGGCATGTGTGGCCGCATTTATTTTCTCTGCTGCCATCGGAATATTCTTCGGACTCAGTCCTGCGGTCAAAGCTGCCAAGCTCAATCCTGTGGAAGCTCTCAGTGCTGAATGATTCAGAAATTTATCCGCAGGCCGTCATAGGAGAGTTTTATTCCATCAGGAAGCTGTTCTGACACTTTATCATGGTCAATGTCATGACACATGTGGATCAGATATGTGGTCTCTGCTTTTATCTTTCTGGCAGTCTCTATGGCTTCTTCTATTGTAAAATGGGTTGTATGTTTTCTGAATCTGAGTCCGTCTATTACTGCCACTTTTATTCCCTTCAGCAGCTGGAATGATGATTCAGGAACATAATTACAATCTGTCAGGTATGCGAAGTCATCTATCCTGTAGCCGGTCGTATCCATCTGCCCGTGCTTCATCGGAATGGGTATGACAGTGGTGCTGATTCCATCCGGATCCATGATCGTAAATGGTGCATCCTCTCTGTGCAGCTCTATATGAGGTTTTCCACCTCCGACCTGAGTTGCCTTGAATATATAGTCAAATCTGCTGTAGATCGTATCTATGACAGGAGTTGTGCTGTATACTGGAATCGGTTTTTCTTTTGTCAGCGGTCTGATGTCATCCAGTCCGTGGAGATGGTCTGCATGGGTGTGGGTGATAAGAACTGCATCAGCACTGCACAGGTTTTCTCTGAGCATCTGGATCCTGAACTCTGGTGTCATGTCAATGATGATCCTCAGTGCTCCCTTTATTATGTATACAGATGAACGTGTTCTCTTGTTCTTGGGGTCGTCTGAACGGCAAACAGGGCAGTCACATCCTATGACCGGAATACCGTGGGAAGTTCCTGTACCAAGAAATATGACTTCCATAAAGCACATCCTTAAAATAAAAAAGGCTGCTTTTCAGCAGCCTAGAAGTACTCCCCCGGACAGACTCGAACTGCCGACCTAGTGGTTAACAGCCACCCGCTCTACCGGCTGAGCTACAGGGGAACTTACATTGATAATATAGTTAAAATAGAATTTTGTGTCAACTTGTTTTTAGAAAAAATATTCAGTATAATTATATCTGTAAGGAGATTCAAATGCGGAAGACAAAAATTATTTGTACTTTGGGACCGGCCAGTGACAGGGAGGGGATTCTGGAGAAACTGATTGATAATGGCATGAACTGTGCCAGATTCAATTTCTCTCATGGCACACATGAAGAGCATAAAGTCAGAATGGACCGGTTGCGCGATATATGCCGCAGTAAAAATATAGATATTCCTCTGTTGCTTGATACAAAGGGACCTGAGATCAGACTCAAGAACTTTGTGTCAGGTTCTGCAGTTCTGGAGAAGGGAAAGACTTTCATACTCACACCTGATGATATTCTGGGCAATGATTCTATATCCGGTGTCAGCTATCCTGATCTGGCAAAATACCTGACTCCAGGAACACAGATCCTGATAGATGACGGCAAACTGGCTCTGGCAGTGGATAAGATTTCAGGACGCAATGTTGTATGCACAGTTGTGACAGGCGGGAAGGTCAGCAATCATAAGAGCCTGAATATTCCTGGATGTGTGATCCCGATGCCTTATCTGCGTCAGGTGGACAAGGATGATATTCTCTTCGGTATCAGCCAGAATGTGGATTTCATTGCCGCATCATTTGTCAGGACAGGTGATGATGTTAAGCAACTTCGTGATTTTCTGGTCAGAAATGGCGGTGAGAATATACAGATCATATCCAAAATAGAAAACCGTCAGGGTGTTGACAATATGGATGATATCATAGCCCTTTCTGATGGAGTGATGGTGGCCAGGGGAGATATGGGGGTAGAGATTCCGTTCAAATATCTGCCTGCTATCCAGAAAAAGATGATCGACAGATGTTACAAGGCTGGAAAACATGTGGTGACTGCCACCCAGATGCTTGAATCCATGACCAGCTGTCCACGTCCTACCAGGGCAGAGGTATCTGATGTAGCCAATGCTATTTATGACGGAACCACAGCCATCATGCTCTCAGGTGAGTCCGCATCAGGACAGTATCCAGCAGAAGCTGTGAAAGTTATGTCTGAGGTTGCTGAGGCGGCTGAAGATACCATTGATTACGCAGACATGTTCAGAAATAATCGTCCTGATCCTGATGGTGACTTTACCCATGCTGTGAGTCTGGCTGCCTGTGATGCGGCCAATTATCTCAAGGCAAAGGCGATCATAGTTATCACAAGAAGCGGACGTACTGCTATGGATGTATCCAACTGCAGACCTGGATGTCCTGTAATTGCTGTGACATTGAGTCAGAAGGGAAAGAGACAGCTTGACCTGGCATGGGGAATAACTGCGGTGCAGGCTGAAGAGCAGATAACAACTGAGACACTGTTTTCTCATGGTATTAAAAAAGCTCTGGAGACCGGCATAGTGAAAAGCGGAGATATGGTGGTGCTTATTGCAGGAAGCTCACAGGTGAAAGGTAAGTTCTCTGATATGATGAAGATAGATATCGCTGAGTGAGTGATATCTCATGGATTATTTAAGGATGATCTTTCTTTGCTGAAGGCTTTCTCTGAGACATGAGAAAGTCTTCTCCTCCACATCTATGAAAAGGTTTTTCTTGCCCACATCCTCAAGGTAATGGGCATCAGAGTCTGATATCACAGGATATTTGGAGTAGGTCGGTGCATTTATGGGGTTGAACACCTCTATGGCTGTGTAGTTGCTGTCAGGCAGGAAACCCAGCTGTGACACGATGGAGAACACAGGTTTGTCCACATGCGCAGGGATAAAGATTCCGTTTCTGAAGAACACTTCCTCACGCACATCATCGATGGAAAGCCCGGTTGCATTACCCAGATATTTCTCAACTTCTCCAAGAATATCTTCGTTCTCATCCACATAGACCTGATCACCGAACACATCAGGCTTATTCTCTACATCAGGCAGATAAGCGTAGACAAACTTGGAGAATTCCAGTGCAGTCTCCACATCCTCGAACAGACACACCAGATGTGCCTCCTCGCTGGATGTCACCTCCATGCCATACACGCTCCAGAGTCCCAGTGCATCGCAGTTGGCCTTGAATGCAGGGCAGTTCAGGGAAGTGTTATGGTCAGTCAGTGCTACCAGACCCAATCCCCTGGCTTTGGCTGCCTCGGCTATGGCCCGCGGTGAGTTCTCCAGTGAGCCGCATGGACTGACACATGAATGAATGTGGAGATCTGCTTTCAGTAACATTATTTTCCTAATCTTGCGGCAACTTCTGCAGAAGCCTCGAACTGAGTTCTTGGTGTCTTATATATAGCCACATTCTCTTTTTCAGCAGCCTCGATCATATCTGAAGGAATAGCCCTGTTGTTGCATATAAGGATCACTCTTATTCCTGCAAGTGTTGCTACTGCGATCGTATTCTTATGAGCCTGTATGGTTATGAGAATTGAATCAGAAGGGGCGTTTGCCATAACATCGCTGAGAAGATCTCCGGTATAACCAGCCTTGAGCTCAAAATCTTCCATTTCCTTTGTTGTCTCTGCTTTGTAGCCAAGTTCTTTCAAATCACTTACTTTCATCTTCATTTCCTATTTTGTTAATTGTAATTTTTACTTCCGTACCAGTGTTGTCGGAAGATATCTGAAAGTCATTGCTGACTCTTTTTACATTTGGAAGTCCCATTCCCGCACCGAATCCCTGAGATCTGATCCATTCACTGGCAGTTGAGAAACCATCTGTCAGTGCTTTCTGCAGATCAGGTATGCCGGGTCCTTTGTCTCTGGAAATCAGCATAAGGGAGTCAGGGAGGATCTGGAATATCAGGAGACCGCCATTGGAATGAACCACCAGATTTATCTCCAGCTCGTATGCGGCTATGGATATTCTCCTGATTATGCTCTGCGGATATCTCTTCTCTTTAAGGATCTTCTTGATCTCTGATGTCACCTTGCCTGCGTTTTCGAAGTCGTATTTATGGACTATGAACTGTCTGAACAGCTCAGCCTCAGGCAGAAATTCCTCAGGATCGCCAAGCCTCATATTCAGCTTATCATATTTCTGCAGCTGGAAGTTTATGTTCTTCAGCATGGCTGCTGTCAGATCTCTGGCTGTGATTATTCCGGTCAGTTCCTTGTTCTTATTGATGACAGGGAAGCGCCTGAAGCTGTATTTGTTGAAATAATTGATGGCGAAGGATATAGGCATATCTTCCTCAAGAAGGACCACATCCCTGGACATATATTTGCTCACAGGATCATCCAGCGAGCCATGTTCCAGACACTCAAGTATATCATTGATGCTTAGAACTCCGACAAGCCTGGTTTTCATGACCACAGGGATACCTGACATTCCCTGTTCCTTCATACGGGTCTTGGCCTTAAGCATCGTATCATCAGGAGCTATGGTGAGGGGATTTGCAAACATTGCTTCCCTGACCCGGACAGTATAGATGCTCTCCAGCAGAACTTCGTGAAAATCATTTATAAAAAGAAGGTTATTCAAATTTCCCATTTGGTTTTTATAATTTATTATGCTGCAAAGAACTTGTCAAGTTTTTTCTTGCCAATTATTTTTCTGCCTTATGTGAGCGAGGAACAGCAGGGGAGCGGTATTGATATTTTAATCCTTCCCCAGGTTATTGGTTGCCAGAACGATATTCTTTGAAAATTCGGTGATCAGCTCAGTTTTAACTTTGTTCATGCACTCCCATGCATTCCTGTTGACAAGGATCGTAGTATATGCCATTGCTGGAGATATGACCGCACACAGAACTACCGTAAATAATATTGAAGTAAGAATTTTTTTTCATAACTTCTCTGCCTTTTTACTGATACTGAGTTATAGATTATTGAACTTGAAAATTGAGGCAGTCAATTTCTCTGGCTGCCCCAGACTGTCATTTGCATTTTCCCAGCAATTTACCTAATTCTATGCAGGTAGTGAACATATTGTTCTTTGTTGAGATAAGAGTGAGATCGGATTCAATGGCCAGTTGTTTCATTGAGGCCTGTGGCCTTTTGCCATTGATGAGTATGATTCCGCAGGCTTCCACAATATCAGCGGTCCTGACTACCTGGTCAGTTGTCAGAGCTGTTACCAGAATACGATTTTCTTCGTCACCTACAAGAACTTCACTCATCATGTCACCAGCAGATACATTCTTTATGTCAAATGTATCAAAATCTCTTCCCTTGTTGATAACCTCGCAAGTGATATATTCTGTAATTTCTTTAAAAGTCATTTTCATCCTTTTCAAACTGTGGTTTATATATATTTTACTGATTTAGCGGGAAAATACAAGACACCTGGCATAAATATTTAAAGAACAGTTAAAATTATTTATTATTGTCATAATGCAGAATATAATATAAATTTATAATAATATATCTAGGAGGGATGTTTTCATTGACTTACAGAGACCTTGATGATACAGCTGCTTTTGATGCACTTAAAGATTTCAGCCATTCGAAGCCTGGTATTGCAGATCTTCTTACACCTGAGACTGTCAGATGTTATACGATGGCTGCCGGAGAGCATCTGATGTTCAGCTATGCTGCCAAAGGGATGACTCCTGAGTTCGTATCTCTTCTGCAGGATCTGGCTGATGAGTGCCACTGTACAGACCGGTACCGGGAGCTTCTTGGCGGTGCTGCCATGAATACCGGCGAGAACAGAGCTGTTATGCATCATCTGTGCCGTGGTTCAGAAGGGCTTCCTCTCTGTGTGGTATCAGCAGAACATGCCGGCTTCTATGCCTCTCAGCGTGATAAATTCCTGAAGTTTGCGGAACAGATACGGAGTGGTGCGATAAAGTCTCCATCAGGTCATGTCTATGACACAGTGGTTCAGATAGGTGTCGGTGGTTCCTGTCTGGGACCTAAGACAGTATATGAGGCGCTGGACGGATATGTCGGAACAGATGGAAACAGTAAGAGACTTAAAGTATTTTTTCTCTCCAATGTGGATCCTGATGAGTGTGCGGATATTTTCAGCCGTATAAATGCCGCTTCCACGATCTTTATATTTGTCTCCAAAAGCGGTACTACCCAGGAGACCGTCACCAACTTCAGTTTCATGAAAAAGCTTTTCTCTGATATGTATCAGGGACAATGCCTGGAAGCTCAGACTGTTGCTGTCACAGATAGAAATGTGAGTCTGCCTGACAGGGATAAATATCTGGCATCTTTCTATATAGATTCCGAGATAGGCGGCCGTTTTTCTGTCACCAGCGCATGTGGCGGTGTCATGCTGTCCATTGCTTTCGGTGCCGGTATTTTCTCCAGATTCCTGGCCGGAGCCCATTGCAGCGATGTGCTGGCTCTGAATGATGACATACGGAAGAATGCAGCCCTTATGGATGCTCTGCTTGGAATATATGATGTGAATATTCTTGGATATAAGGCCAATGCTGTGATACCATATTCCAGGGCTCTTTGTGGATTTCATTATCATATCCAGCAGCTTTTCATGGAGAGCAACGGAAAACAGACTGATATATATGGCAGAAGGGTGAGATATGAGACCTGTCCTGTGACATTCGGAGCTGTCGGCACTGACTGCCAGCATTCTTTTTTCCAGCAGTTTCACCAGGGAACATCTTATGTGCCTTTGGAGTTCATAGGGTTCTCGGAAGGCCAGATGGGACAGGATTTCCTGTCAGGCGGCCATACTTCGCAGCATAGACTGAATGCCTGTCTTGCTGCACAGATAACTGCCCTGGCTGTCGGTCGCAGCAATGCTGATCCTGGCAGAGCATTTGATGGAGGCCGTGGTTCTGTGCTGCTTTTCGGTGACCGTCTGACACCGGAGAATATGGGAGCTCTGATAGCTCATTTCGAAAACAAGGCCATGTTCCAGGGATTTCTGTGGAATGTCAACTCATTCGATCAGGAAGGGGTAAAACTGGGCAAAGAGCTGGCTGGTCTGGCACTTTCTGACAGCGGAAATGATGTTCTCCGTGCCTATTATTCTTTTTTCTGATTTATGGATAAAAAAATACCTGCCGGAAAAGGAGAAGAACCGGCAGGCTGGACTTTATAAAATGAATTTGTTTTTTTCACTTTGTATAAGATAAACCATGTCTCCTTTGAAAAGTTACAGAGTTTCTGCAAGTCCTGTAAGTGAATTTCCCGGATAAAGCTGTCCGACTGTGTATTCTGCTGTGTTTCCATGTCTGTCAGCACATAGAATTATGGCATCTGATGTTGCGAACTCACTGATCACCTGCCTGCATGCACCGCATGGAAAAAGCATCTCATCTGAGTCGGGTGAGTATATTGCTATTGCTCTGATGCTTTTCATTCCGTATGAGATTCCCTTTGCTATGGCATTCCTCTCAGCGCATACTGTAAGTCCGAAAGAACGGTTCTCCACATTCACTCCAGTGTATACATTGCCATCATCTCCCAGTACTGCAGCTCCAACATGGAACTTTGAGTATGGTGCATAAGCATATTCGGCTGTCTCTTCTGCTGTTTTCATGAGATTTTTCAGATCCATATTATTCCTCCCTGTCATGCGTCAATTGACAGTATATATCCTCTGCTGTAAAATTACACTATGGACAGGAAACTATTTGCCATTATTCCTATAGCTTTTTTAATACTCTACAGCATTCTGTTTCCTGTGCATGAGGGAACTGACTATTCTGTCAGTCCTCTGCATCAGGTCTCTGCATCCCATGGTGACTCCGACGACATTCTGGCTTTCAGATATGGCGGACAGATCGGGTACGCTGACGCATCCGGCGGCATTGTATATTCTGAGCCTGTCAGGGACCATATAGTTTTTAATGACCATTTCTTTATAAATATGAATGACGGTGATCCATCCATGACGATCAGAAACAATTACGGCAATATTGTTAATACCATCAGTACTGACGGTGTTCCAAGGATGACTTCCAACTCACTTTTTGTCATGAAAAATGGCGGCAAGGTCCTCAGACAGATCGATATGACTGGAGCAGAGATATCCAGATATACATCATTGAGTCCGGTAACTGCCCTTGAGACATCAGATTATGACATCATAGGCGGATTCCTGGACGGAAAGCTGGCAGTGAAAAATTTAAGGGAGAATTCTTTCAGCATACTGTCATGTGATACTGATTCAAAATATGATATCATTTACTCAGCCTCGATTTCTGATGATTCCAGATATATCGCCGTAGTTGCAGGACTGTATCCGCGGTATCTGCTTCTTTTCCAGAAAAAACAGGAGGAATACAGACCTGTGGCCAGATATATACTTTCTGATTCTGTCAGAAAGTCTGTGTTCATGAAATTCACTGACAGTGCGCTTTTCTATGAGGATGAGGACGGTCTGACATCTGTCAGCCTGAAGACACAGAAGAGGTCGTTGCTTGGTTTCCAGGGTGATCTGATGGCTGTTTCATGCGAGAACGACACTGATTATATCTCTGTGATTTCAAGAAATGGTGATGATATGTTCCTGAATATTTATCTTAAGAATGGCGGTCTGCTTTTCCGTGGAAATTATCATGGGACAGATGCTTTTGTCCGTCAGTGGAAGGACAGGCTTTTCACTGGATATGGCAGCAGTCTGGTCATGGCTGATATAAGCAGACGACCTGCCGGGAGCAGAAAATGAGAAAATGTTTCCTGGCTGCCGTACTGATGTTCATCACTTCCTATGTGATGGGATTCCAGAATCCTGTGGATAAATTTTCAGCAGAGACCATATTCGGTGACATCATCGACGGTGGATTCAATACTGGCATTGATATTCCCGGAAAGCAGGATGTCCATTCCGTACAGGATGGTGAGATAATATACTGCAGTCCTGATATGGTTGTGGTGGATCATGGAGATGGAATAAGAACAGTATATGACGATATGGATCCTGAATTTGAAAAATTCACAGTTTCTGGCGGTGAAAAAATAGGACATACTGACAGCTGCAAGACTTTCCATTTCGAGATATATGACAGTGTGATGAATGAGCTGGTGAATCCGCTTCTTATGATAGATGGATGTGCAGACAGAACCAGACCTGAGATTTCATCTCTGTTTGTTTCTGCCGATGGCGGTGTCATAAGAGTTGAGGATGGAATGTCTGTAAAAGCAGGCAGAACCAGGCTTTATATGTCTATTGCAGATGACAGTGCTGATGCAGCTCCTTACAATGTATCGGTTTATCTGAATGGTCAGGAGCTTGTTGATTATAATTATGAGACGATCCGACTTGACGGACTGGATTTCGTGCTTCAGTCTGTAGGTATGAGGGCGGATGAATATTATCCTGGAAGTGGTCTTATTTATATCGGTGAAGTAGAGTTGCGCCAGGGCAATTCCAGACTGGAGGTGGAGGTGTCTGATTTCTACGGGAACAGATTCCTGGCAGATTGCCTCCTGATAGCAAAATAAAGGCATGGTGTGTATGGAAACTGTTGACAGGAGCAAATGCTATTTCTGCGAGAAAGAGAATAATGTAGATTTTTCAAAATATATCTTTAAAAAATATGATAATATGGAAAATTTAAAAGCAGAAGAGGTAAAAATACTGGAAAATAATGGATGTTATGCTGATTCTTGGGCTGATGTGTTGGTTACCCGTCCGTTCAGTCCTGAACTGATACGTGGTACCATGTTCCATGGCAAGGTAAAGCTGGGCAGACTGGAAAAGGGTATTATCGAGTATTCAGGCATCAGCTATCCTATCGGGATCTATGACTGTCAGATCTCAGATTCTGTCATAGATGATTATCCTGCCATATACAGATCATTCATTTCATCTGTCCAGACAGGACATTATGTCATCATCCAGAACTGCGGTCAGATATCTACTTCCGCATCTCTCCCTTTTTATGACAGCTTCCACAACCGTCTGTCCATAATCAACGAGCATGGTGGCCGTGAGGTGTCACTTTTTGCAAATATGACACTACAGGATATCTGGCTGCAGAGCTCATTCCGTGACGATCTGGAGCTGCATAAGAAACTGGATCATTTTACCAGGCTGAAAGCTTCGGAAGAGCCTTTCAACACTACTGTCATATCCAGCCACTGTGTCCTGCTGAATGTACGCAGACTGTCCAATACCAAACTGGGCAGGCATACGGTGGTAGACGGTGCAGCCAGGGTGGAGAACTGTTATATCAGCTCTTCATCTGATACTCAGTCTTTTATCGGCGACAATGTTATCATCACCAATTCAGTGTGCCGAAGCGGTGTTTCCCTGGAGTCCGGGGTCATAGCCGACAGATGCTTCCTGGACCGCAGGTGTATTATCAGCCGATGTGCCCGCATAACTGAATCCGCAGTCGGATGCTGTTCCGCCATATCCTGCGGCGAGGTGTCCAATGCCCTGATCTTCCCGTTGCACCAGCAGCACCATAACAGCTCTTTCCTTATTGCCTCCAGGGTGGAGGGACAGAGCAATCTGGCATCCGGTGCCACCATCGGATCCAACCATAATTCCCGTGCCAATGATGGTGAGCTGCTTGCCGGCCGTGGTTTCTGGCCGGGACTGTGCACTTCGGTCAAACATGATTCAATATTCGCACCGTTCACACTGCTGGCCAAGGGTGATTATCAGCATGAACTGGACACTCTGTTTCCTTTCTCGCTGGTGAGCAACAGAACTGATGAGGATGCGCTGGTGATCTATCCTGCCTGGTGGTGGCAGCACAATATGTATGCTCTGATGCGGAATCAGATGAAGTTCAGAAAACGGCTGGGTGATGTGGAGGAAGGCATTGAGTGTGATTTCATGGCTCCTGACACAGCCGAGGAGATACTGAAGGTGATGCCGCTGCTGAAAAAAAGTATGGGTGTGCTGCCTCCGGGGACAGTGGAGAACTCAAAACGTAAGGTGTATGTGCAGAGCTGGAGACAGGCAGTGAAATCCTATGAGGAGATGCTCCTTTATTATTGCACGTCACAGATAGTGGATTATCTGAAAAGGAAGCCTGAGAACATGGACACTCTCATGGGTGCCAGCATGACAGGAACTGCAGAGACTGTATGGCACAATGCTGCCGGGCATCTGGTGCCGGATTCATTTCTGAAGGCACTGACTGATGATATCATTGGCGGCAGGATCATATCCTGGGATGAAGTGGAGGATGCATTCCGCCGTGCTGACCTGGAATATGCAGGCAGAAAGCTGAATCACGCCCTGTCCGTGCTGGGTGAGATATACCATGCCAGAACATTCAATGAGAAGGTGCTGAGGAATGTGGAAAGCGACTATAAGAGGCTGACCGAGGAGATGCGCAGACTGCTGAAGGCATCACGGCAGAAAGATTTTGACAACCGATTCAGAAAGTTTGTCTATACCGGTGATGACGAAGCCAATGCTGTGCTTGGCCGCCTGGAGGATGACCCGGTGTTGAATGTTTGTGACAACTTATTCTGAGGTACGGCAAAATTTTGCAGCCATTTTGGAACGTTCAAAAACAGACGGTGCTGTGCTTATAAGACGCATTGATGGAAGCCTGTTCCCGATGCCGGATTAAACAAATGTTTTTCACTTCCAGCAGGTACAGAGGTGTCCAGGGGTGATTTCCTGCAATGGCGGCAGTTCCAGGGCACATCTCTCCTGACGTACCGGACAGCGGTCATAGAATGGACATCCGGGGCTGACATTTATCAGATCAGGTATCTCGCCTGTTATTTTCTTCTCGAATATTCTCTTGTTCTTGCCGATCTCAGGAATCACACTGAGCAGCAATTTTGTATAAGGATGCAGGGGATTCCTGTACAGCTCTTCTGGCGGTGCGCTTTCCACTATGCGTCCGGCATACATCACTGACACTATGTCGCTCATATACAGCACCACAGCTATATTGTGGGCTATGAATATATATGATATGGCCAGCTCATTTTGGATCTGCAGCAGAAGGTTCAATATCTGGGACTGTATGGAGACATCCAGGGCTGATACCGGCTCATCGCATATTATGAGTTTTGGCTGTGATGATATTGCCCGTCCTATGCATATACGCTGTCTCTGGCCGCCGGAGAACTCATGGGGATATTTATGCAGGCTGCTCTGGGGCAGGCCGACCATATCCAGTATCTTCAGTGCATTGACTTCGATTTCCCTGCGGCTGATTCTCCCTGTGCGCAGCAGTGGCTCTGTGATTATGTCCTTTATCTGCATCTTGGGGTTCAATGACATATACGGATCCTGGAAAATATATTGCATTTCCATCCGTTTTTTTCTGAACTCTTCTTTGTCCAGGGTGTATAGATCCCGGTCATCATCCAGATACAGATGCCCGGCATCCGGTCTCTCTATTCCCAGAATAGTCTTGGCCAGTGTGGTCTTGCCGCAGCCGGATTCACCTACGATGCCCAATGTCTGCTGTCTCTCCAGAGTGAATGATACACCATTCAGTGCATGTACTTTTGCGGTTGAACCGGAGAATTTTCCAGCCTTCAGATTGTAATGTCTGGTCAGATTTTCAGCCTTAAGCATTCCAGCACCTCACATTACCGGTAAGTTCTGGCTCCTGATTTCTGCATTTTCCTGTGCATCTGGAGCATCGGTCTGCGTATGCGCATCCTCTGATGATCTCTCCGGGCGACGGCACTTTTCCAGGAATAGAGAACAGACTGTCTTTCCCTTTCAGCATCCCCGGTCTGAGTATTGCCCTCAGCAGGTCTGCCGTATAAGGGTGCCGCGGTCTGTGTATGATATCTGATGCATTGCCGATCTCCATTATCCTGCCGGCATACATTATCATTATCCTGTGACAGAAATCCTCCACCAGTGCCAGATCATGGGTTATGAAGATCACGGACATTCCGCTGGTTTCCTGCTTTTCTTTTATCAGTCCGAGGATCTGGGCCTGGGTCGTCACATCCAGTGCCGTAGTTGGCTCGTCTGCGATGAGTATATCCGGTGTGCATGCCAATGCCATGGCTGTCATGGAACGCTGCAGCATCCCTCCTGACATCTGGAAAGGGTAGTCACTGGCTTTTCGGTCTGCATTTGGAATATGTACCAGCTCCATAAGGCGTGCTGCTTCTTTTTCCGCACTCTTCCTGTCTGTTCCCATGTGGATACGAAGGCTTTCGCCTATCTGGCTGCCGATGGAGAAGAGGGGATTGAACGATGCTGATGGCTCCTGGAAGATCATGGATATCCTGCTGCCTCTGATCTCCCTCATTTCCCGCTCAGACATCTGCATTATGTCACGGCCGCGGAACAGGATTCTGGATTCTTTGTCTATGGTTCCTGGTTCCTCGATCAGACGCAGTATTGAATGGCTGGTGACACTTTTGCCGCTGCCTGATTCTCCTATTATTCCCAGGATCTCATTCTCATGAAGAGTGAATGACACATTGTTCACGGCAGTCACCGTATGGTCTATGAGGTGGAATCGGGTAGTCAGGTTCTTTACTTCAAGCACAGGTTCTTTCACAGCATCTCCTATAATGTTTTCGGATCAAATGCATCTTTCAGTGCATATCCCAGAGTGAAGAAACAGAATACTGTCAGGATTATCACAAAAGCCGGCCACAGAAGCCACGGATATTGCATCAGCACATTTATGTCCATAGCTGCGCTCATAAGCATTCCCCAGCTGACTGATGGTTCTGTTATTCCCAGGTTCAGGAAGCTGAGTCCGGCCTCTCCCAATATGACTCCTGGCACGCTGAGTGTTATATCCAGGATCAGAATATTCCTGATCTGAGGAATGATGTGTCTCAGCAGTATTGTGAGCGGTCTGGTGCCGCACAGTTGGGCCGCAGTCACATAGTCTGTGTTCTTCAGTGAGAGCACCCAGTTCCTGATGCCTCTGGCGCTGCCTGCCCAGCTTGGCACTGCCAGAATGACTGTTATGAACATGAATTTCTGGGCTGGGGTTATATCTACTGGAAGTATGGAACGGAGGAACAGAAAGAAATAGAATGTCGGCAGCAGTATTATCACTTCGCAGCACCTCATGATGATCCAGTCTGCGGCGCCTCCCAGATATCCTGCCATTCCTCCTATGAGGATTCCTCCTGCCAGTGCCACCAGAATACTGACAAATCCTATGGTCAGCGATATTGTGGCTCCGTATACTATTCTTGAGAAGAGATCACGTCCCAGCCTGTCAGCTCCCAGTATGAATACAGGGGCTCCGTCCGCAGTGCCGAACAGATGGGTCCTGGCCGGTATTATACCCATCAGTCTGTATTCATCGCCTTTGACAAAGAGTCCCAGCCGGTGTATCTGTGAGGTATCTGCCTTGTATTTCTTGTAGAACGGATTAGCCATCTCATATTCATATACGTATGGCCCTATGAATTTTCCCTGATGCATAAAATGTATGCAATGTGGCGGCTGGTATGATTTGCTCTTGAATTTGGTGTTGGCTCCGTATGGGGCTATGAATCCCTGGAAAAGGAACGAGACATACATTATCATCAGTATGTACAGAGAGAATACTCCCAGTTTCTTCCGTCTGAATTTCAGGTAAGGAATGCTGTGTCTCATCTCATCCTCACACGCGGATCTGCCGCAGCCAGAAGAATGTCAGAGAGCAGTATTCCACCCAGTACCAGCACATCGCTGATTATCATGTTGGTCAGTACAAGGTAATAATCCTGCCTCATGGTGGCATCATACATAAGCCGTCCTATGCCGGGATACGAGAAGATTATCTCCACGAAAAGCGAACCGCCTATGAGAGCTGAGAAGATTCCTGACAGACCTGTTATGAACGGGATAAGTGCATTCCTGAATGCATGTTTTATTATGCTTCCTTTTCCTGCTCCCTTGGCTCTGACTGCCATGATATACGGTTTGTTGAATTCCTCGGTCAGCAGTACCTTCATGCTGCGTATGGAACCTGCCACACCTCCCAGAAATCCCACCAGAACAGGCAGCAGTATATGGTGCAGTCTGTCTGCCAGTTTGCCAAGTGCGGACAGTGTCTGATAATCCTCTCCTGTGGCACCTCCCAGCGGAAAAAGCCCGGTTCTGGCAGCCACCAGAAGTCCCAGCAGTGCCAGAAAGAAAGATGGCATGGAGTATAGCACAAGTGTCAGCACATTCACACTTTTCTCCAGCAGCCTGTTTGGCTTGTATGAGAAATAGAATGCCACAGGGTAGGATATGACTATTGAAAAAATCAAAGAAAAGAAATTCAGAAAGACAGTGTTCCATATCCTGCTGTTTATGAGTTCCAGAATAGGCTGCCTGTATGAGAATGACATGCCCAGGTCGTGGTCTATCACCACTTTTTTCAGCCAGTACAGGAACTGCATATAGAAAGGCTGATCCAGTCCGAATTCCTGTCTGTAATAATCTATGGTCTCAGGGTTTATCTCAGGATTCTGGTAATATGCGGAGAAAAAATCTCCAGGTGCCAGGCTCATGAAGAAGAAAAAGGCCAGGATAGTCAGCAGGAGGACAGGAATCATGGTGAGTACACGTCTGATGATAAATACCAGCAGGGGAGGACATTTTTTCATTTCTGAGCATCCTCCTTCAGAAATATACGTCTGTATCCGTCTCCTGTACTTGAATAACTGTTCCAGTTTATATTCTCCCATTTTGATGTGACAGCCATGAATGAGTATCTGCGGAAAATAGGTATTATTGCCAGTTCATCCATTATTGTCTTCTGGAAAATGGAATAGTTCTCTCTTATCTGGTTCTGGTCGTATGTGTATATGAGTTTGCTGTACAGTGTGTCCACGCTTTTTTCCCACTCAGCATCAGGGACTTGCTGCTTTGGGTGCCAGTAGTGCAGGTTGCCGCTGGAAAGCCAGATGTTATACCATTGCTCAGGAAATGTCGGCAGGCTCATACCAGCCAGATAGCAGTCCCAGTCGTATGTGTGCAGCAGTTTCTGCACCACCACATTGAAGTCAGCAGGCTGGAGTATTCCCTTTATTCCTGCTTTCTCCATATCTGTTATGATTATGTTCAGGTAATCGTGTGTCACCGGATCTGTGCTGGCCGTCAAAATGGTAAAAGAGATTGGGTTTCCGGATGGATCTTCCCTTATTCCGTCACCGTCTGTGTCCAGATATCCTGCCTCTTCCAGCAGAGCTGCAGCCCGCTCCGGGTTGTAGCTGTATGGTGTGCATGCTGCTGTGTCATAGTATCTGTTGTTCTCTGCGAAAGCGCTGTACTGCGGCTCAGCCAGTCCGTTGCATGTCTGGTTTATTATTGTCTCTCTGTCTACCAGACAGCTGATTGCCTGCTTGAACTTTATGTCGGTGAAAAGGGCATATTTTGCAGGGGACAGAGCTTCTCTGTTCTGATTGAAGAGAAGGGCAGTGTAAGTGCTGGATGCTCCTCCGTTCCAGACATCATATTTTCCTTTGCCGCTGTCTGGCAGCAGTGTCAGCAGATCCTGTCCACGGAGAGAATATCCGTCTGTCTCTCCCTTCTGGAATCTCAGCAGTTCAGCATTGCTGTCAGGCGTATATGACAGAATGATTTTGTCGATATAAGGCAATTGCTGGCCTGCATCGTCTTTTTTCCAGTAGTTTGGATTCCTTTTGAATACTATCCTTTCTCCCTGGCTTATGGACTCCAGCAGAAAAGCTCCGTTTCCAACCAGTTCCTCAGGTTTTGTGTTCACACCCCAGAATGCTTCCACAGCTTTTTTCCCCTGTGCCAGCACCGGTTCCCAGATATGACGCGGAACTATGGTTCCTGTGTTCACCACCAGCAGCGGCTCACTGACGATTCTTGGAAATATATATCTGAAATCGAATTTTCCTGTCTGCTGTATTCTGTATTTTTCCCTGGAGCCGTCAGGCATATTGATGTACAGCCCCTGTTCTCCCAGCGGGTATATCTCTGCGTTGTTTTCAATATTGTTGAAATACCATACCACATCATCGGCAGTCATCTGCACTCCGTCGCTCCAGAATATATTTTCCCTGAGGTGACACCTCAGTTCCATTCTGTCGGCATCGGAATCGGTGATGACCTGATAATTCTCCACAAGATTGCCGCTCCATTCTTTTGTCTCAAGGTCGTAATCGAAGAGATAGTCCAATACCAGATTGGTCACAAGTGTATATGAGCCGTCAAGATTTGAGAAAGGATTGAAACTTTTCGGATCTTCAGCATAAGTGTCCCGCCAGACACCGCCATAACGGCCTGTTTCCCATCTGAACGGAGTTACAGCTGTTTCTGTTCCCGGAATGGAGTCGACATTCCAATCGAATTCCCTGTTCCATTCCGGATCATGACATGCGGTGAGCAGGAGCAAGGGCAGAAACAGCCATAGAACTGCTCTGGGCATAATCAACCTAGATCAGCGATATGATAATATTCAGGGACAAAATTCTGCAGCTCGTACGGTGTTCTCTTATATTTGCCACAAGGTTTTCTTGGTGCCATTTCTACAGGAGGTGTGCACATATCCTCATAAGGAATTTTGCTCAGCAGGTGTCTGATGCAGTTCAGCCTTGCCAGTTTCTTCACGTCTGCATTCACCACATACCATGGTGAGGTAGGTGTGTTAGTCACTGCAAACATATCATCCTTTGCTTTGGAATATTCATCCCATTTGGATCTGGACTCTATGTCCATCGGTGAAAGTTTCCAGATTTTAGTAGGATCTGTAAGACGGCTCTTGAACCTCTTCTCCTGTTCCTCTGGACTTATGGAGAACCAGTATTTTATCAGTATGATTCCTGAATCGATCAGCATATTCTCAAAAAGAGGGCAGGACTTCATGAATTCCTGATACTGGGCATTTGTACAGAATCCCATGACTTTCTCAACTCCGGCTCTGTTGTACCAGCTTCTGTCAAAGATGACCAGCTCTCCTGCAGATGGCAGATGGGCCACATAACGCTGGAAATACCACTGTGTCTTTTCCTTTTCTGTAGGTACATTCAGTGCCACGACTCTGTAATATCTTGGGTTCAGTGTCTGTGTTATCCTTTTGATGACACCGCCTTTTCCGGCAGCATCACGTCCCTCAAAAATAACGACAACTTTAAGTTTTTTATATTTTATCCATTCCTGAAGCTTGACCAGCTCGATCTGGAGTCTTCTTAATTCACTTTCGTAAAAATCTTTTTTTTCCATAACAAAATAATTATAACATTAAAATAATAAATAGGAGAAGTACAATAAGCAAAAAAAAAGGTAAACATTTTGCAATGTTTACCTTAATGGGGGATGACGGGATCGAACCGCCGACATCCTGCTTGTAGGGCAGGCGCTCTCCCAGCTGAGCTAATCCCCCGCTGACACTCAGAACCTTACCACATACCCAAAAAAGTGTCAACACAGTTTCAAAAATTTTATAAAATAATTTTTGTAGTGGTCTTTTTAATCTATATATTGTATAATTAAATTATGAAAAAAATTTATGATAAATTATTTAAATGTGGAGCCACAGCTTTTGCTATGGATAACTCCACAGAAAAAATCTGTATTAAAGTTGATACTTCAGCTGTGATCAAATCACCGTCTGCCAGAACTCTCTTTATGTCTGGAATTGATAAGCTTATGCTGAAAAACGATATTGTACCTGAGATTATTATCGGTCTGGATAATGCCGGAATCGCATTTGCATCAATGATCGCGCTCCGGCTTAATATTCCTATGGCATATATCAGAAAGGCTGCGAAGGATCATGGAAAGAAGAACCGCATAGAGGGAAGGATAGAGGCTGGCAAGAAGGCACTGGTGGTGACAGATTCTTTATATGACAAGTCAATGGTTGATTATGTTTATGAATCCCTGGCTGAGACAAAATGTGATGTCATCGGTATTCTGCCTGTATATTCTGACATTGAGGGTGAGAACATTTATCCGCTGATCAGTTATGACAAGCTCCTGAAAAGGGCGGTGAAGAAACACTGGCTCAATGTATTCATGATGGAGGAGACTTCTGAAAATGCCGGAAGTTCAGTTGATCCTGATGAGATGATGGCAAAGAATGCGGCAGAGATACTGCTGGAGATCAATGCTGTATCACTGTCTCCTGACAAGCCTTTCAAATACGCATCAGGAATACTTAGCCCTATCTACTGTGACAACAGACTTCTTATCTCCAGCTTTGAGAAATGGATGATGATTGTCAGCTATATGATAAATATTATCAAAGAGAAGATAGGTGTGAATAATTTTGATGTGATAGGCGGTACTGCCACAGCCGGTATTCCTCATGGAATGATAATTGCCAATTCACTGGGAAAACCATTTGTATGGATCAAATCTGATCTTTCATCAGAGCTGGAGCCAGGTACCAGAGTTCTCATAGTCGAGGATCTTATAAGCACCGGAAAAAGCAGCATAGGCGCTGTGGATGTGGTGCGGAATGCAGGATGCACAGTTTCTGACTGCATCTCGATTTTCACATACGAGATGGAAAAGGCTGATGATATGTTTGTTGAGAAAGAATGTCATAAATATTCTGTATCTAATTTCTCAACCCTGGTGCAGGTGGCTTCTGAGAAGAAACTGATAGCAAAATCTGACATAGATAAGATCTGTGAATGGAACAGCGATCCTGAAGGATGGGGTAAAAAATATGGTTTTGAAAAGTAATTTTGCTGACAGACTTATCTGTGAGATCGATAAAAAGCAGAATCCTTCCGTAGTGGGACTGGATTCTAACTTTGCCAAGATTCCTCAGTTCATCAAGGATGATTTTGAGGGATCTTATGAGGACAAACTGAAATCTGCATCAATGGCCGTATATGAGTTCAACAAGAAAATCATAGACTCGATTTACGACATTGTGCCATGTGTAAAACTTCAGATAGCCTATTATGAGGAGCTGGGCGGATATGGACTGGAGGCATATAAAAAGACTTCTGATTATGCCAAAAGCCGCGGTATGCTGGTGATCGCAGATGCCAAGCGCAATGATATCGGAACCACCTGCAAGGCTTATTCCAACGCATTTCTGGGCGAGACTGAGATTTTCGGCATGAAAAAGAAGATCTTTGATGTGGACTGCCTTACTGTCAACGGATATCTGGGATTTGAGGGTGTGGAGCCGTTCATCAATGACTGCCAGACTTTCAGCAAGGGTATTTTTATTCTGGTGAAGACTTCCAATAAGGGATCAGAGGAATTCCAGTGTGTTGATACAGTCACACCTTATGGAAAGAATTACATGCTTATGGGAAATCTGGTGAAAAAGTGGGGCGAGCCTCTTACAGGTTCATCAGGATATTCTTCTGTAGGTGCTGTAGTCGGAGCCACTTTCCCGGAAGAAGCCCACAATCTCCGTGCTGCTATGCCGACTTCCATATTCCTGGTTCCTGGTTATGGAGCTCAGGGCGGTACAGCTGATGACACACTTCCATGCTTTAATAAAGATGGACTGGGAGCCATTGTCAATTCATCCAGAAAGATAATATTCGCTTTCCAGGGAAAGAATGATGACAGAAATTTCCAGACTTATGTCAGACAGGCTGCACTTGATATGAAAAATGATCTTATCTCTGCTCTCAAAAAAGGAAAGATCTGCAGATGGAAGTGAAAAAACTGGTTCCTGAGGTTGCTGCCATCCATGACCTTTCAGGTTATGGACGGTCAGCCCTGACTGTGGTGATTCCTGTGCTCTCGTCAATGGGTGTTCAGGTATGTCCTCTTCCTACTGCCATATTCTCTACACAGACAGATGGATTTGAGAATTACGCCATGATGGATCTGGGAGATTTCATGCCTGAGATAGAGGAGCACTGGAAGAGCCTGAATCTTAAGTTCGATGCCATTTACAGCGGTTTCTTAGGATCTTCTGACCAGATCTCTTTTGTCGCAGATTTTATAAGCAAGTTCAGAAAGAAAGATCAGATAATTCTGGTGGATCCTGTTCTGGGAGACTGCGGACTTCCTTACGGACCTATCACTGGAAACCATATCCGCGGCATGAAAAAACTTATCAAGAATGCTGATATCATCACTCCGAATGTTACAGAGGCTGCCATGCTGCTGGGACGTGAGCTGAAAAGCGGATTCTCATACAGCGAGGTGAGAGACTGGCTTCATGCACTTTCACTGGCCGGACCTTCTGTGGTCATGATCACCTCTGTCCATTTCAGGGATGAGGATAACAATGCTGTCTGTGTCTATGACAAGAAAGCTGACAAATATATGAAGTTCAGTTTCGAACTTATTCACGGCAGTTATCCTGGCACTGGAGACACTTTTGCCAGCATAGTCCTGGGAAGTCTTCTAAAGGGGAGCACACTGGCCGAGGCTGTGCACTGTGCGGTGAAATTCCTTTCTTCTGCAATTCTACTGACCAATATGCAGCAGACTCCCAACAGAAACGGATTGCTGCTGGAATATATGCTGCCGGAGCTGAACAAAAAACCTCTGGATGAGGGATATGAGTACTTTTAAAAGAATTGTGGTCACAGATGTTGACGGTACATTATTCAATGATATGAAGAAAGTCTCATCCGAGGATATGGATACCCTGCTCAGACTGCATGAGAATGGAATCTGTACTGCTGTGGCGACCGGACGGAGCATATGGTCTTTCACAAAAGTGGCAGGTGAGAATTTTCCTGTTGATTATCTTATTTTTTCCTGTGGTGCCGGAGTTATGGACTGGAGACATAAGCAGGTGATATTTGAGTCAGGTATAGGACCTGATGGAATCGATAAGATAAAGTCTTATCTCTTTTCTCTGGATGCTGATTTCTGCATTCATGACAGGATCCCGCGCAACCATTATTTCTATGCTTATTCCACCGGAAAGGTCAATCCTGACTTTGACAGAAGAGGCGAGGCTTATGCATCCTGCAGAAAAAAATATGATGATATTGAGAGGGCCACACAGTTCCTGGCTATATTTGGTACAGAAGACCACGGAGCCATCATAAGCAGTGCTGATGAGTATCTGAAGGAGTTCAAGGTGATCAGAAGCACTTCACCGATGGATAACAGAAGTCTCTGGATGGAGATCTTCCAGAATGGTATCTCAAAGGGTGCAGGAATTGACATTATTGCCCGTCAGTTCGGCATATCCCGGAATGATATTATGGCTGTGGGCAATGATTACAATGATATGGATATGCTGGACTGGGCCGGAACCAGTTTTGTCACCGATAACAGTCCTGATGAGCTTAAACGCATGTATATTCCCGTCCGGTCCAACAACTGCGGCGGATTTTCTCAAGGAGTTGACATTTGGCTAAAAAAATACTGACAGTTTTTTTACTTCTGATCTTGGTTACTGCACTCTATGCCCGGGAGGATGTGTCCTCCTATGAAAAGAATGCCCCTGGTGACAATCCCAAGGTGGCATTGGTTCTGGCTGGTGGCGGTGCACTGGGATTTGCCCATATAGGTGTGCTGAAAGTTCTGGAGGAGAACGGCATCAGACCTGACTGTGTGGCTGGAACCAGTATGGGCGGTCTGGTCGGTGCTTTGTATGCCTATGGATATTCTCCTGAGAGCATAGAGAGCATGGTCAAGGACATTGACTGGGTGAGTCTGTTTATTGATGCCAAACACAGGCGATTCGTCCCATACCGTGACAGGTTCACATATTCCAAATATTTCTTTGACCTGGCTTTTGACTGGCATGGAATCAGAAGCAATCAGGGACTGGCTTCAGGACAGAAGATCCTGAATTTTTTCAACGCTGTGGTCGGGCCATGTTCTCAGGATATGGATTTTGATGATCTTGAGATACCTTTCAGGGCTGTGTCTGCAGATATACTGACCGGTGAGCAATATGTATTCGACCATGGTGCTCTTTCTGACGCCATGAGATGCACTATGTCTATCCCTGGCATTTTTGATCCTGTGGAATATGACGGACAGCTCCTTGTGGATGGCATGGTGGTGAACAATCTGCCGGTCAGTGTGGCAAAGGATATGGGTGCCGATATAGTTATTGCTGTGAATCTTGGTTCCAAGGAGATACCGAGAGAGAATATGCGCAATTCCATTGGAGTTGCCAGCCAGATGCTTAATCTCTACATAAAGGAAGAGGTTGAGAGACAGCTGGAAATGGCTGATCTGGCCATACATCCTGAACTGGGTGATTATACCTCCGTTTCCTACTTTAAGGTTGAAGAGATCATTGCCGCAGGAGAGGAGGCTGCCAGAAAAATGATGCCTCAGATAAAGGAGCTGCTGACAGAGCATCAGAGCAGACCGCCGCTGGAGATGCCGGACAGGACATCGCTTTTTATTGACCGCATCAGATTTTCAGGAGTTTCCGAACGGGAAAGCAAGATCCTGTCAGAGTATATTTGTGGATATGAGCAGAGCGTATTGGATGTGAACAGACTGAATAAGGATATCGAGGATATTTATTCTACCGGATATTTTGCATCCATACGTCCTTACATAGAGCAGGATGAGGATGAGACAGTTCTGAATATAGATTTCCATCAGGATAATTCCGGGCCTAACTATTTCCGTGCCGGTGTTTTCTATGAATATAACTCAAATGTCCATGAGGATATGACTCTGAATATTCTGCTGGATCTGGAACTGAATGATGTGCTTTTTGAGGATTCCACCATCAGCAGTGAGATGGAGCTGTTCTCAGGATTCAAATGGGATCTGGATTATTTCATTCCATTTAAGGATTATTTCTTTGTGCGTCCTAAATTTGTTATTTCATATCTTCCAGAGAAGAGGGAATATATATCAGGCGACAGGTACGGAGAAGGGGACTTCTTCAATATGCAGAGTTCTCTGGATGTTGGTACATTCAGCAATATTCTGGGAGAGATGTCTGCAGGATTCATGAATGAATATATGAATTATGATTACAGCGACAGATTTCCACATGATCATTTCCGCGGTATGGTGAACAGCCTGTTCTTCCGGTCCCGTCTGGATAATGTGAATTCTGTGTCCATGCCTGAATATGGAACCATGATCGACCTGCTGCTGAAATATTCTGATGTTCATCTGGGCAGTGAGGATACATATCTGAAGGCTATTGCATCGATCTGGCAGTATTTCCAGTTCTGTGAGCGCCATTCTGTCGGATTCAAGCTGTATGGCGAGATGGATTTTGCAACAGACCTTCCTTACTATGATATGACGACCCCATCTTATATAAATGTGTTCCCTGGATATTCCAACAGAGAGCTGACATATCCGAATCTGCTCTCCGGAATCATTGATTACAAGTTCAATTTTTTCCAGCTGCATCCTATGGAAGACCAGCTGTCCAAATTTTTCATAATCGCCAGAGCCGGTATAGCATTCGGTTATGATGATTTTGATCTTTTTACCGGAGATCATTTTGATATGCTTTATGGATATGGTCTGGGACTTGGTGTAAGTACTTTGTTTGGTCCGGTGTTCTTTGAGGTCTCCATGAATGATAACAACAGGTTTATGGCACATATAAGTATCGGGACCAAGTTCTGAGGAAAATAAGGGAAGGGACACCGGTATAAAATCAGCAATCAAAGAAGTGCTACGCACAAAAGGACAGTAATTTATAAAACATATCTGCTGTTGCCGCTGAAGAACTTGCATGCTTTCTAAGAAATATAATGATATATCACATTTAATACCTTGATGAACTGTTTATAGGCTTGCAGCAGCATCTATATTTTACATTATCTCTTTGAATCAAAATCTATTTTTTATGTGTTAATAGATTAAGAGGAAAGAATACGGTTGACAATACGTATTATACGTGTGTAAATTGAAATGAGAGATAAAGATCTGTTGAAAATACTTTTAAAGGATGGATGGAAAATCAAGCGGATTTCAGGAAGTCATTACATACTTGAAAAAGAAAATTCCATAGAGACGATTCCTGTCCATGGAAGAGATGTTCCTGTAGGATTGTTGAATGCCATACTGAAGCGCACAGGATTGAAAAAGGAGATCATATGAATGTTATTTATCCGGCAATTTTTCATATTGAAGATGGTGTGTACTGGTGCGAATTTCCTGATCTGCCGGGATGTCAGACATACAACGATACTTTGGAAAAGACAATAAACAGTGCCGCAGAGGCTCTTTCCGGATATGTATTGGCGCTGTTGGAAGATGGGAAGAAGCTTCCGCCATATAGTAAGCCTGAGGATATCAAGGTGGAGCCTGGTTCTTTTGTGAATTATATTGCATTGCCGATTCCATGTGATTGCAGAAGTATAAAGAAGACTTTGACCATTCCTGTCTGGCTGGATATAAAAGCAAAAAAATTGAATCTGAATTTCAGTCAGGTGCTTCAGGAAGCTCTGCTTAAAAAAGTTGAGATGAATTTATAAAATAGTAAGAAAAGGGAAGGGACACCGGTATAAAATCAGCAATCACAGAAGTGCTACGCACAAGAGGACAGTAATTTATAAAACATATCTGCTGTTGCCGCTGAAGAGCTTGCATGCTTGCTGTGAAATATAATGATGTATCACATTTGACACCTTGATGAACTGTTTATAGGCTTACAGCAGCATCTATATTTTATATTACTGTCCGATTATGGCATCATAGTATTGGATTATTTCACTATCTGTTTTCGGAATATTATGTTAGAATTATATTAAGGAAGCTATGTGTGGAAGAGGGACAACCGGGATGGATGTACTCAGATACAATAAGATTGATAAATGGGGAAATACCCCTCGCTTAGGAGATACAATTTAAAATGCTTATTATATCTACTTTTTTTATATTAGTTTTCTTTTTTCTTATTATAGCACATATTTTTGTTTTTACCCATTCTTTATTTGGTAAAAACGCTTCTATATGGGGTGGAATTTTCATATTGTTTATTGTGATATTCGTACTATGTTTTTTGGAGGTATCAGGAAAATGGGTGATGGAAATAGTAAAACATTAAAATTAATTTCTATAATAATTGGAATTTTAGCACTATTGATTGGCATACCTGTAATGACAGTGCTGATTTGGCTTCTAACAATAGGACAGGGTGTTTAGTAGATTTTCAGTATGGATAAAAATAGATTCGAAAAATTGACAATAGTTTTAGGTTTACTGCTAATTACAATTAGTAGCTTATTTATTTTGATTTTAATTCCATCTGGCCGTGTTCGATATTTTTTTAAAATTATATATGAAATTACATTTATAGCAAATATATATGTGATACCATATTTTATTTGGGGCAAAAAATCGATTCCTTTTATATGTATAATTTCCATTCTTGTTCTTGTTTTAATGCTTAAAAAATTATTTGGATTTTAAATTTTGGAAGATAGAAAATATGAAAAACAGCTTGAAGATGGTCGCGAAGTTGTGATTGGAGAGAAAGCTGATGGAACTAAATACCTGCAGATGGATGATAATTATATAGGAACCTATAATTTTATTACTCCATTAGAAAGTTTACCTGGGCACACTAAGTTAGATTTAATTCCATATCTGCTACATATAAATATACCGGATCAATCTATAATTAAATGAGGTTTTGTATTTTGTTGTCATTTATTGTATACATTGTTTCATTCATTGCAAATCTTTATTTCATTGTAAGAATAATATGGAGGAAAGACAGTAAAGCTGTTTATATTTGGCAATATGCATAATTTTTTATTCTCTGTATATGCTTTTGTGGCAATTGATATTTTATACATTGTTTCATTCATTGCAAATCTTTATTTCATTGTAAGAATAATATGGAAAAAAGACAGCAAAGTTGTTTATATTTTATCAATATTTATAGTGTGCTATTTTTTG
>JAKSTW010000017.1 GCA_024402405.1 Spirochaetia bacterium | reverse complement strand
TCCTTAAGAGTATCATTTTTTGTCAGCCATTTCCATATAGGTATAACTTCGATTTTCAGGCCATCTATATTCATTAGTTTTTCTTCATCATAGGTTATGATCATAAATCTTTTTGCATCCTTTATATCCTTTGCAGCCTGTATCAGTGCTCTTGTTTCACGGTCATCTGATATATTGCTGATGGAGTATGCAGCCTGAATTACAGTGCCTGTTTCCTCCACAAAAAAATCTGCATCAAGATTTCCTGATGTCAATGAAGTAATATTTAGGAAGTGTCGTGTATATCAGACAAAACATATATTATTATGTCCAGTATATTGGACAGTGTTGGATAAGAGCAATATATTGCTGCATATTATTTCCGGCATTGTGATATAAATTTTATCTTATCACGCTAAGATTCTGATCTTCTGCCGTGGTACTTTGAGACTGAACTAAGATGATGAGTCAAGGAGTAATTTTTTATGTTCAGACCGATCATATCAAGAATTGTAAGTCCGCTTCCCGGAAGTCCTGTTCCATTTGCATGCCACATGTGCAGAAAATTTTATTATAAAAACAGCCGGTATTCAGTTGCCAGATGTCCCAAGTGCGGCAGCATCATGGTGAAAGTACCGATTATGCATTGATTGAAGATGCAACAGTTGAATTTTTCCTGTTTTTTTGTTACATTTCAGCAGGTTTAATATGAGAAAGCAGAAGTCGAATATCAACTACATAAAGCTTGATGAATATATCAATGACAATTTATGCGAAAAGGAAGATGGGATCTCCGGGTTTTTCCGTTCGCTGGGGGACAGAGTACGCAGATCTTCTGGCTCAAGGCCGCCAGTTCAGTATGTAAATCCCGTGGACAGTCCTCGTTTCGGAAGAGTGGCTGGCAAGCTGTCCAAAACTCCTAAGAGGTCTGCCAGTTTTGTGGAACGCCTGCTTTATTATATCGACAAGAAAAATATGACCAATCCCCAGGTCTACAATGCAGCCGGTATCAAGCCTGACTGTTTCTCAAAGATAATCAGCGGCAAGACCAAACGTGCTGAAAAAAATAATGTTATTTCCCTTATCTTTGCCCTGAAGCTGGATCTGGAAGAAGCTGAGGATCTGCTGGAAAGTGCCCAGTACCGGCTTCTTGACGATAATCAGAGCGACATTATCATAAAGTTCTGTCTGGAAGAAAATTCTCTTGGAAATAATGCTTTTACCATAGATGATGTCAATGAAGCTCTGGCACACTATGGCCTGCCTCTGATCGGCGGAGTCGAGTAACTTTATCCATCACATTCATAATATATCCTGAATTCTGTATTCAGCTTTGTGTTCAGCTTTTTATCAAAAGTCATGACTGGTATATCTTTTACATTCTGATAGCCTATTAGTATGCAGTCCACGAAATCCAGTTTTGTCTGATTATAAACACCAAGTGCATATTGCAGCACTTTTTTATTTTCAACATTTATATCCAGCAGCAGGCAGTGAATGAACCATGATATATCTTCTCTGCTGATTTTGTAGACACCGCTGAGGACATATATCACTTCTGCAATTATCTCAGTGGTTGTAGAAGCTCCCTGTTCTATGGCTTCAACAGCTTTATCATATTGAGATGAAATATCGTTTAAAATATATCTGAGTATTACATTAGCATCTAAAATCTGCATATTTTTCCTCGACTGCTTTCTGCCAGGCTTCTTTTTCAAGAGGCAGTTTTGATATGTCTGCATATTTATGTGCTATGCCGCCTGCATGAAGTTTTTTAGTCCTGGCTGCAGGTGTTGCAATTGGAAATGGGATACCCTGCTGTGCAACCGCCTGAATTGCAAACATGCGCACTGCGTCTGCGAATGTTATTCCCATGCTGTCGAATAACTGCTCTGCATTTTTTTTGAGTTCAGAATCGATCCTTACCTGAAGCATTGCGTCATTTGTCATATTTTCCTCTTTTTTATATTGTAGTTTATATAAATTGCAAATGCAATACATATTGGATATTTACCGATGATCAAAGATCTTTCATTTCACAAAACTTCTGGTATGTGATAACATGATCCAAGCATTTTAAGAAAAGGGGAAATCAAATATGAACTGCATTAAAAGATTCACACTTCTGCTGGCTGCTGCTGTGCTTCTGAGTGCCTGTGCCACCAGCCGGATAAACTGTGTTATTCCAAAAGCTGATGGTGAGACTCTGGAATCCTATGGCCAGACCAGGGCGGCAGAGCACAATATTTTTTGCAACATGATGGATGACCATGGAACTCCGGCTGCGGTGCTGAACTATTTTGAGAGATCAGAGGATAAGCCATATATCGTCCAGTCCTATATCTATGACCGGGGTGCATATTTTGAGGAGGCCAGGCATCTGTTCCGCACCAGGGCTGTGTCTCCGCTTGGATCTTCCCTGAATATCTGTCTGCCATGTAAATATGAGACCGTTCTTTCCGCTGATTCTCCGTTTCCATATGAACTGATATGCACTTGCAGGGACACAGACCTGCCGCCATTGAAGATCAGGCGTTTTCCTATGAATGATTTTCCTGCCATGTATATTGCTGAGACTGACAGGCTGACAGGCATCTCTCCTGAACTGATTGCATCTCTGGCGGATGGGGGATGGACTCGTGATGAGCTGGCAGAACTTTATGGCAGCAGCTTCGATCTTACTAAAAAAGATATTGTCAGACGCAATGGTCTGAATATAGCATTTCTTGGATATGCAGACAGTGGAGTACTTAAAGTTCGTGCATTCATTGAGGATAATGACAGCTATATAATGCTGTGTGCCGAGGCTGCTGTATCAGAATTTCAGCATGTCACAAATGCTATTATAGACTCAATTCAAGAAAGGAAATAACAATAGAAAATCATGTCTTCCTTCTGGCAGACAGATGATCTGGAGAAGGAAGCTAATAATGGCATATTATTTTTATATCACAATTCTATGGCTGAATTGTGGCATACATATTTGCAGAGGGAACATCCCTGACATTTATCTTCAGATAATCTGATACCGTCTGCTGTCATTTCAAGCGCATTATATCCTGATTCATTGCAGATCGTGACACATTTGCCGCATCTCATACATTTGCCAGAATCAAATTTTGGATAAACGATTTTGGATTTATCAAGATCCTCATGGTTTGTGACAAGACCTGCCATCAGACCTGTCATTTCATCTATGGAGCTGAAGTTTTTTTCTTCCATGAATTCCAGCAGCCCTTTTTTCAGGTTGTTGATGATGCTGTAACCATTGAGCATTACGGCAGTACATATCTGTACTGCATTGGCACCCATGAGAATGTATTCAACTGCATCCTTCCATGTGGAGATTCCTCCGATGCCCAGAATCGGCAGGGAAGAAGAGTTTTCCAGCTGAGACACACACCGCAGACCGATCGGCTGCACCATGAGACCGGAGCATCCACCATACAGTGTCTTGCCTGATACATTCATTCTTGGCTTCATTGTGTCCAGATCTATGCCCATAAAACCGTTTACTGTGTTTATGGCTGAGAAGCCGTCAGCTCCTGCTTTTTCCACAGCTTTTGAAATTTCTATGATATCTGTCACATTCGGTGTCAGTTTTACAAAGACAGGTTTTTCAGCAACTTCCTTGACCCATGATGTGATCATGGCAGAAGTCTCGGCACTTACTCCTATTGCCATTCCCATATTCTGTTCAGGCATTCCGTTAGGACATGAGAAATTCAGCTCAAAAGCATCTGCAGGAGTATTGTTCAGTTGTCTGACCAGATTCTGCCATTCCTCTTTCACCACCGGTGCCATGATGCTGGCAATGATGACTTTTGCCGGATGTTTTTTCTTCAGATATCTGATGCCTTCACACCATTCTTCTACCGGTTTATGACTTATCATCTCTATGTTCTGAAATCCTATTATGGATTTTTTGTCTTTTAATACCGCAAACCTTGGACTCGCATCTACGATCTCAAGTGTATCCGGTTTTATTGTTTTAAGTACTGCACCTCCCCAGCCATCTGTGAAAGCCATGTCAATGCTTC
The DNA here is from genome assembly GCA_024402405.1 of Spirochaetia bacterium. GTDB lineage: Bacteria > Spirochaetota > Spirochaetia > CADAEX01 > CADAEX01 > CADAEX01. The sequence continues at coordinate 25,420 of JAKSTW010000017.1, read as the reverse complement.
TTATGGATGCTGTCGGTGGGGCTGATGCCAATATGAAAGGGTTCTGGAATTTAATTCCTAAAATAGATGTTTCTAAAGTTCTCATACAATAATTATAACATCAATTTTAAAATATATGAATATTGACTAATTGCTTTGAATTAAAATATTTTATGATTATGAGATATAAAATGCTGATTATTATTGCTGTGATCGTTCTGTTGGCTGTGTATCTGCTGATACCTTGCTGCAATGCATGTTCCTATGCTGTGAGCGGCGATGGTTTCTCTGCTGAAGTAAAAGGTGCCGAGCTGGTTCTCCGGCTGGATTCCAATGCTACTACAGGATATCAATGGTCTGTCTCAGATGCATCTGATAATTTTTCCTGTGATGATGGAACCTATATGCCTGACAGAAATGATAAAAATCTGGTGGGCTCAGGCGGTATCACTCAATTTCATATAACTGCTCTGAAAGCCGGCAAGGGGACGCTGACTTTTCAGTATAAGCGCAGCTGGGAAGGCGGTGAGACTGGAAAAGTCTGCGCTCTGACTCTGGAGATATCAGGACGCAGCAAGTGTCTTCAGATCGATAAGGTTTCCTTTCAGAAAATCAGTGCCGGAAAGTGATCGAATTTTCCATTATGGAATCAACTATAGCCAGTGACTCGATGCGCAGCCCCTTGTCTCTCAGCTCCTGACCGCCACCCTGAAAACCTTTCTCTATGGCAATGGCAGCTCCCACAGGATTTGCTCCTGCCTGCTTTACGATTTCCAGAAGGCCTCTCAGTGCCTCACCATGAGCCAGAAAATCATCCACCAGAAGCACATTCTCACCTGATTTGATGAAATCTGCTGTGACAGTGGCTATATAATCATTGTTGTGTGTATATGAATGTACAGGTGCGGTATAGACTTTTCCTACAATATTGGATGCCTTGCCTTTCTTTGCGAAGACTACAGGGACATTCATGTGGATTGCAGCAGCTACTGCAATGGCAATTCCTGATGCCTCAATGGTAAGTATTCTGTCCACTTTTGAATCAGCAAAAATATCTGATATTTCTTTACCGATTTTCATAAGGAATGCGGTGTCTATATTCTGATTGAGGAATGAATTCACCTTCAGCACATTGCCAGGAAGGAATTTTCCTTCTTTTTTTATTTTTTCTTCTAATGCTTTCATGGGCGCAATTATAAAAACACGGTCAGAAAAAATCAAGATAAGTGATTATTTAATCATCTTCTTTTTTGATAAGTTTATTGTTCAGCTCTGTGACCTGTTCCTGCAGCCTGATTATATGGTTGAGCATATCCGGTAATGAGATTTCAGCTATTCCGGATTTTTGAATTTGTTCCTTTAATTCATTTATCTTATTGTCTATTTCAGGTATTGTAACAGCTGTCAGACCTATTTTTTTCAGATTTTCAGCGCTTCTTATCTCTTCTACGGAGTTGACAATTATCGCTACAATGATGTTCATTATTATGAATGTTGTTAAGCAGATAAAAGTTGTGAAGTATATCCATGCCCATGGGTATGCAGTGATGATAGGACGTGCGATCTGGCTGCACCATGAGTCTCCTGTCATTATCTGGAATAATGAGAGCATTGATTTTCCTATGTTTCCGAAGAACCTTACATAGCCGTAACCAAAGATATGAGTGCCGATGATCGCATATATATAATAGATTATGATCAGGAGAAAAAATGTCCAGATAACTCCTTTGAGTGCTATGAGCATGGCTCTCAGAACATTCTGCAATACCTTCAGCTCAGCTACGAATTTCAGGATCTTGATGGTTCTTAATGCAGCTGTGGCTCTCATGACCTCAAAGGTACGGATGATTCTTAATGCCCTTAAAGCAGTTACACATGGTAATGTGGCAATGAGGGCTGTTATTACAATTACAAAATCGAAGATATTCCATCCATATTTGAAGAAATCCTTTTTAAAGGCTATGAACTTGATTATTAATTCTACTACGAAAGTTGTCAGACATATCTGGTCTATAAGGTGCAGAAAGTTGACTGTTTTGACCTTTAAAGCAGATGTTTCCAGTCCTAATGTGACCACATTGATAAGGATTATCACGAGGATAAAATATTCAAACCATGTATTCCTGTCACCATCGACATAATCCATGAGTTTTTCTGAAAGTGATTTTTTTTCTGGCATTTTTGATTTGCCTCTCCTAATATATGAATATTCCGTGAGTATTTAATGTAAAATTTATATTAAGTAAATATTCTATTTTCATAGAATGGGGATGTCAAGTGTATTTCTGTTCGTTTTCTTTGTCCATAAGCCGTTTGTTCAGCTCCGAGATCTGCCTCTGCATCTCGGCCATCTGCCTTGACAGATCCTGCATGGTGACTTCAGAGATCCCGGCTTCTTTGTTCATGAATTCCCTTCTTGTCTCCTCTACAGAATTTACGACTATTCCTACGATTATGTTCATTATGACGAATGAGGATAGGAATGCGAAGGAGACAAAATATATCCATGCCCATGGATACATAGTGATGATCGGTCTGGCGATCTGGCTGCACCAGGAATCGAATGTCATTATCTGGAACAATGCCAGAAGAGATCTTCCTAAATTTCCGAAGAATTTTGGAAACCTTGGACCGAACATATTGGTGCCCAGGATCGAATACACATAGTAGACTATGAACAGGAGGAAGAAAGTCCAGATGATTCCAGAGAAAGAGAGGACCATGGCCCTCAGAATTTTCTGCAATGGACGTAATTCACTGATCAGCTTGACTGCTTTTATGGCTCTGAATGATGTTATTACCCTTACCACCCGTACGGAGCGGAAGATCCTGAATATCCTGAAAACTGTAAAGCAGGGCAGGGTGGCAATGAGTGACAGCACTATGATCACCAGGTCAAATATATTCCAGCCATATTTGAAGAAATACTTGTTGAAGGCTATGAACTTGATTATCAGTTCTATTATGAAGATCATCAGGCATGTCTGGTCTATGATGTGCAGTATATTTCTTGCGGAATCACTCAGCTCCAGTGTTTCCAGTCCCAGTATGATCACATTGATGAAGATGACTGCAAGAATGAAATATTCAAACCAGGTATATGCTCTGCCATCAACATATTTCCTGAGATTTTTTGTGAACGCACCTATTTTAAACATTGCCGGTTCCTGTATTATAAGCGATGCTCATTGATAGAGTTTTGTCAATAAATTTACTTATTTGTTATTGATAAGTCAAGCAAATCATTTTTCTGCCAGCATATCTGCCACGATTCCTGCAGCTTCGCCCACCAGCTCCACACAAGGACGTTTCTTATAATATTCGTCAGTTCTTGGTGCGGCGCAGTTCTTGTCCGGTTCCAGGCTGGCTTTCTTTGGTGCCAGACCCAGCAGCTCGCGGCATATTATGGAATTTCCGCTTTTCTCGGCGAATTTTTTTGCAAGATCCTGGATGCGCATATAGTGCTCTTTCTTATTCTCCTTGTCGCCGAATTTAAGACCTGCACACATGCACATGCCGCTGACTGCTCCGCATACTTCCCTCATGCCGCCTATGCCGCCGCCGAAAGGGAATGCCAGTTTTTCAGCTGCTGCTTTATCCAGTCCCAGCTCTTCTGCAAATGTGCACAGAACTGCCTGGCTGCAATTGTATCCGCTCCTGAAATTATTCTGAGCGATCTCAATATATTCTTCTTTTGTTTTAATATTTCCTCCGATCAGAGACACCATATCAGAACTGCAATGCCTAAAATTACCCTATATATAGCAAATGGTTTCAGGCTGTATTTCTTCAGGTAGCTCATAAAAAATTTTACCACAATAAGGGCTGTGAAGAAAGATACTATGGTACCGATCCCCAGCAGAGTCCATTGTGTTATGTCAAAATCAAATCCGGTTTTCAGCAGTTTGTAGCAGGAGGCTCCCATTATTGTCGGGATGCCCAGCAGGAAAGAGAATTCTGCTGCCATGGACCGTGAGAAACCGCAGAATACAGCACCTATGATGGTAGATGCTGAGCGGGACATTCCGGGCCACATGGCCAGACACTGGAAAAGTCCTACTGACAGAGCCAGCGGCACTGTGATCTGCCGTGGCTGCGATACTGCCGGAATTTTTCCTTTTCTGCTTCTCTCTGCAATGAAAATAAGAATGGAGCCTGTTATAAGGGCTGCTGCCACACTGACTGGATTGAAAAGATAGTATTCCATCAGGTCATCTATGAAGATTCCTATTATGGCAGCTGGAAGGAATCCGATTATTATCATGCCCCACAGCCTGAGTATCTCTCTGTTTTTTCTCCTGTCTTTTGTAAATGGAAATATCTCATTCCAGAAGTAAAGCACCACTGCCATTATGGCACCGAACTGTATGACTATGTTGAACATGTTTGCGAAATTTGGATCGCTGAATGAGAAGAACTTATTGGCAATGATAAGATGCCCTGTGGATGATACAGGCAGGAATTCTGTAAGTCCCTCAATTATTCCCAGTATGACAGAAGTGAGTGTATCCATGATGCTCCAAGTTTATTCCAGACTGGCCAGTTTCTGCTGCAATGCCAGCGCCTGAGCCCGCAGGTAATGCTGCACCGCAGGTTTTTCTATGACACCCAGCACATCTCCGTTCTTATCGATGATCGGCAGTGCATCAGTGTCGTTGATCTCAAAAAGTTTGTATACTTCAGGAATTGACATCTCCGGTGTGCAGCTTATGTCATAATCTTCCATAATATCTGCCGCGATCACAGCATTGGAGAATTCCAGCATCTGTATTGAGTTCTGGAGATTCTGCAGTGTTATGAGTCCTGCGAATTTGCCTTCCTGATCTTTCACTACGAAATTCTGGTTATGATGTCTGCTGAAGGATTCCAGCAGCGAGCCAAGCTTTACGGTCTCTTCCACAACAGTATGGGAATCTTTGCTGCATATTTTCCTGCCGCTGGATTCCACCTGTGAGACATAACAGTTCTTCATTATATCCTCTTCTGTGATATCCAGTCCGCACTCACCGGCTTTTGTGACACCGTATTTGACGAATACAGGACCGACCAGCTGAACGACAAATGTTGTGGCTGTTATGATCAGCAGGATCGTAGGACCTATGGTGTCGGCAAAATCCTGACCTGCTGCAATGGAAAGTCCTATGGCCACACCTGCCTGGCTCAGCAGACAGAATGGAAGATATTTATATACAGTTTCCGGTGCTTTTGTTATTTTTGCACCCAGTCTGGCTCCTATGGATTTTCCCAGTGTCCTGCAGATGATGTAGAGCAGGGCGATGAAGCCTATGTATGCTGTCACGTTCCATACATTCAGTTTGGCACCGACCAGCACGAAGAACAGCACATACAGCGGCGGTGTGAATTTCTCAGTCAGTGAAAATACCGGCCGTGTCTTGGATGGTGCGAAATTCACCATGAAAAATCCCAGTGACATGGCTGCCAGTATGTTGTCCAGCTGGAAGAATTCGCACAGACCTGTGGACAGAAACAGCGCGCCCAGGGAGAATGCCAGAATACGTCCCTCATCTTTCATCACATTGCGGATGAACATACTGAGAAGGAAACCGAAGATGGAACCCACTATGATGGATGCGAACACATCGTAACCCAGCATCATTATCTGATATGCGAAAGAACCTGCCCGGCTGCCCAGAAGGGCTGATGCCACAGAGGCTGCCACTGCATACAGGATCAGCGCCACTGCGTCATCCAGAGCCACAATGCCATAGACGATGGTCGTAAGCGGTCCTCTGGTACGGTTTTCCCGGAGCACATCAGTGGTGGCAGCCGGGGCTGTAGCCGAGGAAATGGCACCAAGGATGGCACCTATTGATATGGAGACCGGCACGTTCTTTGTCACGGCAATAGATATGGTCGTCACCAGTATCGTTACCACGATGAATGGGATTATGGCCTCCAGCAGGAGGATTCCCATGAACTGCTTTCCATATTTCTTTATTACTGTGATTTTCAGCTCACCGCCGATCATGAATCCGATCAGTGTCAGGGCTATGTTGGACAGCGGGGTGAGAGATGTTATGACATCGGAACGAAGCACCTGAAGACCGGACTGGCCTATCAGAATACCGATGACTATATAACCTACGACCTGGGGAATCTTCAGCTTCTGGAACAGCCTGCCTCCTATTGCCCCCAGGAACATGATGGTTCCCAGCATGAGTATGAGGTTGGTGCTCTGAACTGCATCGAAATGCATGAAGTTCGGGAGAAATTCCCCAAGTGTGTTCATAGGCGTTATTTTTTAGGACAGATCCTGTCAAATCCTGTGTAAGGGATCAGTTTCTCAGGAATGCGGACTGAACCGTCTTCCTGCTGATAATTCTCCAGCAGTGCGATCATTGCTCTGGAGAGAGCCATGGCTGTACCATTCAGCATGTGGAGATAATTTGTTCCGTTCTCGTCCTTGTATTTGATGCCCAGTCTTCTGGCCTGGAAATCTGTACAGTTGGAAGTGCTGGTGATCTCGCCGAAATCGCCGCGTCCAGGCATCCATGCCTCCAGGTCATATTTTCTGTATGCTGAAGCTCCCAGATCGCCTGTGCATGTGTCCACGACTCTGTAAGGAATGCCAAGTCCCTGGAAGATCTTCTCCTCCACAGAGCGGATATACTGATGCATCTCGTCTGATTTCTCAGGGAGACAGTAGATGAACATCTCGATCTTTGAGAACTGATGGACTCTGTAAAGTCCTCTGGAGAACTGTCCTGCTGCGCCTGCCTCGCGTCTGAAGCAGTGTGAGAGACCTGCCATTTTGATAGGAAGCTTGCTGGCATCGATAGTCTTGCCTGCATAGTAACCGCCAAGTGTGATCTCTGCGGTACCTACCAGACAGGTGCCTGTTCCCTCGATGGTATAGATGTTGCTCTCATCGCCTCTTGGGTTGAATCCGATACCGGCTGCAACCTCTTCTTTGGCAACATCAGGGGTGATGAATGGAGTGAATCCCTCCTTGATGATGATGTCCATGACATAACGTGTCAGTGCCATTTCCAGAATGACAGCCTCATTCTTCAGATAATAGAATTTGGTTCCTGATACCTTTGTGGCTGTGTCAAAATCCACCAGATCCAGAGACTCTGCCAGCTCCACATGATCCTTAGGCTGGAATGTGAACTGAGGGATATCGCCCCAGTGCTTCACCTCAAGATTCTCCTTGTCCTCTTTGCCGACAGGTGCCTCAGGATGGGCCATGTTAGGAATATCCATCATTGCGATCTTATATTCCTTTTCCTTCTCCTCGAAATCCTTTTCAAGCTTGGAGATCTCTTCCTTCAGCTTCTTGCCTTCTGCGATGAGGACTTCACGGACTGCGTGCTCCAGCTTGCCCTTCATCTTTGCGGCATTCTCATTTCTCTGCTGCCGGAGTGTGTCAAGTTTCTGCTGGATGGAATTCTTAAGGTCATAAAGTTTTACGACCAGATCCGCATCAGCCACCATATTTCTATCTTTAATATTTTTCTTAACCTGCTCAAGTTTTTCCTTGATGAATTTAATGTCTAACATAATGTCTATTTTACACCATTTTTCAGGTTATAAAAAGAGATAATTTTAAAAAACTTATTCAACCGTGGCTTTTATGAATTCTGGCTCCTGATACGCTATTTGTTCATCCTGCGTTCCATCTTCCGTTTCCAGTCGCCGGGCTGCTTCACATAATCATGCTTGGTGACTTTGACATTTGTATTACCCTTCCTCTCAGCTGTGAAATTCTTGGTATACATGATTCCGAATCTGTCGATCAGTACTACTTTGAAGTCCGATACATCTCTATAGGATCTGTCATTATCAAAATCTTTAAAAACGATGTTCTCGGTTGTCTGCTTGTCCAGATGCATGATCATGGTACCTGAATCTGTATAGAGATAACTCTCCTTTATCAACTTCTCATCTGTCATATTTATAACTGTCACAGAACGGTAACTTGCCTTTCTGGCTTCTCTGGCTGCCTTCTCCGCTTTTTTTCTGTCATCACATCCGGTGAAAAGCACCACCAGACAAGAAAGCAGCAGCAACAGCAAAAAACATTTTCTTCTCATTTTTCTTCTCCTATCTGTTTCTGTCCTGCGGTTTCCTGAAGTGTCTGCTTCAATGTGTCCGCATTGGACCGCAGGAAATCTGCTGGGCTATAAGTTATTCTTTTGAAAGAATTTATTATCGTTCTGCCCTCATATTTCAGGTAGAATATGAATCCGCAGAAAGCTGATATCAGAAAGACTGAGCTTTTTATGTTGCCCATGTAGACTCCGCAGGTAGTCAGTTCCATGAGCCCCAGGATGATGACAGCTGCCCAGATGAAGCTGCATATCTGCTTCATGCCCAGCCATGAGAGGACGATGGCACTGCATACCAGAAGGTAGTTTTTGCTTGGTATACCGATTTTTCCCAAAGCTTTGGAAATTATGCCGGACGGTGTGCTGCTGCCCATGAAGATCCCTATGAATATGCCCATGACCAGTATGAACAGGATGGAGATGGCCATATCTGGAAAATTTCTGAAGGTGTTTTCCAGGCCTTTGACCCGGATCACGAAGCTGGAATACACGAGAAGTGACAGACCGACTGCGGCTATGTTGGGGTAAAGCATGACATAGTGGAAGCCATTGCTCTCGAAATATCTGAAGAAGCTCATGAACAGTGTTATGGAGAAGAAAACGATTCCTGGTATGGCGCTGTTTCTCCTGTTCACTGCCGCTGTGTCAAATCCTGCATCATTAAGCTGTTTGCCATAAAGTGCGATGGCCTCTTCCTGGCTGTTGGCACTGACGGTGGCATTCTTTATTTCGGATCTGACATAAGGCACTTTTACTTCTGCCTCCATAAGGTAATTATTCATTTCAGTTCCCTCCTGAATTGATTTTATTATCTGTGGTCAGCATATGAAGAACTCTGTGGTATAATAGCCACGCATTTATAAAAAAAAGTGAGAATTTTACCACGGAATTAGGGCTGCCACTGCTTTCATACAAAATAGGTTTAGGCAGCAGCATTGAAGAGATGAGTGCTTATTGATTCTATTTGAACAAATTCTGTTCTTGCCAATTTAGTGGAAATCCTATGGATTGAAGTTGAGCAGTTCGACACATTGCCATAACTTCTTTCAACTGTTTTTTGAAATCATATTCTGGGGCACATATATCCAGAAAGTATGTGATTATACAGATAGAAATATAAATTCTGTCATGAGCTGGAATGGAATCTATCCATTTACCTGAATAAGTCTTTGGCAGCATTGGCTTAACGATAAAACTTCTGGAGAACAATCTTGAATAATGGGCACAGATATTTCTTACAAGGTTCAGATGCTGCAGCCAGCTTATCAGAACTTTTGTTGAGGATTTTGAAAATCCGAAATAATTTGCAATTCTTGTCTTGGCAGGAACTGATGCTTTTATATTTGAATAAATCTTGGAAACAGTCCCGAATGTGGTTGTTTCGAAAATCATCCATGCTGGCGGAGCTAAAGAAGTATCATAATCTCTTATATAGTGTTCTTTGAAAACTTCTCTTGAACGTTCCCAATGCCCATTTAATTCTGCAAGATTTTTGCTGAAAAGTTTTTCATTATGACAAAGTGTTGAATCTGTATACCATCTGGAACCATGATCCAATGACATTTCCAGTTCCAGCTGGGTTCTTATTGCTACTTCGATATGCCCAAGGGCTTCTGTGATAAGATTACTGAGCTTGGAATCAAAGACATAATCATTCCAGATATATTCCCATCTTGCATCTTCCTTGAATGGACAATTAGGAATATCGTTGTTCTGATATGGATATGTATAACCACGGAATCTATAATAATTTATGTTACTGAGCTTTTTGATCAGTTCTTCTTTTGAAATACCATCTAAGCCACGGGAAAGTAACAGATCAGCCTGTTTATTTAATGGAAGAGGAGGTTTATCATACTGCTTTTTATTCTGTGCCATAAAATTAATCAGATAAAAAAAGAACCTCGCTGGGTGCGCATTGTTAAGAGGCGTGCAAGGTTTTCTTATATGTAAGATAATACGATTTTAGCAGGATGTCAATTAATTTTTGCTTTCAGTTTATGTCGCTGGCTTTGGATTTATGGGTGCAGGACTTGCGCAGAAAGAGGAACAGCAGGATGAAGACCAGGATGGTGAGCTTGGGGACCAGACAGCCCAGTATGCCCCCGGCCAGTGCACCCATGGCAGAGATGGTCATGCTGATGTCCTCAGTCCCGGAAGTTACCATGAGCGACTGCACTATTTCTGTGATGATGAAGCCGTCTATAGCTCCCATAATGAATCCGCCTATACGCTTAAGAACGCTCATGGTATTTCCTTGTTCCTTTGTTTTTAAAGATTATTTATTATATCTGAGTTCCTTGTCTTCTCTTGTGTCCAATATCATTCTAGGACTTGGCCTGAAAATCTTCTCATATACATAACGCTGAGTTTGATATTCCAGATTTGCACACAACTGATCATAATAATAGTCTTTATCTTCGCTTGAATATGCGTGCTGTAAATCATCAATAAACTCTGCTATTATAGACTTTTCGGCATAGTCATTTGTATTTCTATATGCTTCTTTTCCTTTTCTTGTAATTTTTTTTGTTCCGAAGTTATGTCCTGATATAGTTACATTTTCTGGAGTTACTCGCAAATTTTTCCAGTCTCCATAATGAAAAAAAACTGGTTTGTCATCTTTCTGTAATCCAAAATTTTTTAATTTCTTTGCTTGTTCCTGCAATTTCTCCAAGAAATTCTGTGAACCTACATTTAAGAAAATTCTTAATGTCGAATCATCGAAGACAAGTGCATGTATATCCTCATCTTTTATGTCAAATTTTGTACCACCGAGCTCAGGTTGCCAATTCCATTCTGTTTGTGTAAAAATAAGAATAAATGAATTTTCTATAGGTTGACCATTATTCTGTTTTTGTAATGCTTCATATATATCACCGTCTGCCAGTTCTTTGAATTTAGGAATTTTATAATATACAAACATGGAATTATTATCTCTTACTGATTTTTTTAGATTGTCATCAATTTTTATAGATGTATCACGGAAATATTGAGCAGCAGAAAATCTGTTCCTGAATAAGTCATAGAAGTACTCATTTCTTGCTGCATCAGTTAAATTCATAATATGCGGTCTTGATGGTATTAATGCATTGCCACTGTCCAAATCATCTTCATACCTTTTTATCTGATCTTTATCCAGACCCAGAATCAATTGTTTTTGTATAAACCATGTAAGCAGATATTGGGAATTAGCACTTAATTTGCTTGTTTCATGATATATTTTCGTATCAAGCTTTGCTGTTGTTTTCAACGCCTTTTCACGTGTTTCTTCTGTACTGAAAGAATCTGTTGAAACCAGAAGTTGCTTTATCAGTTCTGTAAAAGAGTTAAATTCTTGGTCAGCAGTTAAAGTAACATCTAACTGGTCTGTAGTTCTTCCCAGATTTTTAATATCTGATATGGCTAAAAAATATTTCTCATCAACCGTTCTTTCATTACTTGTATTGATGATATTATTATTTATCAGCCGTTCGATATTATTTTTCAGTTCAAGTCTTGATGCGTTTGTTCTTATATTCTCTTGGACATCGAAGTAATTTGAAATATATTCTTGATATTCTTTGCTGTACTCGATATTTTTCGACACTTTTCTTACTGATGTTGCAAAATAAACCATGGACGGAGCTATTTCATTTATTAATGTCTGTCTGTCGCCATATACAGCATCCACATAGTAAATTCTTCCACCGTTCAGTATGAAAAATGTTCTGTAATTATCACTTGCATAGCTTAATATTTCATTTTCTTTGGGATACATCGGGTCAAAATAACGGAATATTTCTACACGCTCCTGGCCTGAATTATTTTCGTCGGAGTTGGTTTTAAAAACATTCTGATAAAATTCTTCAAAGGTTCCATCAAATCTTCTTCCTGTGTCTCCGAATCTAATAGCCCAGTCGTTGTTTATAGAATGATTGAGAATCAAAGAGTCACGGTTAAATTGATTTTGAGGCAGCTGTGACAATTCAATATTATTATTTTTAAGATAGTTGTTATATATTTCCAGCTGCAGTGGAAGATATGGCAGCGGTATTGTTTTCTTATAGTCTTCAATACTGAGTTTAAAATCAGAGTTGCTTATTTTTTTCAATGTGGTCTGAGCACCATCTTTTGCATGTTCCAATAAGTCAAGTTCTACTGAATAGTCTATTGCTTTCTGTTCATATGCTATATTTACAGGTTTTATACAGCCTTCATAAAATTGTGCATTATTTCTGTCTGCTGCAAGCCGTGGTGCCACAGAGTGTATTTTTGCACATTCCAGTATTTCTACTGGTGGAAGTTCAGTTATTTTATTACCATCTTTATCTACTGAATTTTTTATTTTAGAACAATCTATTCCGGCTTTTACCTCAAAAGTGGAAATTTCCAGATATCGCCCATCTTTGCCATCCATTATTGTGATAAAATCAAGCTGCTGCTTAGCTGTTACAAGCTTCATCTCGTCCTGTATATTGGTTATAGATGTGTATGTTTTAAACTCTTTCTGTACGAAGTTTTTCATGATAGGAATATTTGATAAAATAGCTTTCTTAAAATATTCCTGCAATGCACAGCTGGTAAAAAATGGGATGATTAAACAAATTATAAATAAATTGATAATATTTTTATGTTTGAATTTCATTTTGCATCTCCACTGGCAAATTGGATTTCAACAGCTTCCCAATCAGACATACTGGTTATAATTTCTGTGATTCGTTTGAGAAATGTCTGATAAAGATCTGATTCACTGAGTTTTTTGAGATCAATAGTTCGTATTATCTGATTGTTAAATTCACTTTGCAATTCTTTTTTTATGACCTCTACTGTCTGTGACTGAGACATTTCAGGTTTGATCAGGTCTTTTTTGAAATTACCAACAGTTATTTCATCTGATTCAAAACTCTGTACTTTATAGATATTATTTTCATTTATGACCACATCAATATCAAATGGAATTGCTTTTTGGGGATTGTTATAATTCAGCCGTAAAAGTTTATTAGTAAAATCTGATTTTTCTGTATCTATTTCCAGACTTTCTATATCTTTAAAATTGATATTTGCATGTCCAGATACATGATAGACATGTAATTCATCTGTAGCGTTATTTTCTGAAGATGTACCATATACAAAGAATTTTTTGAAATCTATTCGCTGGATTATTAATTCCTGTCTTTTCAATTCATTGAGGTCAAAACTATGAAAATTCTTTTTTTCCAGGTAATACATAATGCAATAATATGAAACTGGGGCAGCAATGCATAATAGCAAAATGACAGGTATAAACATTTTACATAATTTTTTAAAAAATTTGACTGCTACAATTATTAATATTATCAGCAAGCATAGACTAAGTATAAAGATCATTTTTTTATTACTCCATATGTTTTAAGTCTGTCCAATATATCTTCTTTGTTTGGATTATTTTCTGCAGCCAGATCAGCTGCATTTTTTCCATCTGTACTTGTAGTAGTTACATCAGCTTCATACATTCTTAATATTTTTAAAATTTCAGGATCTGGATTATATGCTGCAGCATATAAAAATGGAGTCCAGCCTTTCTTATCACGTTTTTTCAGAATTGAATCATATGATTGTAAATCTTTTAATACTGCTCCTACGAATTCTGGATCTCCGTACTGCGATATTATCATAAAAAGTGTTATATTTTCGTCAGGCAGCTGAATATCCTGAAATGAACCCATTTTCTGAATGATTATCTGAGCCAGGTCAAAATTTTTATTTTCAATAGCGTAGAATAGTGCATTTCTGCCGGCATGATTTCCATGATTTGTTATATTTATATCAATACCTTTTTCAAGGAGATATTTTGCCAGTTCATTGTTATTATTCATTGCTGCAAATATAAGAGCTGAATTTCCGCTGTAGTCACCACCGCTGACTGTTTCATTTATATTATATCCGCTTGATAATAATTCATCAAAGATTTGTTTTCGTGTCTCTGTTGAATTTTCATCCTGTCTTGCCATTGCCGTATATACAACAGGACCATATTGGATCAGCTGATTGTTTTCTTTGATCGTCTTTACTGGTTTGGAACCCTTGGCCGCATTATTGATCTGCATAAATTGAGATATGTATGATTGATGCCCAGCCAGCTGATTATCAATTGCACTGAAAATGGATTCGCCAATGTTTATCTTATGTTCTAAGAGCCATCTGATAACCTGCTCCTGATTCTTCTGGAACGCATAATCAATGGCACTGAACCCATCAGTATCTTTCATATTGTAATCAGCACCATATTCCAGCAGTCTCATGATTATTTCCTCGTCATCAGTGGACATGATCGGGTATTTACCTGTCTGAGGAATTTTGGAATTCAATCCGGCCTTTGTGAATTTACTTTTATTCTCAAGAAGTATTTTGACAATGTTATTCCTATTGTAGCTCAATGTCGTGTCTTCATTGTTGATCAAGGAAGCATAAACAATTGGATCTACAGTTGCTCCACCTAATTTTGCGGTCACATTGGAATAGTTATCATAACTTAGGAATTGTGACAGATAACTGGTATTGCCATCCTTTAAAGTTGTATCTATGACAGTCAATATGGATTCGCCAATGTTTACTTTATTATCAATGAAATAGTTTATGACTTTTGTCCTGTTGGATTTGAAGGCATAATCAAACGCATTATCACCATTCAGGTCTTTGTACTTCCAGTCAACTCGATTATTTTTCAGAATTTCCAGTGCATTCTCGTCATCGGCATTCTGAATTACGATCTGCAGAATAGACTGTTGTTCCTTTGTAGTCTTGTCATCCCATGATGAAATGACAGAAGAAATATCAACAGCTCCAGATCCACTCTGCTGTTCATATAATATATTTAGACTGTCTGCTGAGTTATTTGTATTTTCAGCCAGGTAGATTAATGGAATTTTGTTGTTGCTGTCTTTTGCATTTATGTCAGCACCATATTCTTTAAGCAGATTATATAATTCTGTATTGTTATTATAAGCAGCATAATGCAATATCGTACCACGCCATAATTTCCCATCGTCTGTTTTGCATTGTATTTCAATATTAGGATCGGCTCCATGATCCAGCATCCATCTGATTTTGTCTGCTGGTACATTGCAATCTACTAAGTATGAAAGTGGTGTAGCTATAATATTATCATCATCATCAGAGAATCTGGCATTTATGTCAGCACCCTTCTCGACGAGTGCAGTGATGGATTTCCATGTATCTTCATCTTTATTTTTTATATGATTAAAACATGTGAGTGATAATGGAGTCCATGTTCCGCTGTCAGTGGTGATACTAATATTAGGGTCGGCTCCGTGATCCAGCATCCATCTGATTTTGTCTGCTGGTGCATTATTGCCCCATACTAATAATGCAAGTGGTGTAGCTATATTATTATATCTGGCATTTATGTCAGCACCCTTCTCGATGAGTGCGGTGATGATTTCCCATGTATCTGAATCTTGTGGTTTGTAATCTAACATCGCTAAACTAAGTGCTGAATATTCTTCTTCTGCGGTCTTGATTTTGAAATTAATACCGGTACTATCCAGATAATTTAAAAGCAGTTTTGCAAGTTCATAATTTTTATTAGCAATAGCTAATGTAAGCGGAGTGTCATAAACATCTCTATCTGTATATGAAGAAACTGAATAACTTGATTTTATATCTCCACCTCTGGCAATCAAATTCTTAATAAGCTCAAGATTGTTTTCTTCATAATAGAAACATAGATATTGTACTGGAGAAAATATGAATTTATAATTTTGATTATTAAGATATGTTGTTTTCATATTAATATTTGTATCAGATGTATGATCCAGAATCAGCTGTAATATTTCTTTATCCATAGTGGAGTTCATACATGCTTGAAAAAGAGGTGTCACATTTTGATATGTATCACCTGAATATGAAGTATTACAGGAAGCACCTGCATTTATAAGTTCCCTGATGATGATTGGATTATTGGAATCAATAGCAACATTTAATGGAGATATACCATCATATCGGCAAGTATTTATATCAGCACCAAATTTTATCAGCTTTTTTAAAAGCTCTGTGTCATTTTTAAATATTGCTATAAAAACAGATGTATTTCCGTAATCATCCCATCTTTGATTTGCTTTATATAGTTTAAAATCTTTAATTAAATTTGTCTTTTTTTTAGAATCAGGGCATCTTTCAATATTGTTTATGTCATTCCATAATAGGGCATTCCATAAACTTATATATTCATCTACACTAATCGTTTGTTGTTTATCTCCTAAATTAAGATTTTTGATTATCTGCTGATACGTTTGTTGTTTATCTCCCATACCCATGGCACTTATTGTACTTGTTACGTATAATGCTAATATTAACATCAATAATATTGTTTTAGTTTTTTTCATTTTTTCTTCCTTATTTGATATTACAGTTCAATTCATTAGCGACGGAATCCATTTCCGGATATATAAAATCCTCTGTTATATTGAGTCTGGCTAGCTGCCTGAGAATTTCTTGTTTGGCAGTTGGTGGTATCAGTATTACAACCTGCTGTCTATTTTTGTTTTGGTAGAGAAGTCTGTTTAAATCGAACGGGTCAGTTTTCATAATAAATGACTTATTGTCTGTTCAGATAAAACCCGGAAACTCCCAAAGGTCTGATTTTTCTGAAGTGAAAATCAGATGCCTTTGCATTTGCAAATTCTTTTTTCCAATCCCCGAGTTCATCCAAAGAATGCCACCAACCTTTTCCATTTCCTAGAATGTGGTCAGTAAATTCTTCTATTGAAGTATTGAATTTCCATTTTTCAGTATCATCTATCTCATTGGCATTAACTAATATAAAGGCCCCCTGCTGGTGTCTGATTCTTTCATTGATCTGAGGTGAACGGACTATGACCGATCTACGCAATATATCCCGGAATCTGATATAATTAGCGTTGTATGCAACGTGATAGTCATTCTGATACAGCATCCCCAGCTTATCCAGTGAGAATTTTTCTTCTAAGAAAGCAATGTTCGCTATTATGCTGGTGGTCGAGCTGTCGTCATATTTCATATCTTTTTTACCACCTGACTCCTGGAAGATAGTCACTTCCCCCCAGCAGTATTTGTTTGCATCAGGATTATTGGTATTAGGATATTTTTTCATATCCTGACATGCAAAATACAGTGCGATAAGCGGATTTTCTGATATATCCAGACAGCGTGTCTGAAGCAGATAATGCTGCATCAGAACTAATTTATCCATTGTTGTCCTGCATTTCCCGGTTTCATTATAAAATTTGCGCTGGAACTCTCTGATAAGTTTATGTTCCCTGGCTGGATCGTCTCGCAGAGCAGATGGATTTAATAAATAATTAGCATTTGTCTGTCCACGGTAAAACAGAGGATGTTCAAAATCTGAGTCTAATGTATCAATAAAATTCTGAAAATCCGGAAGCCGCTGAATTACTTTTAGTTGTACAGAAATACCATCGGCTCTTTTTGGGAATAATTTTTCAGCTTCTTCTATTCTGGCAGAATCCAGAGTATAGTTTTCATTCTGAATAAGCTTTTCTTTGAAGAATCCCTCCCAGAATTTTTCAAAGCCATAGCCTTTCACTCGTTTTGAATCTTCGTATAATTTGTCACACATTGCAGATATCAAATCCATGCTCACGGGCAAATCTTTCAGCTTTTGAGTTCTGTGGACAGACAAAACATACTTTGTTGCAGCCTATGAACGCCTCATCATCTATTTTTACCGCTCCAGTTCCAAAGACCACAGTGCGTAACTCCGTGCATCCTGTGAAAGCATCCTTTCTAATATCTATTTTCTTTCTAGCAGCTATGTCTGGGAAAATGACAGTATGGAGTTTTGCACAGTTATAAAACGCTCTGTATTGGATAGTGATATCATTTTTTCCATTTGAATTTGAAATTGATGATGCTGTTCCATCGGAATTTCCTTCTCCATCTAAATCTGAAATATATTTAAATATTAGTGATGTTGTTTTATTGGTATTTTCAGATTTGACTTTATTATTACTCCCGATTTCCAGTATTTTCAAGTTGCTGCTTTCAAATGCTGATTTTGGAATTTCAGAGATATTATTAAATTCAATATGTTCTGCTGTGGTATCGTCTTTGAATGCAGATTCTGCAATCGAGCATTGTTCATTAAATGATAATTTATTATTCCAATTTTCTATAAACAGGAATCGCTTTATTTCTGATACTGCCAATCTTTATCGCTCCTTGCTACTTATGTATTTCTACATAATTCATCGTATTTTAACACCTAATAAACATAAAAACAAGGTCAGAGTATGTGAATATGGCTATTATCTGAACATGGGTTTTAAAGAGAATCTGAAGAATGAATTACTGTGTCAGAATCTGACTGTCAGGCAGCTGGCTGATCTTTCCGGTGTCAACAAGCAGACCATTGACAATTATCTGAGCTCCCATAATTCAATTCCGTCTGCTGATACGGCTGTCAGGATCGCGCGGGCTTTGAATGTCTCCGTCGAGTACCTTTTTGCCGCTGGCGGCATTCCTGGCGTCCCGGAGCGGTATTGTCCTGAGGTCCGCAAGCTGGCAGACGATGTGCAGTCCATGAACCAGCATGATCGCAACATAGTTATATCCCTTGTGAATGCTATGAATGGCAGATAACAGGCATATTCTTTCTCCTCCCCACAGCAAGCCTACCTCCGAATGTGTGGTGTAACAGCCACAGGTATTATTTTTTTTATTATTATGCTGTGAAGTTCCCCAGTGCATTCAGTGTGTCGCTGAGCTCGGCTGCCACTTCTGCACGGAGCCACTCAGGTTCCACTTTTCTGACTGCATGACCCTGGCTCATTATCCATTTTTTCACCCCGAAAGTATTTCTGGTTCTGGCTGAGACTGTGCATGTGCCGTCTGGATTCCTGCTGACTGACACTTTGTCCGGCCACCGTTTCTGCATATTATACCAGCCCTGCCATGAGTCGAATGTCACTTTGGCTGTGAATTCCTCATGGTACGGGAATGGTCCGAAAGGATCTTCCAGACTGCCGTCATATTCCAGCTTGGCAGGACGGTCATCACTGCTGATCTCCAGCACCGCAGGCACTCCCTGGATCCGCTCTGCTGCGAATGTCCTTCTGCTGCCATCCTCCAGCTGCTGTGCCACCAGATACAGTCCTCCGTCATATACGAACATATACATTGGCACCACACGGCGGATGCTGTTCCTGCTGTTTCCTGCATTGCTGTACCGGAATGATACGCATTTGTCCTCCCTGATGGCATTGAGTATCACATTCACAGCCTGCAGTGCCTCCGGTGGAACGATTTTCTCTATGGCATTCACATTGTAGATCCTGTATGGAGCGGCATCTTTCAGCCAGTTGATTTTGTTTTCAAGCCCTGTGGCAACATCCCGCAGTATAGGCACCTGCCTGGACTGATTCAGCAGCAGCGCCAGCAGCATTCCCTCCTCATCGGTCAGATTCAGTCCCGGCAGTGTGAGTGTCCAGAGATTGTCCTTGGCGATGTGATAGCATGTCTTGCGGTTGTCATCAGGGTCGGTATATTCCTCTATGCGCAGTCCACGGCCGTCGGTATCCAGATTTTCCAGACTGTCTATCATATCTCTGACTGTCCAGCGGTCAATGCCTGTGGCTTCTGCGATCTGTGTTATTGTGGCTCCTTTGTCCCTTCCCATGAGTTTTATGACCTGGAGCATTCTGGAAAGGCTTTCGATAGTATTGTGCTTACCCATATTGCCTTTATAATACAGCATATGTGGCATAATTACCACATAATTTTATATTACCAGTGGAATAGCCATTCCCAGCTTTATTTTTTCATACATATCCAGCTGTAGACCTGTACTATTGCAGTGAGGGCAGTGGCGGAGGGTCAGAAAGAGCCTTCTTCTGCGGCGGTGTCTTCTGAAATTTGACGGTTTCACATGTTTCATCTTGAGATCGGTGGTTTCATGCTTCAATAATTTTATGTTCAGCAGCAGATTCACATACAGGCAGTTATAGATGCGGCAGTCATATTCCTCGAATGTCTGGAACAGACTTATGCCGCTATTGCTCATAAGCATTTCCATGGCTGTTTCCTGAGAGGTCTCCCTGGCCAGATGGGCGCTTGTGATATTGTTGGCAATGAGAAGCAGTGTGACAAAAACAATAAGGACTGTCTGTTTCATGCTTTATTTTTAACATACAGACAGTCCTGCTGCAAAATTTTCTTATAAAAAATTAGTTTTGATTTAAAATTTTTATTATCCTGAATAAAAATCTTTCAGTCAGTCAGAATATATTCTACAGTGGTGACCACACGGACAGTTTTTCTTTCCGGAAGTCCTGTGGCTGCGTCCTCGATGGAGAAGAGTCCCTGGCTGGCTTTTCTGATCTTGCCTACCTGGCTGCCGGAGTCATGGGCGAACTGTTCTGCCGCCTTTCTGGCATTCTGGGTGGCCTCTGCGATCATCTCAGGCTTCACATCGTTCAGGGCTGTGAAAAGGTACTGTACCTGTCCCTCGTAGTCGTTGGTGATGGCTATCCCTGAATCCATAAGATCTATGGAGTCCCGGAGTGCGGAGGTGACGGCTGCCACATCTGTGGATCTGACGAACAGAACCACTTTGGCGAAATACTTATATTTTTTCTGCTCCATATATGGATTGGCCGCAATGTCTGTGATGGTAGGCTCCTTCACTGTGATCTCCTCAGCCTTTATCTTGTGGTCAATGAGGTACTGCTTGATTATCTCTGTCTTTGTCACGATATCCTGACGTATCACCGGCAGTTCGTTGCCGCTGATGTTGAAGATCACAGGCCATATAGCCAGGTCTGCTGAGAATTCCCTCTCGGAGAGTCCCCTTACTGATACTGTCCTCTGGTCTGCCTTCAGTGTCTGCAGTCCCATGGATACCGCAATGCCTGCTCCCAGTATGGCGAGAGCCAGAATGATCATTCCTAATGTGTTCTTGTTGTTTTCCATATTTCTAATATACCCATATCCTGATGATTTAACAATACAGACAAAAAAAATCCCGCCATACGGCGGGATCTTTAAAATATTTCCTGAGGGAATTATTTCTTGTTGATTGTTCCCAGTGCTGTGTATACAACATCTGTTGCGCTGCAGCCTCTGGAAAGGTCAGAAACTGGTTTTGCGAAGCCCTGGAAGATAGGTCCGTAAGCTTCGAATCCACCGAATCTCTGCATAAGTTTGTATCCGATGTTTCCTGCGTTGATGTTAGGGAAGATCAGTGTGTTAGGGCTGCCGGCAACTGGTGAACCTGGAGCCTTTCTTGCACCTACTTCAGGAATGATGGCTGCATCAAGCTGGAGTTCTCCATCTACCTTCAGTGTAGGATCCTTCTGCTTAACGATCTCAAGAGCCTGTGTTACCTTGTCTACTGTCTCGTGCTTTGCTGATCCCTTTGAAGAGAATGAGAGCATTGCGATCTTTGGCTCTGTAAGGAGGAATGAGCGGCATGAGTCAGCTGCTGCAAGAACGATGTCTGCCAGCTGGTTTGCATCCGGCTCAATGATGACTGCACAGTCTGCCAGGATGTATGATCCCTGGTATCCCCAGTCTGTTCCTTCTTTTTCCATGATGAAGCATGAGGAAGCTGTCTTGATTCCAGGAGCTGTCTTGATTACTTTCAGTGCAGCTGAAGCAACTGCGCCTGTTGTATTCACTGCGCCTGCAACCATAGCATCTGCATCGCCTTTTCTTACCATCATTGCACCATAGTAGAGAGGGTTCTGCATTTCTTTCAGAGCGTTCTCCAGTGTCATTCCCTTTGCTTTTCTCAGTTCATAATATTCATTTGCATATGCTTCGATGAGTGATGATTTTGCTGGGTCTGCAACCATGATTCTTCCAGCGATCTTCACATCATTTGCTTTTGCAGCTTTAGCCACTTCATCCTGATCGCCGACGAGCCATACTTCTGAAACCAGGCCATCATCTGCAAGAATTTTTGCAGCTTTGATGATTCTTGAATCTGTTCCTTCTGGAAGCACAAGCTTTTTCTGATTTTTGAGAGCTTCAGCTTTCATTCTGTCAATAAATCCCATGTTTATCTCCTTTAAAAGATTAATTTCAAAAAATTTTCTCTAGCTTAATATAGAATACATGAAAATTCCACTGAAATTCAACTATAAATAAGGAAAAAATATAGTATTGCATATATTTTTTTCATATAATAAATTAATCAGATAAGAATGGAGGCGCAGATGGTTGATGTTAGGATGAAAATGCTGGATGAGTCAGATTTTGATACGATTCTCTCAAACGACATGGAATTCACAGGTGATGCGAAATTTGTGAATCCTGTGATGATAAAGGGAAAATTCAGCGGGAACATCCAGTCTTCCGGAGACCTTTACATTGGTGATGATGCTGTGGTGAAGGCTGCTCTGAATGCCGGCGGTGTCTCTGTCAGGGGAAAAGTCACCGGAGATATAACTTCAGATACAGTGGTAGAGCTCCATTCCTCTGCGGCGGTGACAGGTGATATCACTGCTCCTGCAATGGCCATGGAGTCCGGGGCTGTGTTCAACGGTACTTCCAGAATGATTTCTGCCGGTGATGATGATGAGCAGTAAGTTTCTGAGATTTT
This sequence comes from Spirochaetia bacterium, assembly GCA_024402405.1. GTDB lineage: Bacteria > Spirochaetota > Spirochaetia > CADAEX01 > CADAEX01 > CADAEX01. The sequence goes on along the minus strand of JAKSTW010000017.1, from coordinate 2,788 downwards.
TTTTAGCAGCTGTTCTTCTGTTCTCACCATTATGCATCTCTGCCCAGGACAAACCTGATGCCCTGAAGGAATACAGAAACAAGAATTATGAGAATGCCGTGCATATCTGCATGGATGAGATAAAGGTAAATCCTGCCAATATGGATTCATACGTGGTGCTTGGATGGAGCCTGATAAAACTTGGAAGGTACAGTGAGGCTGCCCAGTGGAGCGAGAAAGCCATGGAATATTCCAGGACTGATATGCGTGTGGTGGAGAATCTTGGTGAGTCCTGCTATTTCCTTGGCGACAATGCCATGGCCATGAAATATTTCCAGATGTATGCAGCCAGTGTCCCATCCGGCGGTGCCATAGACAGTGTATATTATTATATGGGCGAGATTTATATAAGCCTGGGCGAATACAACAATGCTGATATTGCCATAACCTCAGCTTTGTATCATTCCCCCAACAGTGCCAGATGGTGGTCTAGGCTGGGATATGCCAGAGAGATGGCCGGTTCCTATAAATATGCGCTGGAGGCTTATGAGAAATCGCTTCAGATAAACCCATCCTACTCAGAGGCATCCAGGGGAAAATCCAGAGTGCAGGCAAGGCTGGGATCCTGATATTATGAGAGATGATTTATCTGTAGCTGTATATACTCTTGGCTGCCGGCTGAACCAGGTGGAGAGCGAGGCGGTTTCACTGGCTTTCAGCCGTGCCGGTTTCCATGTGGTGAGTCCTGATGATAATGCTGATATCTATGTGGTGAACACCTGTACTGTCACTTCCAAGAGTGAGCAGAAGGCCAGACGTGTCATCCGCAAGTTTGCCTCAGAGAATCCTGATTCCTTGGTGATCGTGACAGGGTGCTATGCCCAGTTGAATGGTCCTGATATCGAGGCTCTTGGAGAGAATATCCTGGTGATAAAGCAGGAGGAGAAAAGCCGCCTGCTGGAACTGCCGTCCTATGCCGGTGAATTTGACTGGAAGAGCGGTATCAGTCTGAAAAAAGAGGTGAGTTTCCGTCTGGAGGCTGCACCGAGGATAAAGACCAAGTTTGATTTTCTCCCTGATTCTTTCTGTTTCCATACCCGTGCTTCCCTGAAAGTTCAGGACGGCTGCAACAATTTCTGTGCATACTGCCGGATTCCGTTTGCCAGGGGACGCAGCGAGAGCATGGATTTCCGCAAGGCTGTGGATATGGCTGTGAATATCGAAAAGAACGGATATAAGGAACTGGTGATGACAGGTGTCAACATCACTGCTTATGAGAACGGAGGATACCGGCTGAGGGACCTTATCCGGGAGATTCTCAGGAGTACATCGGATATCCGCATCCGTATGTCATCCCTTGGACCATATGACGATTTTGAGAACTTTGAATTTTTCATATCAGAAGAGAGGATCTGTCCTCATTTTCATCTTTCTGTACAGTCTGGATCTGATTCCATACTGAAGGCTATGGGACGTAAATATCCTGCCGGCAGGTTGAAGACCATCACTGATATACTGAAAGCCAGCGGTCGTGATCCGTTTATCTCCGGTGATGTGATTACCGGATTTCCCGGCGAGACAGATGATGATTTCATGGACTCATATGATCTCATAAAAGAGTGCGGATTTGCTTCCTGCCATGTATTTCCGTATTCTCCGCGGCCTGAGACCAGAGCATTCAGGATGAAGCCCAGAGTGCCTGAACGTGTCTCCAGGGACAGAGCTGAAAAACTGGCATCTCTGGCGGATCAGCTTTATCTTGAGTATGCAGCCAGACAGCAGGGACGGATGGAGAATGTGATCATAGAGGAAGAGACAGTGCTGGATGGAACCAGATATTTTGCCGGACTCTCATCCAACTATCTGAAAGTTCATATTGCAGGAAACGCACCGCTGGCTGTGGGAAAAATATGCAGTGTGAAGCTGGATGTCAGGAACGGTGCAGTTTTCGGAGTGCTGTGATATCAGCCTCCTCTGTCATTTCTTTCTGCCAGGTTATCAGATACCGTTCTTTTTCTCTGTCATTGCCTTTTATATCTGAGGATATACGGAATATCGGCTCTGTTCCTGAGCCTCTCATCCACAGGTAACCGACTTTGTTTCCAGATGCATCTGAGAAGAGGATTTTCAATCCGCCCTTTACCCCTTTGGCTCTGCACTCAGCTCCCATGCCCGATATGGCAGAGGTGCCTATGGTGTTTATCTCTTCCCATGCGACTATGCCGAAATCTTTTCCCAGCAGGCTTTTTCTGGCTGACCATTCCCGGAGGAAAATTTCTTCGTAGCACACTTTCAGAAGTCCGTGATCTGTGCACTGTATGTGGAGCTTGGCCATGGAGTCATCGGTTGCAGTGGTGACGAACTGAGGCAAGGTTCCGATTATTTCTGTAAATGAGTATTTTTCTGAAGAAGCCGGGCTGATATTCCGCTTTCTCAGCCAGATCTCCATAAGTTCAGGAATCGCCATGAATCTGATTATGCTCATAAGTGTGTTCAGCGGATCTCTGACAGTGGCAGGGTGGGTTATGTTGCCGCCATTGGAACCCTCTCCCAGAAACCGCACTGTGTATCCTTTTTTCCTGAGTTCTGCCGCCAGATCCACCACATTGGCTTCTCCCACTTCTGCACGGAATACCTGGACACCGAAAGCTGCTGCTATCTCCTCTATTCTCAGTGAAGTAGGGCAGTTCACTGCCACAGCAGTCTTTCCGGGCACTATCATTCCTGAATATTCCATGAAGGAAAGTTCGGCGGCGCACGCCAGTCCGAACACTCTCTGAGCATCCGGTCTGACCGCCGTTCCTGTCTG
>JAKSTW010000016.1 GCA_024402405.1 Spirochaetia bacterium | reverse complement strand
TTCTGCACAAAAATCATCTTGCAGTACAAATTATAAGATTCCTGAGAATCCAGAATTCTGTTTTTGAACTGCAGGCTGCTTGAAAAAAATTCTTTTCCGGCAGGAAATGTTCCGACGATCTGTGATGGAAAACTTATCTCAAGATTCTTATCCTGGGAGATAATCTTGAAAAAATCATTCAGCCACTGGAATCCCAGTTTTTTCAGGATATCAGCATCAAACATAAGGGTAACTGCCCCATCTGCTGATTTTACCTTTGAAAGATATGCCGCAAATTCTTCAGGTGAAAGTTCAGTGGCCTTGTTGAAAAGCAAGCCGGAAACAGGAAAAACAGTCACCAGCTTTCCCTGATCTTCCGTAACAGAAAGACAGTAATCTGGTGTTTTTCTCCTGGATGATCCTGACAGAGCATCCCGGTCCATGAATATATAGTCTATACCTGAATTATGGAGATTGGCTATCAGCGAATTGTCCCAGCTGTTATCAATAAGCACGCAACCTCTCGGCCGTTTGCCGAAATACTGCCGTATGAGAGTATTCAGCTCATCCATCTGTCCAACCCGATCCTGACTTGAGATTATGGAAAGGACAGGCTCATAAAAACCTCCGCCGATAAACTCCAGCTGTTTACGTTTTCTGGCCATCTCAGAGAGAAGTGTTATCACCTCAGGATGATTCTTCTGAAACCACTGGTACCAGATACCTGAAAAATAAATGACAGATGATATTGCAGGATATTGATAAAGGATCTGAAAATAAGGACGGTAGACTGACTGATAGTCGGAATCAAAAGAATTGCCGGAAATATGCGGTGGCAGATTTCCGGACAATCCTATTATAAGCTTCAAGAAAACTCCAATGCTGGGTTATTTGGAAGCTTTAGTCAAATCAACAATACACTTAGATGGACATCCCTCGCAAGCTGCGGTTCTGTCGCCAGTCTTTGTGTAATCAATGGAAGCAAGGAACTTGTCTACTACAAAGCCGCCTTCAGGTGACTTCTTTTCGCACATCTTGCAGCCGATACAACCTACTTTGCAAGCCTTCTTGACAGCAGGTCCCTTATCATGTGAGTTACAAGCCACAATATGGGATGCGGAATAAGGAATCAGCTTCATAGCCTTTGTAGGACATACCTTAACACAGGCACCACAAGAGATACATTTGTCCTTGTCAACCTCAACAAGACCATTGGATGCCTTGCTGATAGCACCGGCAGGACATACTTTCATACAGCTGCCGAATCCAAGACAACCATATTTACATGCCTTATATCCCTGGAACATTGCAAACGCAGCGTTACAGTCTTTGATACCCTGATAATTCATAGCTTTGACTGCCTCTTCATTACCTCCGCGGCAATGAACATGAGCAACCATCTTCTCAGCTGAAAGATCCAGTGTAACACCCATGATCTCAGCAATCTTGGCAGCAGACTTAGCAGCGCCAGGAGCACATTTTGTCAATTCAGTGGCAGAACCATTGAAAATTGCCTCAGCATAACCTGAACAGCCTGCATATCCACAGGAACCACAGTTATATCCTGGAAGAGCTCCCTCGAGAGCCTCCAGTTTCTCATCTTTCTTAACTGCGAAAAACTTTGAAGCGATAGCCAGTCCGGCAGCAAAAATACCACCGAGAACTGTTACGATCACACAAGCATAAATAATATTCTGTACCATTTAATTACCCCGATCAACCAATCAAATTATTCAACAATGCAGCATCAAATGCCATGAATGCCAGAGCCATGAGGCTTGCTGTGATGAAAGCAATTGGAGCACCTTTGAATGCCTTAGGAATGTCTTCATCAGCAAGTCTCTCTCTGATGCATGACATAAGGACGATCGCAAGAAGGAATCCAAGACCAGCAGCAAGGCCGGCAACAAAGCTTTCAAGAGCATTGTAGTTCTTACCTACAGCAATAAGTGCGATACCAAGTACAGCACAGTTTGTTGTGATAAGTGGGAGGAAAATACCCAATGATTTATACAGTGAAGGTGAAACCTTGTGTACTACCATTTCTACGAACTGAACCAGAGCTGCAATTACAAGAATGAATGTAATTGTCTGGAGGTATGTGAGTCCGAAAGGAATAAGCAGGAAGTGCTGAACACACCATGTTGCCAGTGATGCGACACTGGTTACGAATGTTACTGCAAAACCCATTCCCACAGCAGACTCATAGTCCTTGGAAACTCCGATGAAAGGACACATTCCCATGAACTGGTTCAGAATAAAGTTGTTAATAAAAACATATGTAATGATAATTGCAATAAATGTCATTTTTTAACTCCTTATTTCTTGATTGAACGATGCTGGAAATATGCTCTCAGAAGTCCGAGAACCAGAAGCGCACCAGCTGGGAAAGCTATGACTCTGATCGGAGCAAGTGAGATACCAGGAACTGTGATCACACAACCAGGAAGTGTGATTGTACCGGAACCCAGCACCTCTCTGATAAGAGCGATGAGAGTAAGGCTTATTGTGAAACCGATACCCATTCCAAGACCATCAAGAATTGAAGGGAGAACCTTGTTCTTGTTGGCGAATGCCTCAGCACGTCCGAGAATGATACAGTTTACAACGATAAGTGGTACGAATACACCCAGGGCAGCATAAAGTGCCGGGCAGTAAGCTTCCATAACCATCTGCACGATTGTTACAAATGCCGCAATAACAACGATGTAAGCAGGAATTCTGACTGTATCAGGAATGAAATCCTTCAGCAGAGAGATAAAAATGTTTGAGCAGACAAGTACGAAAATTACACCGGCACCCATACCCAATGCATTGATAACCATTGTTGAGGTTGCCAATGTAGGACAAAGACCGAGTGCAATAACGAAAATTGGGTTTTCCTTAAAAAGACCCTTTGTGAATTCCTTAATCACTGCTGGCCTCCTAATTTTTTAGCAAAGTCACTGCCATATTCAAGAGCCTTTGAAACTCCTGTAAATGTGATTGTGGCACCACTGATCACATCAGCATCAGCAGCAGCAAGCATTGTTTTCTTTACAGGAACCGGAGTAGAAGCACCTGTTCCCTTGAATTTGTTCATATACCAAGATTCCTCAGCCTTCTTTCCAAGTCCAGGAGTCTCTGCATCTTCCATAAGCTTTGCATCGATGATCTCGCCATTTGCCTTGAAGTTGGCAAGGATGATCAGGTCTCCGCCATATCCCTGGCTCTTGAGGCTCAGGATATAGTTTGTAACTGTTCCGTTGTCAGTAACAGGGAAATAATAGTTTACTCCAGCTCCGTCACCTTCAACCTTTTTACCGATAGTACCAGCCTGGTTGATGACAGAAAGCGCATCCAGCTCAGCCTGTGCCTTGGAAGCAGCAACCTGTGGTGCTGTGATTCCGTTTACATATGCCAGCGCACCAGCTGCAACAAGACAGATGATCATAAGTCTAAGAGCAATTGAAATTACAGTCTTAATCATTTTTTTGCCCCCTTCTTTGCAGGCTCCACACCAAATACTCTTGGATGGCTGAATTTGTCAATCAGAGGAACAACCATGTTCATAAGAACGATTGCCAGTGAGACACCTTCCGGGAAAGAACCGTAAACTCTGATAAGGAATGTGAGGAAACCACATCCGATACCGAAGATGATCTGTCCCTTTGATGTGAGAGGTGAAGTTACCATATCTGTTGCCATGAAGATAGCACCCAGCATCAGACCACCGGAAAGGAGGTTGAAGAGCACATCACCTGTAAAAAGATTTCCATTGAATTTAAGTCCGCCGAAAATCCAGATGAACAGTGAGAAAGAAACAAGATAACATACAGGAATTTCCCATGTGATAACTTTTCTGTAAAGGAGGTAGAGACCGCCAATGATAAGGAGAAGTGCTGAAACCTCACCGATACATCCGGAGCAGTTACCAAGGAACAGATCCATATATCCATTCAGCGGATATCCCTGCTGATGCATATACTCGACAGGTCCGCTTACAGATCCTGTGAAATCCATCATACCTGTCTTTACGAATCCCAGTGGAGAAGCACCTCCGATAGCATCAGGGAATGCTTTTGTGCAAGGTGCAGACCATTTTGTCATCATACCTGTCCAGGAGAAGAATACAAAGAGTCTTCCACCGAGAGCAGGGTTCATCCAGTTATTTCCCAGACCGCCGAATGTCCATTTAACAATGATGATGGCAAAGAGTGATGCGACAAATGGAATAAACAGCGGAACTGCAGGAGGCATGTTATAGCCAACCAGAAGACCAGTAAGAACAGCGGTGAAATCAGAAAGAGTAAATCTTTTGAAAACCTTGTTCATCAGATATTCGCCCAGGACAGCTCCGATGATGGAGACAGCCAGAACAGCAACAGCTCTAAATCCGAATACAAATATACCCCAGATACCTGCAGGAATCAGTGCGATGATAACATCAAGCATGATCCTGGCTGTGGAATCAGGATGGTGTAAATGAGGAGAGCTTTCAATTATAAAATTATTTTCAGCGTTCATTTTCAACCCTTCTTTGGTGGCTTTGGAGCCATTCTCTTACCGAGTCTGAAACCCTGTACAAGTGGTATGTTAGCAGGGCAGACAAAAGCACAGCATCCGCATTCCTTACAATCCAATAAATTAAGCTTAAGAGCATCGGCATATTTTTCCATGCTGATCTTCTTGAACATCTTTGTAGGCTGAAGTCCGGTAGGGCAAGCCTTAAGACATCTTCCGCAGGAGAGACATGCAGTTCTTGTGCTCTTCTTTGCCTCAGCAGCAGAAAGAACAAGAATTCCAGATGTTCCCTTGATCACAGGTGTATCAAGATCACAGAATGTGAATCCCATCATAGGACCGCCCATGATAAGTTTTACAGCATCATCTGTGAATCCGCCGCACTCTTCGATGACATCACCAACCCTTGTACCGACCTTGATAATGAAGTTACCAGGATTCTTGACACCGCGTCCTGTAACAGTGACAACTCTCTCATAGAGAGGTTTGTTAAGAACAACTGCCTCATAAACTGCATTCACTGTTCCGACATTGGAAACTACACCGCCGATGGCGATAGGAAGTTTTCCTGAAGGAATCTCCTTGTTAAGGATGGCCTTGAGAAGCTGCTTCTCATCACCCTGAGGATATTTCATCATCAGAGGATGAACTTCAATTCCGCCGCCATTCTTTGCAATGAGCTCTTCCAGATTCTTGATCGCATCAGGCTTGTTTTCCTCAATACCAATACAGATACGAGGAGCTCCGATAGCCTTGGCAATGATTCTCATACCTGTGATAAGCTGCTCGCCTTTCTCAAGCATGAGTCTGTGGTCAGCTGTCAGGTAAGGCTCACACTCAACACCGTTGATCACCAGAGCATCCACCTTTGCATCAGGTGGAACCATGTATTTAACATGTACTGGGAATGTTGCACCGCCCATACCGACAATACCTGCCGCAGCGACCTTGTCGATAATTTCTTTAGGAGAGAGCTGCTGCCAGTCTGACTCTTCATACTTTACAGCTTCCTGCTCACCTGAAGTCTCAATAACAACTGCTTTGACTTTCATACCGCTTGCCAGGTAAATGTCTTTGATCTCCTTGACAACTCCGGCTGCTGAACAATAAATGTTAGCAGAAACAAAGCCAGCAGACTTTCCAATAAGCATACCTTCTTTAACTTCGTCACCCACATTGACCAGACATTCTGCGGGAGCGCCGATATGCTGGGACATAGGAATGATCAATGTGCTTTTGACACCAAGACTGCGGATCGCAATCTTATTGCTCAGAGCCTTATTATCCCCCGGATGGACACCGCCTTTTGAAAAAGTTTCTAACGATTTCATGCCGATTACCGTTTTCTCCTGTTTTTAGAAGTATTTTATTTTTTTGAAAAATAAAAATTAATTTGAATCAGTCTGTGACAAAATAAGTCCTGTCACCCCACTTTTTCCAATTTTAACCATAATATCTTTAAAAAGAGAAAAGGTAAACTGGGTCAGGGGGATATTTTCTTCTGTAACCTTATTTTTATCCAGATGATAAAAAGAGACATATTCCTTATTTCCATAAGGAAGTCCAAGTTGATACCTGTAATGATTTTCCAGCATTGCCGCATCAGGCATCCGCTGAAAATCAGGATAATCCCTTTCAGCAGTAAAATGCCATGTGATGCCGCTGAGACCTCTGTCCAATATTTTTTTTAATTTCTTTAATGGAATATCTGTCTTGAAATAAATCTTCTCATAATCAACACCGCCATGCCTACATCTAAAATACATGGGAAGCTGCTTCAGATACGCATCATACCGTGGATCATCAGCAAGAAGGGCCTGAGGCATATCCACCAGCGGGATCTCCACCAGACTGTGCCAGTCAGTATACTGGACCGAGATATCATAAATCGTGAAGACCTCGTCAAACCCAAGAGACCTGACGACCGACTCTGCGGCAGACAGTCTGTCAGCAGGCAGACAGACAGCCCAATACCCACCCTTCCAGACACTGCCATTAGGCTCTGCGGACACAGCAGTTCCGCACACTGACACAAAAAGGACAGCGGCAGAGACCAGCACGGAAAAATATTTTCTCAAAGGTTACAGTAGGCAGTGGCGATGAAAAATCCCAGTGCCATTCCCATGAGAGATTCAGTGACTGTATGTCCGTTCACTTCTTTTACAGGCTTGTAGGGAATCCCATATTTTTCCTTAAGTTCCGAGCCCAGTGTATTCAGGACCCGGGCCTGAATGCCTGCCGAACGGCGGACACCCACAGCATCACGGACAGTAAGACCGGCATAACATGCCATGGCTATGAAAAGAGAAGAATCCATACCTTCAGTATAACCTATGGCGGCAGCAATCGATGTGACCAGCGCTGAATGGCTGGAAGGCATACCGCCGGTACTCCACAGGAAAAGATTCAGATAATACAGAGGGCTGTATTTTTTTCTCTGGAAAAGCGCAATGACAACTTTCAGAAACTGGGCTATGAACCAGCTGGAGACACCAGACCAGAACACAGGGTTATGGAGAAAACCGAAATCATAAATACTTAATCCTGACTGCATTTTTAAAATCCTGTTAAAAGCCCAATATAAAAGTCATCTAAAGTTATATATCAAAAACTATCTTTAAGCAACCGCATAAAAGTCCCATTGCAGTCACATCATGAATCATGTTAGACTTTCACCATGGTACGGAAAATCTTTGCACTGTCATGTCTCATCATGACCATGGCAGGACTGGCCATAAATCTATATGTCTATCCTCACTTCGGCGAGCTGTTCTCATATTTTACGCTGCAGAGCAATGTGCTGTGCCTCCTGAGCTTCCTGCTGATCGTACTGGCACCGGACACCAGACCGGAAATAATCCTCCGAGGATGCGCCATCACAGCCATAACGCTGACATTCCTTGTCTACCACTTTCTGCTCCGTTCCCCTGACATGGCACTGTCCAACCTGGGCAACATGAAAGTGCTGTCAGACTTCTTCAACCATTACCTGGTTCCGGCAGCAGCAATATGCAATTATTTTTTCTTATGTCCAAAAGGTCAGTTCAGCCGCAGGCATCCGCTGATATGGCTTCTGTATCCTGCCATGTACATCATTTATGTGCATATCTATTCATTCTGCGGAGGAACTTTCATCGTCAGCGGAGAGATCAGACCCATGCCATATTTTTTTCTGGATGCAGAACAGGTAGGATCACCGGCAGTGGCATTATGGATACTGATAATAGCAGCAGCTTTCTTCATACTTTCCTGCATATATGTGGCGGCAGACAGAATAATCTCAGGGAGAAGGCATGCATTACGGTAACATACTGCACGGAACTTTCCTGTCACGGCCCAACCGCTTCATAGCCATCATAAATATCGGCGGGCAGGAAGTGCTGTGTCATGTGAAGAATACCGGCCGGTGCAGAGAACTGCTGGTTCCGGGAGCAGATGTGATACTGGAGGATCTCCGCGGGAAAGGGAGAAAAACCGACTTTGACCTGATACAGGTGTACAAAAACGGAAGACTGATAAACATGGACTCACAGGCACCAAACAAGGCAGTGAAGGAATGGCTGGAACAGGGAAACCTCTACCCTGACCTGACGCTGATCAGACCAGAGACATGCTATGGCAGCTCCCGGTTTGATTTCTACATGGAACGGCCTGGCCACAGGATCTTCATGGAAGTCAAGGGAGGCACGCTGGAACAGGATGGAAAAGGATTTTTGCGTGATGCCCCCTCAGAAAGAGGAGTACGCCACATACATGAACTGATGCAGGCTAAAAAAGAGGGATATGAAGCCATAATAATGTTTGTCATACAGATGAGTCAGGTGCTTTCATTTTCTCCCAATGACATCACACATCCTGAGTTCGGGAAAGCACTCAGACAGGCCTCAGAAGCTGGAGTATCCGTACTGGCTTTCGACTGTCATGTGACCCCCGGGACCATGGAAATAGGAAAACCGGTAAAAATATCACTGTAATTCCTCATTCCTATTTGACCTCATTCATATTTTATAGTATAATATAAATTTGTAGAGAAATGGGAACTTTGGAAGACAAGCTGCGCAAAGATGCAGTCAATTCAATCAGCAGAGGAAACTTTGGAGAGGCCCGGGATATCTTCAACAGGATACTCCATGACGACCTTTACAACACCAGAATAAGGGCTGACATGATGTATGTCAACTTCTGGCTGGCACGCAATTCAAGGTTTGCTGAGATCGAGGACAATCGGAAACGCGGAATATATCTTCTGAAGCAGTGGAAGACATTTCTTGGTTTTATAAAAGACAGTGAGAAGGACGAGCAGGTTTTTTTCAGCATAAAAATGCAGATTTTTCAGCAGGCGCTTTATTACTTCAACCGTTTTGCAGGTGAATCCAGGATAATGGATGCATCGGTGCTGTATTATACAGGTACCTGTTACAAGAACATGGGAAATTATGATGATGCCATAAAAAACCTGGAGGCGGCCAATGCCAAGAAGAACAATGATGCGGCCATACTGGCAGAGCTGGCAGACTGCTATGACCTGGAGAACCATTCCATGGAGGCAAAGCTTTTTTTCAGAGAGGCCTTCTATCTGGATCCCCAGAAAATAGAGCTGGAGACTCTGGAGTCAAAAATGCTGCAGAATCTTGTGGCAAGGGTCTCACAGATGGGATATCCGGAGAAAGTGATGAAAGAATGGATACCTGTCTACGGAGCCCTGGACGGGATCTTCAACATCAGGCGGGAACTGAAAGGGCTGGAGTTTGCCCAGCTGAAGCAGAGCATCGTGACACTGGAGGACTCACTCACTTCTGACGACAAGACCAAGGAGATGATCATCCCAAGGCTGATAAACAAGTATATGTGGTACATAGATTTTTATCAGATGCTCAGGAACAACAGCGGTGTGATAGAAAATACGCTGAAGAAAATAAGGGATTTGAACCCTGCTGTTTATGAACTTTATACGAATTAACATATAGAGAAATGGAGAGGTAAAATGGATTCAGAAAAAGTGGAAAAGATCAGCAACATTCTGAACGAGGAAAAATGGACAAGAGCAGTCATGAACAACTACTCGGTAGCCAATTTCAGAGAATTTGATTCTTACATAGATAACATCGATGATGAGACCAAAGATGAGATTCTCAGAATAACAGACGAGCATCTGGACAAGAGCAGAAACAGTATAATAGCTCTTTATATATCAGGAATAATCACACTTTCCAAACACATGCTGGACGATTCAAACATGCTCCAGCTCATCTCCATGTTCCAGGATATCGAAAAATGGAATGTGGTCGAGTTCCTCTGCGACAGAATGCTTCAGTTCGGAGAGAACAAGCTGGTTCTTAAGGCTCTGGCAAACTGCTATCACAATGAGAACGAGGAAGACAAGAAAGTGGCTGTCTGGGAAAGACTTATAAGAGTCGATTTCGATGAGACTGACATCGTAAAGAGCCTGGCAGAGAAGTATGAATCTGAGGGAAACAAAGAAAAGGCTATAAATTATTATAAGAAAGCCATCCACAGATATGCAAACAAAAAGCTTTTTGCCAATGTGAAGGATATATGGGCCAAACTTCTGGAATACACACCTGAGGACTTTGAGTTCTTCTGCCATTTCCTGAAAAAATTCAACAAGACCATGACTCCTGATAAGGAAGTCCAGCTGATGGAAGCTCTGTACCAGAGCTGCAAGAAAGAAGGCAAATGGGATCAGGCCATCGGAATTCTGAAGCAGATCGTCGAGCTGGATCCTAAGAATGCAGACGCAAGGACAGAGATCATCTTCTGTTACAGACAGAAATACAGCAGCCACAGCCAGCTTGAGGAATTCATAGCAGTATCCAACCTCTCTCAGACATGGAAGAACCTTCCGGATGCCATCAATGATTTTGAGAAACATATCTCTTTCGATGCAGGCAATTTCGTTTTCCACAAGACTTGGGGCATAGGAAAGATCGCAGAGCTCAAGGGTGAGAACATCATCATTGACTTCATAACAAAGAAAAACCACTCCATGTCCATAAAAATGGCTGTGAATGCCCTTACAATACTTGATAAGGAACATATCAGAGTCATCAAGTGCACCCACAAGAAATCAGAGCTGAGAAAGAAAATAAAAGAAGACATCTCATGGACACTGAAAACCATCATACAGAGCCTGAACAATGAGGCTGACCTGAAGCTGGTGAAACTGGAGCTGGTGCCAAGCATCCTGACTCCTGGCGAGTGGACAGCATGGAGCACAGAAGCCAAGAAAGTTCTGAAGACAGATCCTCAGTTCGGACCTATCGCAGAAAAAGAGGGATTCTATGAAGTTCGTCAGAATCCTATATCTTATGAGGAAAAAGCCCTGGACAGATTCAAGAGCGAGTCTCTGTTCTTCCACAAGCTGAAGACAGTGGAGGAATTTCTTACAGAGGAGACCGCAGTCGATTCAGAATACCTGCCTGAGATGCTGGGTTATTTCAGATCATTCCTCAAACCTGTGTCATGCACAGATGAAAAAGTCATCAGCAGCTACATTTTCCTCAAGAAACTGGCAGCCCAGCATTCACACCTGGATGACAAGAGCATCAGCATAACATTCACAGAACTTTTCAGAATGATAACTGATCTGGAATCCACCTTCGGAAAAATTCTGGATACAGAGATAAAGAGAGAATTCCTGGATGCAGTCAAAGAGGACAGCGACATTCCGGAATGGGCCGACATATTCTGCTCACTCTTCCCTTCTTACCTCTCCAGCTATATTCCTGACACACTGGTAAAGAACGGATTCACAGACAAAATGAAGGCTGTGTTCAAGACCATACTTGATGAATACAAGGACAAGAATTTCAAGGAAGCCTATGTATGGCTGATAAAGAACGGCGATAATTATGCCTGCTACAAGGAGATGAAACCTGCAGAGAAGAAGATCCTCACACAGATGCTGCACCTGCTGGACATCACATTCAGAGATATAAACGGCAAGAGAAACCTCAACACCAGCAGAAAGATAAACAGACAGATCCAGCTGTATCTTTTCAAGGAGAACAGGCTGGAGAACTTCATGCTGAGAGCCGGAGAAAAAGAAGCACAGAATATGTACACACTTCTGGCCGGAGTTGACTCACTGGATCCTAACATGAAGCTGGATATCCAGAAGAAGCTGAGAAAGAAATATCCTGACATCAAATTCGCCGGAGATAAAGCCATTGAAGTCGTATCCAAGGATAATTCCCTCACACTGGTCACAGCAGCAGGAATGGCAAAGAAACAGAAAGAGCTCAAATATATTCTGGATGTGGAGATCCCGAAGAACTCCGCAGAGATCGGTGCTGCTATACAGCTGGGAGACTTGAGCGAGAACTACGAGTACAAGTCAGGCAAAGAGAAGCAGGAAATGCTGAACATCACTGTGGCAAAGCTCCAGGAAGAGATCAACAATGCTCAGGTATTCAACCCGGAAAATCTGAAACTGGACAAGATCTCATTCGGTACAAAGGTCACACTGCTGAACCTGAACTCAAAGAAAGAAGAGACATATACTATCCTGGGACCATGGGAATCATCACCGGAAGACAACATCATCTCATATATCGCACCATTCAGCGCAGAGCTGCTGGGAGCTGAGAAGAATGAGGAGATCCACTTCAGCATCAATGGCACAGCTTACAACTTCAAGGTAATTTCCATAGAGAAGTCAGAGCTGATCTGATAACTCAGAATACAAGATCAATAAAAAGGGCATCCATTGCGGATGCCTTTTTTATTTTCGTACAGAGCAAAAAAAACACCGCCGGAATATCTTCCGGTGGTGTCTGCAAACTTCAGATCTGTAAAAACTATTTTATCAGATCCTTCAAAAGATCAACATTGGCATTAACCACATCAAAATCCTTCTGATTGATCAGACTTCTTGTCTTTGCCATAGGATCCATCCCCATTGACTTCATAATTTTTGCAGTTTCAGGATCATCTGCCATTGTTTTATCAAAAACTGCAACTTCGGAACATTTCATCATCATAACAAATTTCTGGAATCTGCCAGGACCTGAGATGCCATACTTCTCAAGAATTGACTCTAATTTAGATGCATCATCATCACCTAATTTATCAATTTCTTTTGCAATTGCATTGAAATTCTTTGCAAAATTCTTAACATCACTGTCTGTGATACCGACAGATTTTACTTCCTGAGCAAAAGCCCCTGCTGTAAGCAAAAATGCAAATAACACTAAAATAATCTTTTTCATTTTTTTCCTTCTTCAAACAGAATATAGCATGAAGTATTTGTTATGTATATAAACAATACTGATTTCTATTCTTTCAGCGGCGTCTTCTGCGCAGCTGGAATATGGAGTCCACACCCAGCACCTTGTACAGTCCCAGCACTATCACAGAGAACACAGCCATGGTCAGCATAAAGAGTGTAAAATATCCCAGAGTAGCGCCACCGCGCCACAGATCACCCCACTTGAAACGGAAAAACACTATAGGCAGCATACCGCCAGCCAGAGCCACCAGTATAAGAAGCAGCTCACGCACCATGCGGAGAATTGAGAGGTCAGGAGCCGAACGCTTGACATCAGCCAGCATTATGCATGTCCCCACTGTGAATGCTATAGTATTGGCCCATGCCAGTCCGGCAACACGGAGCGGCGTTTCCTTCAGCCACAGTGAGAGTCCCACATCCATTGCCGCACACATCAATGCGAACATAAATGGTTTCCTGTAGCTGTCGATGGAATAATAATACCGCTGTATGAAGTTGAATGCACCTGTACCGAAAAGTCCGAAGGCATAAGCCTGCAGAACGAATCCGGCCATAGCAGTGTTCTCCACGGTGAAGGATCCCCGCTGCATACCTATGGATATGATATCGTAACCGAAGAAATACATGATCAGTGAAGACGGCACCAGCAGAGCCATCAGAGAGATTATTCCGGTAGTGAATGTTGAGATCAGTTCCTTTAAGCTTCCAGCCGCAGCCTCACGGCTCATCTTAGGAAAAAGCACAGTAGTGATGGTTGCTGAGAAAATTCCGAAAGGAAGCTGCCAGAACACAAGAGCATAGCTGATGGCTGAGGAACTTCCAGTCTCCAGTTCGGAGGCAAAACGCATGGAGATCTGCTGGTTTATGGCAAAAATCGAGGACGTTGCCACAACAGGCAGCCAGTTGGTTATGATCTTGCGGAAATTCTCATTCTTCAGGTCAAAAGAAAGCTTGAAGTCAAATCCCAGTTTTCTGTACCTTGGATATTGGAAAAATATCTGCATGACACCGCCGGCCAGCACACCTACAGCCATGGAATAAACACCCAGATCCTTATGCAGGAAAAGGATGCTGATAATGACTGCCACTGAGAAAAGAATTGGAGTCAGTGCAGGAACAGTGAAATATCCGTAGGAATTCAGTACCGCCATAAGCACAGCACTGATACTGATAAGCAGTATATAGCTGATGAACCAGCGGAAAAGATCGACAGCCAGGATACGCAGCCCAGGATCACTGAAGTTCAGCAGCACTTTATTAACCAGAAAATCGGCATAGATAATTGAGATTATGCACAGAGGAACCAACACCAGGATCTGAAAAGCCATGATGTTGTTCACAATTTTTTTGGTCACATTATGATCTTTATCCTTAACTATCGAAGAGGACAGAACCGGTATGAATGCAGAGGAAAGTGCCCCCTCGGCCATAAGCTTACGCAAATTGTTAGGAATTGCAAATACTGCATTCAGTACATCAGCCTTTCCGGATGCACCGAAAATAGCACCTATTATCACGATCTTCACAAAGCCCAGAAGTCTGGACAGCAATGTGCAGAGCATGACAGAAATCGTACTCAGCTTCAGCTTCCGTGAGCTGCTGTTACTGCTCTTCTCTGTTTCCACCTGTATACCTGCTTAAAAAATCTTTCTTGAAAGTCTCGAAACAGCCATTCTCAATGCTGCTCCTTATATCTGACATAAGGTCATACATGAACTGCAGATTATGCTCTGTAGCCAGCATAGGTCCAAGGATCTCACCGGTCTTGAACATATGCCGTATGAACGCCCTGGTATAAGTGCGGCAGGCAAAGCACTGGCAGTGCTCGTCAATAGGAATGAACTGGTCAGCATATTTCTGCTTGTCTATGGTCAGCTTGCCGTTCCTGGTAAACACAGCGCCGTTTCTGGCAATTCTTGTAGGATATACGCAGTCAAACATATCTATTCCGTTCTCCACACCATCCAGGATATATTCAGGAGTGCCCACACCCATAAGATAATGAGGTTTGGCAGCATCCAGCTGTGATGCAGTATGTGCCAGAAAATGTGAGAACTGGGCAGGTTCCTCACCTACCGAAAGTCCCCCGATAGCTATGCCAGGCAGATCCAGTGAATTGATGAATCCGGCACTTTCTGTCCTCAGATGCTCGAAGAAATTGCCCTGGACAATGCCGAAAAGGCTTCCGCCCCACTCGTCCCTGCAGCCCAGCCAGGCATTCTTGCTCCTGACTGCCCACCTGTGGGTGATGTTCATGGCCTTCACTGCCTCTTTCTCAGTGATTCCAGGAGCTGTGCAGCAGTCCAGCGGCATCAGTATGTCACTGCGAAAACCACGCTGCAGATCCACCACTCCCTCAGGAGTCAGAGTATGGTATGAACCGTCTATATGTGAGCGGAAATAGATTCCCTCTTCTTTTATCTTTCTGAACGGTGCCAGGGAAAACACCTGAAAACCGCCGCTGTCTGTAAGTATGTTGTGCGGCCAGGATGTAAACTCATGAAGTCCCCCAGCCTGCTTTATGACCTCTATACCAGGACGGAGATAAAGATGATATGTGTTTCCCAGAATCAGCCGCACCCCCATATCGGACACATCCTGATGCTTCATGGCCTTGACACTGCCGTTGGTTCCCACAGGCATGAACACAGGAGTCTGAACCTCCCCATGAGGCAACCGCATGACACCACGTCTGGCCCTGGAAAAAAGGCTGTTCTTTATTATCTCAAATTCCATCGGCAAATCCCTACCTATTAAGTATCGGCATATTTAAACATTATAAGACTTATAATAAGAAAAATTATGAAAGCACCCCATGCACCTATGACAGGATGGATATATCCCATTTTCGCAAACAGCACCAGCACCATCTGGAGAATATAATATGCGGCAGCCATCATCATACTCATAAGAAGGCTCATAAGCAGCACATTCTTTCTGAATTTTCCAGTGAAGGACACAGAGATAAGAGCCACGATCAGCGGAGTCAGAGTAAAGGAGAAACGCTTGTAATACTCAGTCAGCGCCTCACGGTATGGAAGTCCGGCATTTTTCAGGGTGGCGATCCATGCCTTGGCATCAGCCATCTCCATCTCCTCCACATCCTTCACCACATTTCTGAAGCTCTCAGGATCCTGCTGGTAGCTGTGGTCAGAGAAAATATCATGGCATGTGAGATCATAGAATTTCTTCTCCTCATCCCAACTGTAGATCCTGGCATTATAGAAATCCCAGTATCCTTCCTCTTCGTTCCATTTGGCAGATTTGGCATCAATGCGCACAGGAACAGAATTCTCGCTGCGGTTCTCAATTATTATGACCCCGGAAAGCGATTTGGCAGAATCATTATAGAAGTCTGCATGATAGATCCTGGCATTTATATGATCAGCCACTGTCACATTATTGTTATTGAAATTCTTCTTGCTGTTAAGAAGCTCATAAGTCAGATCTGATTTCTGCCTGTAAGTCTTTATCACCACACTTTCCTCGAAGAAAAAAGAGAGAGGACTCAGGATGATACCGGCAAAAATGAACGGAAATACGAATTTATACAGAGAGACACCGCATCCGAATACAGCTATGAGCTCATTGTTGGCATAGAAATTTCCCAATGCATAGGAGACTGAGAAAAGTATAGATATAGGAAGTGAGAAAATAATGCACTTGGGAAGATAAAGAAGCGCCACATGCATTATCTCCCTGAATGGAACCTCATTGTTGATATACCGCCACAGGTTTGAAAAAATATCCAGCAGCTCCAGAATCAGCACAAAGAACAGGACAGAGGAGATCAGATATTTCAGGAAAAGTCCCAGGGACATCTTATGAAGCAGCTTCATCTTTTTACGAACCTCACCACGTACAGGATCAGTGCTATGGCCAGTATGACAATATCAGGCATCCACATGGACAGGAACGGACTGACATCGCTTCTGACACCAATGGTATGCCCGGCAAACATCATGCACCAGTAGAACAGCGAGAAAAGCAGTCCCACACCGAATCCCACAGTCTTACCGCTCCTTTTGGAAAAGAGCCCAGCAGGAAAAGCAAAGAGGACAAAGCACAGGCATGAGAACGGAAGTGAGAATTTCTTATAGAATTCCAGCCTGTAGATACGCAGGTTTCGGTCTTCCTCCTCACCGATCAATATATCCTTATATCTTGATAATCCCTCACGGACATTCTTCTCATAAGTGCTCTTGGAAACAGGATGGTCATTGCACATGAGATAATAATTCTCACAGATATCCTTTATACGGGAATTGAACCCTTCCAGACGGGTCTCCTGATCCATGGCAGCTTCCCTTTCCATCTCTCTGATTCCTTTATAGACATCTGCCGCACTCATTTCCCTTGGTCCCAGTGTCCTGACAGAAGACGACATATTGGAGAAAAGAATATTATACACCATCTTCTCTGCTGAGAAATAATTATAGTCATACTCTTTCTTCACATCTGTGGAATGGGAGAAGACATTGGAAAGCTCCAGAGATATGACACCCGGACCGTTGCCATCATTGCTGCCCAGAAACCAGGCCTCATCTGCAGTGATTATCCTTTTGTTGCCGTCATTATCCTTGTCAAAGATAACAATATCGTGGATAACATTGTCCTTGATCTCTCCGGTGACAATGAATGTGTCCAGATATTCTTTGACAGAAAAAGGCTCCAGCTCCAGAGCCGGATTGGAGAAAATAAGGTCTTTGTACAGTTTGGTATATTTTATGGTGCCATAAGGCATCAGATAGTCATTGATATAAAAAGATGAAAGTGAGAAAACCAGCCCGAGAATGATAAGAGGAGCAAAGATCTTCACATGTCTGATTCCAAGCGCCTGCATAGCCATAACCTCATTGTCAGAAGAAAGCCGTCCTACAGTCATAAGACAGGCCACCAAAGCCGCAAACGGGAAAGAAAGTGATATCATGGATGGCATGAAATACACCAGCAGCATGAAAACATCCTTGACCGGCACATGTTTCTCCAGGATCTTCTCGGCCAGGAACAGGATCTGGTTCACGAAGAAAATGAAGAAAAAGAAGAAAAAGCACACCACGAATGAGAAGAAAAATTCACGGGCTATATATCTGAACAGAAGAGAAAAACGACTTTTCATATACCAGTGGAGCCAAAACCGCCTGTGTCACGTTCTGTGGGATCCAGAGTCTCAGCCGAAGTGAAGATGCCTCTGCTCACAGGAGCTATAACCATCTGAGCAATCCTGTCGCCGCGCCGGATGACAAAATCCTCATGTCCATGATTTATCATGATAATTTTTATCTCACCCCGGTAATCTGAATCTATGGTTCCCGGGGAGTTGACCAATGAAATTCCATGTTTTATGGCAAGACCTGACCTGGGTCTGATCTGAGCCTCATATCCTGACGGCAGCTGTATGAACAGCCCGGTAGGCACCAGCGCACGGTCTCCAGCCCTGATGACCATATCAGAATCCACACATGCCTTAAGATCTGCTCCGGCAGCTTCCTGAGATGAATAAACCGGCAGGAAAGAATCATCTGTCGCTCTGCATAAAACTTTCACTGTTTCCATGAGAATATTTTAAAATAATCTGTATTAAAAATCAAGGAGAGGCTTTTTCCCGGACTCATTTATCAGTGATTTTTTCATCCGTCCATATACCATGACATTGAAATTTTCCGATCTGATATGATTTCCGAGAAATGAATCAATATCGGACATGCTGATCTCCTCAAGATATCCGAATGCATCGTCCATGGAAAATGAATATCCGAAAAATATGAACTGCCGTGCCAGCCGTTTCATCCTGACTTCAGTATCCTCACACGATACAGTCAGCTCACCCTCCATGTGGGTTATGGCATCAGAAAGCTCAGACTGCCTGAAAGAATTATTCTTCATGTCAGAAAGCTCACTGCTGATGGTCCTCAGTGACGTGAGCACATTCTCAGGAAAAGTGCTGAGATATACAGTCCACATGGAGGCACCCGGGAAAAAAGACCGGAATGAATATATCCCGTAGCAAAGTCCCATCTCCTCACGTATCTTCTGATAAAGTCTGGAACTCATGCTCTCGCCCGCCATGGTACTGAACACCAGAGCTGCATAATATTCATGGGGATCTTTCGGCACAGGAAAAGAAGTGCCGGCATAAATCTGTATCTGCTGGGATGATGAATTTAGAAAAGATATATCAGTATGCGGCACAGGAGCAATTCTGGACAAAGATGCCATCTCCCCATGTGGAAGTGATATTATCTGGTCAAGCTTTTTCACCAGATGATCAGGATCAAAGTTCCCAGCCACTGCGACAAGAAGGTTCTCTGCAATGTATCTTTTCCTGTAAAAAGCCAGAAGGGTATCTCTGGTAATATCTGAAACTTCTTTTTCTGTCCCTGTTATCTTGCAGCCCAGTGGATGATCGGGCCACATTCTCTCCATATAGAGTTCGTAGGACAGGTCTTCAGGAGTATCCTCCCCTTCCCGGATTTCATTGATCACGACAGACTTTTCTTTCTCGATCTCCTCCAAGTCGAAAAGAGGATGAAAGAGCATATCAGCCAGAATATCAATGGCATAGTCAAAATGCCGCGAAGGAAATGTGCAATGGAAGCAGGTTGTCTCTTTTTCAGTAAAGGCATTCACATTGCCGCCGATTTTGTCAAAAGCCTTGGCAATATCGGCTGTCGAATACTTCTCTGTACCTTTGAAAAGGATATGCTCAGTAAAATGAGCACATCCTTTCTCGTATAAATTCTCATCCATAGAGCCATGGAGAAACCAGAACCCTATGGAAATAACGCTTGAAAATCTGTTCCTCTCGTAAACCAGCCTGACACCGTCAGAGAGAACAACAGGTGAAATCAAGGCGTGACCTTAAACATTCTCTGCTTTATCAGCCGGCTTATCAGATGACTTGTCAGCATCAAAGCTTCTTCTGCGGAAACGTTCTTTTCCGTCTCTTTCTCTGTCACGGTCTCTACCGCCGTCTCTGCCACCTCTAGGTGCCCGCTCCTGCTTAGGAGGAACATAATCTGGGTCAATGGCTTCGATATAGCTCAGGTTGAGTCTTCCCATTCTGTCGATCTCAACAAGTTTGACCGGGATCTCCTGACCTTCTTTCAGAACATCTGTGACATTCTCGACTCTTTCCTTTGAAAGCTTTGATATATGACAGAGTCCCTCTTTTCCAGGAAGGAACTCGATGAAAGCGCCGAACTCAGTGATGCGTTTTACCACACCATTATAGACTTTTCCGACTTCAGGTTTTTCGATGAAACTCTCAACCATTGCTTTGGCAATAAGGGCTTTCTCCAGGTTTTTGCCGTAAATCTTCACATTTCCAAAATCGTCGATATTGACATCAGCCTCAGACTTATCAGCGATGCTCTTGATGTTCTTTCCACCTGTACCAATGACAGCACCGATCTTGTCAACATCGATCTTCATCTGGACGATCTGAGGAGCATTGGCAGAAACAGCAGTTCTAGGCTCGGAAATAGTATTGCACATAATTCCAAGGATATGCATTCTGCCGGCATTAGCCTGAGCCAGCGCTCTCTTCATGATCTCCTTGGAGACACCTGCGATCTTGATATCCATCTGGAATCCAGTGATACCGTCCCTTGTTCCGGCAACCTTGAAGTCCATATCTCCGAAATGGTCTTCCTCGCCAAGGATATCGCTGAGAATAACTGTCTTCTCACCCTCTGTGATAAGTCCCATGGCAATACCTGCGACAGGTTTTCTGATTGGAACACCAGCATCCATAAGTGCCAGAGTTCCTGCACATACTGTAGCCATTGATGATGAGCCGTTGGACTCAACGATCTCTGAAACCACTCTGATCGTATATGGGAAATCAGCCTTTGGAGGAATGACTGCGGAAAGTGATCTCTGAGCCAGGTTTCCGTGACCGATCTCACGGCGTCCTGTGGTCAGCTTTCCTGTCTCACCTACAGAGAATGGAGGGAAGTTATAATGGAGCATGAAATTGGAATATCTCTTTGCTCCGTCGATGTCATCAAACATCTGTTCGTCAGCCTCGGTTCCCAGTGTACATGTGGAGAGAGACTGTGTCTCACCTCTTGTGAACAGTGATGATCCGTGTGTCTTGGCCAGCAGTCCTACCTCGCATGTGATAGGTCTGATCTGTGTAGGAATTCTTCCGTCACACCTCAGGTTGTTCTCCAGGATGGATGTTCTGAGGATCTTGTATTCCAGATCTTCGAACACTGCTCCTATCTTGCCGATCTCCTCTTCAGGGATCTCTTCCTTGAAGTGAGCGACTGTGGCAGCCTTGACAGCAGCCTTGCCCTTGTTTCTGGCAACTTTGCTGGAGAGGAAACATGCCTTCTTATAATCCTCGTAGGCATATTCCCACACCTTGTCATAATATGCGAAAGTTTCCTCTTCTGAAGGAGGCAGCGGGAGTTTTTCCTTTCCGGCAAGAGCTCTCAGCTCTTCCTGAACCTTACAGATCTCCGCAACCACTTTGCTTCCTCTGTCAATAGCCTCCAGCATCACATCCTCAGAAACTTCTTTGGCACCACCCTCAACCATAGTTATTCCGTCTTTGATTCCGGCAACAACTATCTCCATATCAGCCTGTTCGATCTGTTCAAATGTAGGGTTGATGATATATTCGCCATTAAGATAGCAGACTCTTACGGCAGCAGCAGGTCCGTTATACGGAATATCTGACACTACTACGGCAGCAGATGAGGCAATCATGGCAATTACGTCAGGCGGGGTGATCTGGTCAGCAGATACAACTGTAGGCACTACCTGGATATCCCTTTTGAACTCCTTATAGAAAAGAGGTCTCATAGGGCGGTCAATCAGACGGGAAACAAGAATCTCCTTGTCCTTTGGCTTACCTTCCCTCTTCAGGAATCCTCCAGGAATCTTTCCTGCGGCGTAATATTTCTCATTATATTCAACCTGGAGAGGAACATAGTCCAGCCCCTCGATTGTGTCCTCAGAGCAGCATACTGTAGCCAAAACTGAAGAACCTGCATAAGTGGCAAATACAGCACCATTGGCCTGCTTTGCCAGCTTACCTGTCTCCAGAATCAGATCTTTGCCGCCAATATTAATTGTTACTTGTGGCATTAATTATTCCTTATTATTTTCTCAGTCCAAGTTCTTTGATCAATTCTCTGTACTTATCAAGATTTGTTCTCTTCAGATACTGAAGAAGCTTTCTTCTCTGTCCGACCAGTTTGAGCAGACCTCTTCTGGAATTATGATCCTTCTTGTGAATTTTGAAATGCTCTGTGAGTTCATTGATTCTCTGTGTAAAAATTGCGATCTGAACTTCAGTAGCTCCTGTGTTTTTCTCATTGCCACCGAACTTTGAAACAAGCTCAAGCTTTTCCTCTTTTGTCAACATAGACAACTCCTTAAAATTTTGATTTCTATTCCCGGAACCAGGTCCGGAAATATGCCGGTCCACAAGTAGCATGCTGTCTCTACAAAACAGCCTGTGAATCAGCAGTTTTCAGATGGAAGCACTATGCCTTATACTTCCACTTGAAAAATTCAATATCTGCAACAGCCTCAGCGTCACGGTATGTTCCGTTCTGGAACATCCTTACGGAGAATCTGCCGTAGTCAGGTAAGATCTGTGATACATCAGACCTTGCGGCCATATAGTACTCACCGTCATAAGTTATATGGGAAATACCGGAAACATCCACTGAATATCCCATATACATGAAATCAGCCAGAAACTCTGTCTTTCCCTGTCGGATAAGTTCCCTCAGAAGCGTGCTCTTGACTGTGTATCCCCTGTATCTGAACTCAGGAACGATCTCAGCGCCGATTTCCGCATCCGAATATCTTCTGTAGATATCCTCAGCAGTGGAGCTGTTGTCACATCCACACTTAAAGTCATATCCTATAACAATTTTTTCAGGAATAAGATTACGGTCTATAGCTGAAAAAAACTGCTCTCCAGTCAGTTTACCAAATTCATAGGAAAAGTCAATCAGTATGACATCATCTATACCAATATCTTTCAGAAACGACAGCTTCTGATTCAGCGTCAGAACATCACCGGGAAATCTGTCTCCTGCAATGACAGCAGCAGGATTTTTTGAGAAAGTGAACACTGCTGTCTTCTCTGCTCCGCAGTTAATAATGCGTTTCAGCAATTCCAGATGCCCCAGATGGATTCCATCAAAAACCCCGACAGTGAAGGCACACTTTATCCCTTTCAGCGGAGAATCAGCCAGAAAATCATTCCAGGACAATACATTCATGCAAGATTACCTGCCGCAAAAATATAGTACGGACGCCCCTCACGCTTTTCCACCATGGCACCGAAATTTCCTGCCGGATCGAAGACTGCCCGCGGAGAATGCTCCTCCAGCCGTTTTGCCACAAAAGCTCTGAAAGCACCGCAGAATTCCTTACCGTCCTTCAGCATGCTGAAATACGGATCCTCGATTATCATAGTCTTCACTCCGCACTTCTGGATCCCCTCAACAGGATCAAGGATCCTGAAAGTGTCAGGCTCCACTGAATCTATGGTAAAATTTCCTATGGCTGTACGTTTCAGTGCTGTCAGATACCCGAGGGAACCGCATGAAGCCGCAATATCCCTGGCTATAGAACGGATATAAGTACCGCTGGAGCATCTGATACGGAATTTAAGGAATGGAGCCTCATAGCTGAGTATCTGAAAATCATATATAAATATCTTGCGCTCAGGAATCTGAACCTCCCGACCCCTGCGGGCCAGGTCATAAGCCCTTTTTCCATCCACATGAACAGCTGAGAATGCCGGGGGTGTCTGCATCATGGCTCCATGATAGACAGATGTTTTTTCCAGGATCTCGTCAAAGGACGGAATATGCTCGCATGTATTGATTATGTCCCCCTCAGGATCCAAAGTCCGTGTCTCTTTTCCCAAGCACATGACTGCCTCATATTCTTTTGGCATACCGGTAACATAGTCGAAGAATTTGGTCATCCTGCCGGTAAGTGCCAGCAGGAGTCCCTCAGCAAAAGGATCTAAAGTGCCACAGTGCCCAACATGTTTGGTTCCCACTGCTTTCTTCAGTCTGGAAAGCGCTGTGAAAGAAGTAAGACCTGCCACTTTATTGATCAGAGCAAAGCCAGATATCAAGAAAGAAGTTCCTCTATTTTTTTATTTATCTCAAAGCCTTCCCTGATGGAACTGTCAAAGCAGAAAGTCAGCCTTGGAGTCAGTCTGGTCTGCAGTTTCTTACCTACGATTCCCTGTATGAAAGGAGCTGCACTGTTGAGTCCTTCCACACTTCTCTTAGTCACATTGTCATTGAGAAATCCAGAGACATATACTTTTGCCACAGAAAGATCCTGGGCACATTTGACCCTGGAGACAGAAATCATCTTGCTGACTCTATGATCCTTTATCTTGCCTGTGAGTATCAGCTCACTTATGATCTGCTGTATCAGATTCTCAATTCTTACCAGTCTGTATTCTGACATCTTATATTTTTCCTATCAAAGCTTCTTGGCAATCTCTTTTATCTCGAAGACTTCAAGAATATCGCCAATCTGGATATCATTATAATTCTCAAGTCCGATACCGCACTCAAAGCCCTTCTCAACTTCCTTGGCATCATCCTTGAAACGTTTGAGAGAAATGATCTTTCCATTGAAAAGTTCGATCTCCTCTCTGTACAGATGGGCAATGGCATTGCGCTTGACCTTTCCTGATGTTACATAAGCACCGGCAATCGTTCCGACCTTAGGAACCTTGAAAATGTCACGCACCTCAACTGTTCCGATAAGCTCTTCCTTAAGCTCAGGAGCCAGGAGACCCTCCATAGCCCGCTTGATATCCTCAACAGCATCATAGATGATGTTATATTTCTTTATCTCAACTTTTTCCTGCTCTGCCAGGACCTGAGCCTTGGATGTAGGTCTTACATGGAATCCAACGATAATTGCATTGGAAGCCGCAGCCAGGTTGACATCGTTCTCAACAATGGCACCTGCAGATGCATGGATGATATGGAGACGGATCTCCGGAGTGGAAAGCTTTTCCAGTGTGCTCTTGAGAGCCTCAACAGATCCCTGGACATCACTCTTGATGATGACCTTCAGCTCCTGGATCTCACCTTCCTGGATAGAATCATACAGGTTGTCCAGTGTGACTTTCTTCACATTCTTGGCAACTCCGATCCTCTCAAGTTCCTGTCTCTTCTCACCTATATGGCGGGCATATTTCTCAGACTCTGTAACCTGGAACGGATCTCCGGAATTAGGCAGACCTGTGAATCCCAGGATCTCAACCGGTGTGGCAGGACCTGCGGACTCGATCTTTTCTCCCTTATCATTGAACATAGCCCTGACTTTTCCGGCATATACACCGGCAACAAAGGCATCTCCGATCTTCAGTGTACCACGCTGGATAAGCACTGTGGAAACCATACCACGTCCCTGGTCGACCCGTGACTCAATGATCTTTCCCTCTGCACGACAGTTAGGATTTGCCTTGAGTTCCAGCACATCAGCCAGAATAAGAATATTGTCCAGCAGATCATCAATACCGATCTTCTTCTTCGCTGAAATATTGCAGAAAATAGTGTTTCCGCCCCATTCCTCAGGAATCAGCTCATACTCAGCAAGCTGCTGTTTGATCTTCTCAGGGTTGGCATCCGGAAGGTCGATCTTGTTGATGGCAACAACAATAGGAACCTTAGCCTCCTTGGCATGATTTATGGCCTCGATGGTCTGCGGCATGACACCGTCATCAGCGGCAACAACAAGAACTACAATATCAGTAAGCTGTGCACCTCTGGCTCTCATCTGTGTAAAGGCCTCATGACCAGGAGTATCCAGGAAGACAATGCTCCGTCCCTTCACCTCCACCTTGTATGCTCCGATATGCTGTGTGATTCCGCCGTATTCTCCGCCAGCCACATTGGTCTCTCTGATAGCATCCAGCAGATGAGTCTTTCCATGGTCTACATGTCCCATGACGGTGACTACAGGAGGACGCTCAACTATATCAGCATCATCACCCTTCTCACCTTCAACGATCGTCTGCTCATAGAGAGAGACAATATTGACCTTGCAGTCATATTCAGATGCAATGATCTCAGCAGAAGCAGCATCTACCTGCTGGTTGATGGTGACCATCATACCCATGGAGATGAATTTTGTGATGACCTCAGAAGCCTTCAGATTCAGCTTCTTTGCCAGTTCTGCAACTGTGATGACTTCCATGATATCAATGCTCTTAGGCACAGGATTTGCCTTCTGGACATCCTTTTTCTTTATCTGGAAGTTCTTTTCGATCTCTTCTATATTTTCTTTCTTATTTTTCTGATAATCAGTTTTTTTCTTAGCCTTGAAGAACTTCTTATTGCCTGTTCTTCCTGACATATCCATAGGCACTTCAGAGTTCTGGTGTTCAGGACGGAATTCACCTCTAGGTCTGAAACCCTCGCGGTTCTGTCCCTGGTTCTCGCCTCTAGGTCTGTAACCGCCGCCCTGACCCTGGTTCTCGCCTCTAGGTCTGTAACCGCCGCCCTGACCCTGCCAGCCATCTCTCGGCTTGTAGCCCTCGCGGTTCTGACCCTGGTTCTCGCCTCTAGGTCTGTAACCGCCGCCCTGACCCTGCCAGCCGTCTCTGGATCTGTAGCCCTCGCGGTTCTGTCCCTGGTTCTCTCCCCTAGGTCTGTAACCGCCGCCCTGACCCTGCCAGCCGTCTCTGGACCTGTAGCCCTCACGGTTCTGTCCCTGGCTCGGAGCAGGCTGACTCTGAGTCTGTGGCTGAGCTGCAGCAGGTTCAGCATTCTCAGGCTGTTTAACTGCCTTAGGTGCAGCAGGTGCCTCTGTGACTGCTGCCGGTTTTGACACTTCAGGAACATGCTCCTGAGCAGGCACTGCCTTCGGAGGCTCTGGCGCCGGAGCCACTGCTTTTATCTGCGGAATATTATCTGCCGGAATGTCAGCAGGAGCTGGCTTCTTCTTGGCAACAACTTTTTTCTTTTTTATAACAACCTTTTTCTTTTCCTGTTCAACCTCAACAGGCTCAGTCTTCTCGACCTCCCTCTTAGGCTGTTTTATCAAAGTTACTTTAGGTTTTTCAATTTTTTCCTGTTCTTCCGACATAAAATTCCTTTCCGCCTCTTTTATTTTTCTTCACTGTCCTCTTCGGCATCTTCCTCATCTTCATCCTCGAAGCTGAGCTCAACACCACAGTTAGGACAGCATGTCATATCTGCTGTTATAGGTTTGCCACATTCAGGGCATTCATATTCATATTCATCCTCGAATTCATCATCTTCCGCCTCAGAATCCGATTCTTCAGGTTCCATATCATCAACGATCTCAACATTATCCTCAATGATAGAATTGACCAGCTGGAAATCTTCTTTTGTAAATCCCTCGATCTCAAGAAGTTTCTTCTCACTGAGAGAAAGGAATGTCTCGATATCAACAATATCATTTGCTGTAAGAAGGTTGACGATCTTCTCAGGAATTCCAGGAAGCTCTGAGATCTTTGTGATCTCCTCATCCGGTTCTTCAGCCTGAGTCTCATCACCGGTAAACAGATTATCCAGCTTCTTCTTGACATCAGCATAGATATCCATCTCCTGGAACTGCTCTTCGGTCTTAACATCAATATTCCAGTCCACCAGACGGTTGGCCAGCCTTACATTCAGACCCTGCTTTCCGATAGCCAATGAAAGCTGGCTCTCATTGACAACTGCCAGTGCCTGACGTTTTGCCTGATCCAGAATATAAACTTCCAGGACCTCGGCAGGAGAAAGGGCATTCTTGATATAAACCTTAGGGTCTGTATCATACTTCAGAACATCGATCTTCTCTCCTTCCATCTCCCTTACGACAGACTGGATCCTGGCACCTTTGAGTCCGACACATGCACCCACAGGATCTATATCATCACGGTGTGTGAACACAGCCATCTTGACTCTGTAGCCAGGTTCTCTGACTATCTTAAAGATCTCTATGGTCTTGTCAGCGATCTCAGGAACCTCAAGCTCAAACAGTTTCT
Source organism: Spirochaetia bacterium (assembly GCA_024402405.1). Classification (GTDB taxonomy): domain Bacteria; phylum Spirochaetota; class Spirochaetia; order CADAEX01; family CADAEX01; genus CADAEX01. Next base: position 7,832 of record JAKSTW010000016.1, on the reverse strand, counting down.
TGACAAAATCGGTATGAGTTCTGGAAAGGATGATATTCACATTGGACTCATTCTTCTCGACCTCATAGATAAGAGCCTTGATGCGGTCATTGGCCTTGTATGTCTCTCTAGGTGACTGATAACGTTTAGGAAGGATTCCCTCAGTTTTGCCCAGATCCACAAAAATATTTCCGTTGTGCTCACGCTGGTAATATCCGACTATCATCTCACCCACTTTATCAATATATTCTGTATAAAGTGTGTCATCCTTGATCTCCCTTATCTTCTGCTTGGCATGCTGCTTGGCACTCTGGACTTCCATTCTGTCAAATGTCTTAGGATCGATGTCAATGATAAGCTCATCGCCTATCTCGCAGTTGTCATCATATTTCAGGGCATCCTCAATATCGATCTCAGTGCCTTCATCAATAACATCATCAACGATCTTCTTCTTCACCTGAAGAATGACTTCAGACTCATCCTCGTTGAACTTGACCTCAACGCCCTCTGTTGTACCATACTTTTTCTTGTATGCAGCCAGCATGAAACCCTCGATGGTCTTGATAACCAGATCATGAGGAATTCCCTTCGCCTCTTCAAAAACTCTAATTGCCTCAGCTAATTCAGAAGCCATAACCTTAAGCCTCCTCCCAAGAAAATTCCAGTTTTGCCTTTCTTATCAGGCTGTATGGAATCTTTCGTTCTGTTTTCTCACTGAAAACCGTAATATCATCATTGCCGGCAGCAACAAGCTCACCGACAGTCCATTCGCTTTCACCTTCAGAAAGCACTTTCACTCTTTTTCCGACAAAGATCGCAAATTCGTCAGCACTTTTAATATTTCTGTTGACACCAGGTGAAGATACTTCGAAATAGACATCCCTGCTGTCTGACGCAACTTCCATTCTGGCAGCGGCAACCCTGTGCACTCTCTCGCAGTCATTGACTGTGACTCCGTTCTCGGAATAGAGCACCAGCGCAATATGGAGTCCATCCTGTCTGTTATTGGCAGAGAGCTCCACGATCCTGAATCCCAGCCCCTCTACGACAGGAGCAAGGATCTCATAATATTTCCCCGATTTATTGGCAAATTCCATCAGCTGTATTTCCCCTTTGACCTACAAAAAAGGAGCCGTTTGAGCGACTCCTTAATACTATGAAATATTAAATTGTTGATTTATTATATTTACAGAAAAAAAATTAATCAAGTGCAAAGGTGATTATATCAACTGTGTCTGCCCCTTTTTCCATCAGAATTCCCGCACTTTCTGAGGCTGTGGTACCAGTTGTGAAGATATCATCAAGGAAAATGACTGTCCTTCCCTCTGCAAGTCGCCTGAATCTTTCCGTGTCTGCCGCAGTCATGTAGAGCTTTCCTCGCAGTTCCAGCTTCCGGTGCTCCCTGTCCAGTTTTTTCAGCTGAAGTCCCCTGCGGCGTCTGAGCCCTGTGAAGATCCTGATGCCATACATTCTTTTTACAAGTCCGGCAATTTTTTCTATATGATTGAAACCGAACTTCTTCATTCTGGCATGACTGCATGGAGCAGGCACCAGCAGTATCGTGTCAGGATCATATTTTTTCCTTATATAATGCCATAATTTCACTGCAAAGAATCTGGACAGGACACGGATGCCGTCAAATTTATAGAAGCCAATCATTCTCTTGGCATCACCATCATAATCCCAGAAAGAATGATTGCTCCTGAAACTGAAATTTTCCCTGCGGCACCGCATGCATATCCTCTTTTCGGAGATAAGCTTTCTGCTGCAGACCGCACAGCGGATGCAGGAGTTATCATGTCCGCTGAACATCATTCTTGAGAAGCACCGCCGGCACAGACCGAAACGGCATGAAAAAAGATCAAGGGAACCGCATAAAAGGCATTGTCGTTCAAAGATAACAGAAACGATCATACAGGATAAACACTTTATTTTTTCAAATTGATTCAAGGTTGAAAAGAAAATTATGATGTTCTATATTAGACACATGAGTGACAGCGAAGAAATAAGGCAGCAGGATATTGATACGACCATCAGTCTCCTGAAGAAACTGACAGAAGATGGAGCCAAGCTGGCAGGTCTGACAGAAGAGCAGAAGATAGCGCTTCTGAAGGCAGCAGGTCAGTTTGCACATCCTGACAGAAAAGAGCTGAAGAAAAGAAACAGAGAGATAAAGAAAGAGGAGCACAGGCAGAATTTTCTCAGGGACAAGGCCGGAAGAGCCTCCACAGGAATAAGGACAGCCAGAGCAGCCTCCGTATTTGTGGCTCCTAAAATGCTGTCAGCCCCTGAAGCCAGAATGCACGAGGATGATTATACAGAGCTGAGCTCTCCCCGGAACTGCTATATCTGCAAGGAAATGTACACCAGGCTGCATCACTTCTATGACCAGCTCTGTCCGAAATGCGCAGAATACAACTATCAGAAAAGGTTCCAGACCGCAGATCTTTCAGGGCAGGTGGCCGTCATAACAGGTTCCAGACTGAAAATCGGATATCAGGCCACACTCATGATGCTGAGAGCCGGTGCAACTGTAATAGCCACCACCAGGTTTCCCCACGACTCTGCCCTCCGTTTCTCAAAGGAGCCAGATTTCTCAGAATGGGGACACAGACTTCATGTCTACGGACTGGATCTGAGGCATACACCCAGCGTGGAGATCTTCTGCAGATATGTGGAGCAGAATTACCCAAGGCTGGATATACTCATAAACAATGCGGCACAGACTGTGCGCCGTCCGGCCGCTTTTTATGCACACCTGATTCCCAATGAGACAAAACCGGTGGCAGAACTTCCGCCCGAGGCAAGGACTGTGCTGGAAGGATACCAGGATTGTGTCAGACAGCTGGAATCTTTCTCCGCAGCCAAAGATGAGCTGGATCACGGAGCAGGAAAGGCAATACAGCTGGCATGGAACTCAAAGAAGACAGGAATCGGAATCACATCCTCGGCGATGCTGTCCCAGATTCCATATACAATAGATAATTCACTGGCAACCGAAGAAGTGTTCCCGGCAGGAAAACTGGATGCAGATCTGCAGCAGGTGGATATGCGGGAAACAAACAGCTGGCGGCTGACACTGGGAGAGATATCCACGGTGGAGATGCTGGAGCTGCAGCTGGTGAATGCAGTGGCACCTTTCGTCCTGTGCAACAGGCTGGTGCCGATGATGAAGAAAGAATATACAGGAATGAAGCACATAATAAACGTATCAGCAATGGAAGGAAAATTCCTGAGATTCCAGAAAGGAGCCAGACATCCTCATACCAATATGGCAAAAGCCGCCCTCAACATGCTGACCCACACCTCTGCCGGAGAACTGGCAAAATACGGCATCTTCATGAATGCTGTGGACACAGGCTGGGTTACGGATGAAGATCCGGCCAAACTTGCCGCATTGAAACAGGAGATGCATGACTTCCAGCCACCTTTGGATATCGTGGACGGAGCAGCCAGAGTGCTGGATCCACTTTTCAGCGGAATAAACACTGGAGTCCATACTTACGGGAAATTTCTGAAGGACTATTTCCCCATTGACTGGTAACAGACATGATACAGACATTTTTATCCGTGGCACAGCAGACTGCCATACTGTTCATACTGATATTCACAGGATTCATATGCTCAAAGAAAAATTTCTTCTCAGCATCCACCATGAGAGAGCTGTCAAGGTTCATACTTTATGTGGTGACACCTTGCGTGATAATAGACTCATTCCACCGTCCGTATGACCCGGCCATGCTCCACAACCTGGGACTGGCAGTGCTGGCAGCGCTGGGAGTCCATATCTGCAATATATTCATATCCAGACTGCTGATACATGACCATGACCAGTCAAGACAGTGTGTGTATCAGTATGCAATAATCTTTGCCAACTGCGGATACATGGGGCTGCCTCTGCAGCAGGCCATTCTGGGCAGCGAGGGAGTTTTCTATGGTGCTGCATTCATAGGTGTGTTCAACCTGGTGACCTGGACCTACGGTCTCACTCTGATGACAGGCGGACATGAGAAGATAAACCCCCTCAAGATAGTACTGAATCCAGGAAACCTCAGCATAATAATAGGACTGCTTTTTTTCATGACACCGCTGACACTGCCTTCAACCATACACATACCGGTAAAATGTTTCACAGCGCTGAACACACCGATTCCCATGATAATAATAGGATATTATCTGTCACAGCTGACATCTCTGAAACCATTCTGTGACTTCAAGACAATAGTATCAGCAGTTGCCAAGCTCATAATCTCACCAATAGTCGCCATCACCGGACTCTATGTACTGGGATTCAGAGACGTGCTTCTGGTCTCCATGGTCATATCTGCGGCAGCACCGGCGGCGGCCAATACAGTCATGTTCTCCCTGCTCTTCAGGAAAGACACCAGTCTGGCGGTATCTATAGTCTCCATAACATGTCTGCTGTCCATCATCACCATGCCGCTCATAATCTCAGCCGCACTGTATATTGCATGACATCTATAATTTAAAGTATCATTGCCGCATGGAATTCAAGACAGTTGCCACAGTAAAAAAAGATGATGACGGAAAACGGTGCGACAGAATATTCAGAATAGTGCTGGGCGAAATGCCCCTGAGCCGCATCTACAGGGAAATCCGCAGCGGTTTTCTCAGAATAAACGGCAGACGGACAAAGCAGGATGCAAGAGTCGCAGAAGGTGACACAGTAGACGTGGCAGCACCGCTGATGGAGTTTGTCCATACACAGGAACCCAAAAAGACAGTGCCGACCATAAACCGGGGTGCATTCCAGAAAAGGATCATCTATGAAGATGACAATATTCTGATACTGAACAAGAAGAAGGGCGAGCTGGTGCATCCGGATGGGAAATCAGGCAGTTTCACCACTTTGGACAGAATAGTGAAAGATTATCTGGGATTCTCAAGGGAGGACTCCATAGCCTTCGCACCAGGTCCGCTGCATCGTCTGGACAGGAACACATCCGGCATGATCGCTTTCGGCAAGACAGCCCAGGGGGCCAGAGATTTTTCCATGGCTCTCCAGAACCGTGAGACAAGAAAATGCTACATAGCACTTCTGGACGGCACACTCAGCCAGCAGGCAATGTGGCATGACCGGCTGCTCAGGGATAACAATGCCAATTATTCACAGATCCTGCCGCTGAAGAGCACACAGGGAGACGAGGTCATAACCATAGCCACTCCATTTCTGTGTTCCAATGGACTGACACTGGCCCAGGTAGAGATAAAGACAGGAAGGACACATCAGATAAGAGCTCAGGCCAGCTATCACAAACACCCGCTCACAGGCGATCTGAAATATCACGGCAGTCCCAATGACAGCGGTTACTACCTGCACTCATGCTGCATCATAGCAGACGGAAAAGCCTACACCGGAATGCCCGGACAGGATTTCATCACAGACATATCAATACTCATGTGCTGCTCAAAAAACAAAGTCATCTCAGCCATTGAAAATACCATCGCTTCTTTTGCAGGAGAAACACATCAAAGCAGTAATATATGCAAAAATTCACCATATAGTGTTATTGAAACAAGTTAAAAAAAATTTTAAATTTATATTAGGCAGTTAATATTCTGATCCAAATGGTATGAAAAACAATGAAAGATAATAAAAAAAAGTTCAATATGAAAAAAATAGCTGTTCCTTCTGCAGCAATACTGCTGCTTGCTTTTCTAGTCATCTGCTGTGACAATTCAAGCCCAGCAGGTTTTGACATCACGCCTGAAAACGAACAGAAAGGTGCCATCACAGATAATGAAATAATTCCAGAGCTGCTGGAAAATATAGATATAAATGAAAATGGAAATCTGATACTTAATTCCAATGGAATAGAAAATTATTATACAGGTACAAATACTGATATAGAAGCTCTGTTAACAGCCAGCACCGTCAAAATACAGCAAGAATACGACAGCCAATACATAGATATCGTAAAAAAACAATGGCTGAAAAAGGCATACACAGATCTGTATGCAGACATCAGTAATTTTACAAATACCGCCATAGCCAGATATAGATCATCCACAACATTCTCACCGATGCTGACATCATCCTCAAATACCGGTGTCGTGACAGCCGAAGCCAATGCTGATGCCCTTGAAACATCTCACGCTGTAGAAGTAAGGACTTTGGCATCCAATGCATTTCTGATCACAAAGAATAAAATATCACGCAATGAAAATGCAGAAGCAGGCAGCATCTTTCTGAAAAATATCATCAAAAATTATATAAATGGCAATCTGTCCTTTGAAATTTCTGATGGAACGGACACGAAAACCATTACTATTACAGAAGATAAGATAAATAACTCAAATTTTACCCTAAACGATCTGGTGTCTAATATCAACAAGGCTGGTCTGAAGATACATGCATCATATGATGCACAAAATGATTCTTTTGCAGTTGTCAACACAGCAGCAGGCAAAGATAATTTTGCCGGTTTCAGAGCAAAAGATGACAATGCCGCAGCACTGCTTAACAGTCTGAATTTATGCAGTGTGGAGCTTGTTGATGGCAAAAAAGAGCTGTCTGAAAAAAACTTTGCATCCGGAATGATGGTAGGTCAATATGGAGTCGATGCCGCTGTGATAATAGATGGAAAACAGTATTCAGGCAGCAGCAATAAAATCACTGTTTCTAACGTGACGTATAATCTGACAAAAATCGGGAAATCAACTATCACAGTCACATGTGACCAAGATCAGATAATTGAAAATACAAAATCATTTGTTGAAGATTACAACATGATGCTGGATAAGCTGAACTATCTATACAAAGAAGAACCGCAAAGTGAATATCATGTCCTGACAAAAGAAGATGAAGCAAGCATGACCCCGGAGCAGATCGAGAAGTGGAATGAAAAGGCAAGATCAGGACTTCTATACAGAGACTCAATAATTTTCAAAATGATAAACAATATGCACAGCGATATTCTCACAGTGGTCACTTCTGCAGACAGACCATACAATATGCTGGCATCAATAGGCATATCTTCAGTAGACAGCAGCGGATCTATACAGATGGACAAAACAAAACTCAATGATGCACTTGCTGATAACAGCAAATGTGCTTATCAGATATTCTGTTCTGAGAATGGCATCGCTTATAAACTTTATGATACTCTAAAGAATACCATGGAAGAAATAAAAGAGATGGCTGGAATATCAGAGGACATAAATGATGGAAGCTATCTGGGAAATCTGATCCAGCGTATGAAGGTGCGTCTGTTAAATATTCAAGCCAATCTGGAAAAACAAAATAAAATACTGAGAGAAAAATACCAGTCACTGGAATCAGAATTGAATAAATTACTGGAAAACCAGCAGCTCGGACAATAAAAATTGTCTTCCTTTTCAGGCAAAAGCATAGTATAATATGGCAATGCAGCTTCCATATTTCTTAAGAAAATTAGTCGGAATAAAAGTCTTCGCACTTGTAGGACGCAGCGGAACAGGAAAAAGCTTCCGTGCCCGTCTCATTGCGGAAAAGTACGGCATCGAGCTGATCATCGACGACGGTCTGCTGATAAAGAATGACAATATCATAGCAGGAAAATCTGCCAAGAATGAGAAGCTCTACCTGACAGCCATAAAAACTGCCCTTTTTGACACGATGGAACACAGGGTCGAAGTCAGAAACAGACTGCACGAGGAGCAGTTCACCAAGATCCTGCTGCTGGGAACTTCAGAGGCTATGGTTCAGAAAATGGCCAAGCGCCTTGATCTGCCCAAACCAAGCAAAGTCATAAAAATAGAGGATATAGCCACCAAGGATGAGATAGAGACAGCCCTGAAGGAACGGGCCACCGGGAAACATATAATCCCTATACCTACAGTGGAAGTGGAGA
>JAKSTW010000015.1 GCA_024402405.1 Spirochaetia bacterium | reverse complement strand
GGGAGCAACTTTCAGCAATGGCAGAACTGGCTCCTGCAGCGCTTGATAAATTCAATAAACAGCTGAATGATGAATTGTCTGGGCGTTTTCAGGAATTTGAGAAATTGGCTGCCGGATATAAACAGATATCTGATGATGTTTTCCGTATCAGCAAGCAGATAAATAAATATATTCCAGGAATTATCGATGATACAAATAAGATGATCGATTCTACAGGGAAAATGCAGGAGAAGGTTAATGATCTTATGGCTAGTGTCGAAAGGACTTGTGAATCATTAGAATCACAGGAAAAAGCAAGTGTGAAAGAATTTGACAGAACTTGTGCTGAATTGAAGCCACTGCTGGAACATATTGGTAAAATTGAGGAAGGTTTTGGGGAATTGGACAAAAATTTAGCAGGTACATTTGATAAGATAAATTCAGGAATGAAAGAGTATATGAATCATGTTGATGATACCTTTAATAAAATCGCAGAAAAAGCTTCTGAATATAAAAAATGAGAACTAAGAAATATATACAGGATAATGAATCTGCTGGATTCAATCTTTCTATAAGTGATCTGATGGCCGCATTATGTGCTCTGCTGGCATTGGTTATGATCGTCTTTGCCTTTCAGCTGAAAAAGTCGGAGGAGGGGCTGCAACGGCTGACAAATGAGTATCAGCAGATGCAGAAAGAGCTTTATGAAGAACTCTGCATTGAATTTGATAAGGATTTGAAAAAGTGGGATGCGGAGATAACAGAGGATCTGACAATACGCTTTAAGAATGAGAAGGTCATGTTCAAACCTGAGAGTGCGGAACTGAAGCCTGATTTTGAGAATATCCTGTCAGATTTTTTTCCCAGACTGACTTCTATCCTGAATCTGACGAAATTTAAAGATGAGATAGAAGAAATCCGTATAGAAGGACATACTGCGACAAATGACAACATGAGCAGAGATAATGATTATATTACTGGTATGAGACTGTCTCAGATGCGTACTACTAATGTCATGCTTTATTGTCTGAATACGATACCTACGAGACAATACCGTGAATGGACACAGAGGAATATAGCTGCCATCGGATATTCTAATTCCCGTCCTATTTCTGCGGATGGTGTGATCAGCAAGGAAAAGTCAAGGCGTGTTGAATTCAGGATAAAGACCAAAGCTGACGCCAAAATCCGGGAAATCGCAGAGGAACTGAAAGGCGATGCATGATAAACTTAATGAATATCTGAAAATTGTTGACGATTCTTATGAAGCTCCTGTCTCTAGGGCTATCCACATAAGAAAGATTTGTGAATATATTTGTAATAATATCATAAATAATTCTTCAATTTCCGATGAATTGGAATCTAATTCTTTGGATAAGCAAATAAAAGTTTTATATGATAATCAAATTATCAGTTCTGAAATAAAGAATATACTATATAGACTCAAAAAACTTGGAAATATCAGTGCACATGATAATGATGTAGAAATTTATCCTTGCGATGTAGATGAAGTTGTTGGTTATGTTCATGATCTGTACGAGTGGTTTATGAAGTATTATGGCAATACAGAATATGCTTATTCTGAAAATAGAGATAGAAAGGCAAGTGTTGCTGAAATTGCCAAGATTGAAGTGACAAAAAATATACACTATAAGAATACACATTCTGGTGTGGTGTCACCAGTTCATTCAGGCAGCTATAAATGCTGTTCCCTGGAGGCATTTAAAAAATTAGAGACAGATGTCGCACATGAGATCGAATATAGGCAGAAATCATTTGTAGAACATATCTCCGGTTTTTTTGAGAAATTATTATCACATAAACGACCTGAAAACCCAGAGTCAGAAGTCAATGAAAAACGAAATAAAGATTCTTTAGTTTCCAAAGTAGTCCGACGTATAAAAAGAGTCATCAAGCCAAATGAAAAAATTTCTGAAGCACAGATAGCTAAAATGTCTAGCTGTAATGGTTATGATCCCTACAATATCAACAATACAGATGTTCCCAAAGAGGTTTTTGAACGGAATAAAAGTGAAAACGGACTATAGCCTCTATTTATCATTCCGAAACATATAAACTGCTGGCTGAAGTTGCTGTCCAGCAGAACCGGAGTATTACACAGCAGACCATTTATATGCTTTCAGAGGCCTCTTTCTAAAAAAATGGAGTAAGCCTTGGATAAATAAAAAAGGCATCCATCAGGATGCCTTTTTTATTTGATTTGAGCCGCAAAGGGATCGAACCTTTGACCCACAGATTAAGAGTCTGTTGCTCTACCAGCTGAGCTAGCGGCCCGTATTGGTCTCGTAGGATTACACCCGGCAGGATTCGAACCTGTGACCTGCGGATTCGAAGTCCGACGCTCTATCCAGCTGAGCTACGAGTGCATTTAGGGTGGGTAGAGGGGTTCGAACCCTCGACAACCGGATCCACAATCCGGTGCTCTACCGCTGAACTATACCCACCATGTAAGTCGTATTATGCAAAAAATAACACAACTTTGTCAATGGGAACAGAACAATAAATTTATATCTAATTATTTGAGATATGGCAATAGTATTACTGGAAAAATTTCATATTTTCATTTATAATATTTCCAGAGGAGCATATTTTGTTCGAGAGTAACAGTTATACGACTGTCGATCGTCTGTCAGTTCCTGCCGGCAGGCTGTCATTTCTAAAGAAATTCAGATTCTATAAAATTTTCATAAAGATGGTGTTCAGGGCCAGAAAAGGGGCCATTGACGGAAAAGGGACTGGATATATCGCCAGTGTCTGTGAGAATGTGATCACTCTCTGTGAGAGTGTAGGAGGCAAAGTTCAGATCGAGGGACTGGATAATCTGCGGAAAGTTCCCGGAAGTGTGGTGATTGCGGCCAACCATATGAGCACTCTGGAGACTATAATGTTTCCGGCTATTCTGGAAGGTATCAAGGAGCAGACTTATGTGGTGAAGCGCAGTCTGGTGGAGGGACGTATCTTCGGACCTGTCATGAGACTGTATGATCCGATAGCTCTGGACAGAAAGGAGCCCCGTGTTGACCTTATGAAGGTTCTGGCCGATGGTACTGCTGCACTTCAGACTGGAAAATCAGTGGTTCTTTTCCCTCAGGGAACCAGAATGAAGGACTTTGACCCGACTACATTTAACTCTCTTGCTGTAAAACTTGCAAAAAGAGCAGGTGTGCCTGTAGTTCCATGTGCCATAAAGACTGATTTCTGGGAGAATGGCAAGGCGGTCAGCACGATCGGTGATATCTACCCTGAGCGCACGATTCATTTCTCTTTCGGAGAGCCTGTGGTCATAGACGGCGCAGGCAAGAAAGAGCAGAGTCAGATCGTCGGATATATAGACACTATGTTCAAGGGGTGGCTCCAGGAAAATAAATGACAGAACTGGAAGAATGGAAAAAAATAATATTGGCTCTCCCTGACCATGTTTTTTTTGATATTGTCAGAAATTATCTGGGGGATATAAAGACTCCGTTCAACAAACATAATCTTGTGGATCAGCTGGGGAATTTTCTTCTGGAGTCTGAGACGGTGGAAAAAATTCTTTCTCTGCTGGATGAGGATGATGCTGTCATGCTTTCTGCAGTCAGTCTTATGGAGAACAGCACTCTGCAGCAGCTTTATCAGCTTTTCCGGGATGATGAATATTATAAGTTCTATTCACATCTGCTGAATCTTGAGGAGCGGATGCTCATCTGTTCCAGAAAGGGCAATGACGGCAGTATCCATATCATGATTTCTCCGATCTACCGTAAAATTCTTCTGGAAAAAGTTGTTGACTATGATCTTGTCATAAAATCAGAACTTATCACTCCTGAGCATGAGGATCGCTGTCCATGGTGGAGCCTTGGCTATATTTCAGCATTTCTTTCTTTTGTCCTTAAAAATTCGGACTGCCTGAAAAATGACCATACTTTCAAGACCAGATATCTGGAGCAGCTGGTGAAAATTCTTTCTGCAGATGCAGATTCTGTGTCTGTTATCATGGATGTTCTCCTGAGGATATCACTTGTTTCATGCAGTGCTGACGGTTTAGTGATCAATAACAGAAATTTCCGTGCGCTGTCAGAACTTGGTCCGGATGATTTTACATCCATGATCTGGCGCTGTTATTTTGGGGAGAGACAGGGTGAGCGGTTTTTTCTTTATCTGATCAGAAATCTTGAATATGGACGATGCTGGGATGGGGTTTCCCTTGCCAGACTTATACGGTATTGTGCCATCCGGACAGACTTTTCCATGAATGACCTTGTGGAGGTCACCAAGAGCAGACTGCTGCATGGGGATTTTCTGAAGCAGAAAGGTGATGTTTATTTTCGCAGGGCTTATTGTGAGGATCCTGCACATGGGTATCTGGTCGTGCAGCCTAACTTTTCAGTTTATGCCGGAGGGGCTCTTGGCGTTCATGATTCACTTATGCTGGCTTTATGTGCTGATATCATAGATTTTGACAGGGTCTCAAGATATGAGCTGACAAAAGGCAGTCTGGGCAGGGCTTTCAGTGCAGGTCTTTCAGCAGACTCCGTAATAAATTTCATGGAGACTCTTGCAGGCAGTGCTCTTCCGCAGAATGTCATTTTTACGATCAAAAGCTGGGAGGAGGAATACAGTAGCCTGGCTGTTTTTGACGGATATGTGGTTCAGACAGTTCCGAGAATGGGGCTGATACTGGAAAGCAACAGTGATTTCAGAAACAGGATCGGCAGGAAGCTTGCTGACGGAATTTATTTCTTCACGCGCGGAAATTATGCGGAGATCAGACATTTTATGGAAAAGACGGCAGGACGGAAGATCGATATTCTGTCCGGAGAACCGGAAGATCTCGGATTGCCATATTCTTCAGAGGTAAGTCTGCCTGACGTGCTGAAGCTTGATGGAACTGCAGGGCATGGCTGGAAAAATGCTGCCGAAGATGATAGCGGCAGGTTTCTGAATAGGATCGAAAGTCTCAATATGCTCCAGGAGCAGAAGGATGTGCTGGCTGACAGGGTGAGCCGCAAGATCATCCTTTTTCAGAAACAGCTGGATCATGGCACAGCTAAGTATGAGAAGAATGAGGCACGGGGAATAGATTATACTGGAAAGCTTCGGCTCTGCCAGCAGGTGATGGATGCCGGCGGATATTTTCTCGAGATACAGATGGTGGGCGATGACAGCTGTTTTATGATGAGGCCGCTGCGTTTCAGAAAAAGTGACGGCGATATGATCCTGCAGGGCAGTGAGATACTGTCAGGACATAATATAGAGGTTGCTGTCAGAAAAATAATGATGGTCAGGAAAGTCCGCACATCGCTTATGGACTAGGGGCTGGTCTGTTGACAAAACTGATGTTTTTATTTACTATTGTCATCGTTCAGAGGTTTTAAAGATTTCTGAATTAAATAAAAAAAATATTTTGAATTGTCTTGACTATTTCTTCGGAAATTGTTATAAAAGCGAGAGTGGTGAAATTGGCAGACACGCCAGACTTAGGATCTGGTGCCTTAGGCATAAGGGTTCAAGTCCCTTCTCTCGCATAGAGAGAAGGCTAAAGTATCATGCGGGAGTAGCTCAGTGGTAGAGCGCCACCTTGCCAAGGTGGATGTCGAGGGTCCAATCCCCTTCTCCCGCTCTTTTTTTTAAAGCAGCCTCAAATGGTTGCTTTTTTTTTATGTTTCATCTTATAAAAAGGTATATATACAAAAAACTGATTTTTTTGTATTATTTAAAATAATCTATCTAAAAGTTTAGAAACAAACTAAATATAAAGAGGAAGACAGTGATAGCAAGTAAAGAAATTAAGTGTCTTGAAAATTCAAGAGTAGAGCTTTCTGTAAAAGTTGGCAAGGAATTTGTTAAGAAAGAGTATGATGAGCTTCTGGGTAAGTATTCTAAAACAGCTTATATCAAAGGTTTCAGACAGGGAAAGGTTCCTGTATCTGTTCTTGAAAGAAAATATGGCGATTCCCTCGTTAAGGAAGCCGGTTTTAATGTGATTGAGAAAGGACTTGAAGAGGCTTTGCTTGATGTCGATAAACGTCCTCTTCCATATTTCACTCCTGAGCTGAAGAATGAGGAGACTCTGGATATCGCTCTGGATAAGGATATCGAGTTTACAGTTGAGTATGACACATTCCCTGAGACAGAGCTTGGAACATACAAGGGTCTGGAGATCGAGGTTCCGGAGGTGATCATAGCTGATTCAGATGTTGACAGGGAAATCAAGAAATACCAGGATCAGAATGCCATTGTCACAGAAAAGAAAGCTGGCGGCAAGGTTATGAAGGACAATGTTATTTCCATTGACTATGTTGAGGTCGATGAGAATGACAAGGAAATAGAGAAGACAAAGAGAGAGGATTTCACTTTCACAGTCGGAACAGGATATAACTTCTACAAACTTGATGATGACGTTCTCGGTTTCAAGAAAGATGAGGAGAGGATCATCGAGAAGGAATATGCTCCTGATTTCGAGTTCAAGGATCTTGCCGGAAGGAAGATAAGGATCAAGGTCAAGGTCACCAGCATCAAGACAAAGAAACTGCCTGAGGTGAATGATGAGCTTGCACAGGATATCAATGAAAAGTTCAAGACCGTTGATGACCTTATCGCAGATATCAAGAAACGTCTTAACGGTGTGACAGATATGAAGAAGGATGAGGAGAAGAAAAAACTCCTTATGGCTCAGATCATCGAGACAACAAAGGTCGATCCTCCTCGCTCAATGATCGACAACCAGCTGGATACAATGTGGACTAACTTCGTATACAGATTCGGCGGTGATGAGAAGAAAGTTGAAGAACTTGTTATTGCAGAGGGCAAGACAAAGGATGACCTGAGAAAAGAGTGGGAACCAGAGGCTCTCAGAGCAGTGAAGACACAGCTTATCATCTCCAAGATCAGCAAGGAAGAGAAGATCGATACCACTGCTGAGGAACTTGACAAGGAGATGGAAGACCAGGCTCTCAGGAGCGGAATGCCTCTGGATGAGTTCAAGGCTTATATTTCTGAGAACAATATGAATGAATATATCAAGATCGGTCTCCTGGAAAAGAAGACTTATGACTTCCTGCTGGCAAATGCAGTTGTGAAGAAAGGTGCAGAGATCAAGTATCTTGATTATCTTCATAAGAAATGAGATAAGCCCAGCTGAATATGAATGAGAAGATGAATGCACTGGTTCCGATCGTCATTGAACAGACCGGAAACGGTGAAAGATCATATGATATTTATTCCAGACTGCTCAAGGACAGAATCGTGTTCCTGGACGGTGAGATCAATGATCTCACAGCCGATCTTGTAGTGGCACAGCTTCTGTTCCTTGAGTCTCAGGATCCTGAAAGAGATATCAGCCTCTATATAAATTCTCCCGGCGGTTCTGTTACTGCCGGGCTTGCCATCTATGACACCATGAAATATATCAAGCCGGATGTGCAGACTATCTGTATGGGGCAGGCTGCTTCCATGGCTGCTGTAATTCTGGCTGGCGGTGCTCATGGTAAAAGATTTGCCCTTCCATCAGGCCGTGTTATGATCCATCAGCCATGGGGCGGTGCTCAGGGACAGACTTCTGATATCAAAATTCAGGCCAGAGAGATTCTCCGCCTCAAGAAGATGCTTACTTCCTATCTGGCAGAAGACACAGAAAAAGCTTTTGATATGGTGGCTTCTGACATAGAGCGTGATAACTATATGTCTGCCTCAGATGCCTTGGAATATGGAATAATCGACAGGGTTATGACCAGGGCTTGAAATGGCAGAAAATAATAATTTACAGGTTTGTTTTATATGCCACAGGCCTAAGGGTACCGGCAGATCCTCACTGGTCAAGGTTTTCGACGGATATATTTGCCGGAACTGTATTGAAGATCTGGTGAAGTGTCATATCTTGCAGAATGGTTTCCTTGATGAGGAGCCTGAGAGAAAGAGTGATGCATGCAGATGTGAACACTGTGATGAATCTGTGCCTATGGCTACTCCTAAGGAGATCAAAGAATTTCTGGACGAGTATGTGGTGGGGCAGGATAATGCCAAGAGACTCCTTTCTGTTGCAGTATATAACCACTATAAAAGAATTTTCAGCAAGGAAAAGATCTCTTCTGATGTGGATCTGGAGAAATCCAATGTACTTATCATCGGACCTACAGGAACAGGAAAAACACTTCTGGCCAGAAGTCTGGCTAAAAAACTTCAGGTGCCTTTTGCAATTGCTGATGCCACAACACTGACAGAGGCCGGCTATGTGGGGGAGGATGTTGAGAACATCTTGCTGAAGCTGATCGAGGCTGCAGATTTTGATCTGGAGAAAGCCAGTCATGGTATCATCTATGTGGATGAGATAGATAAGATCTCCAAAAAGGGCGAGAATGTTTCCATAACCAGAGATGTCTCCGGTGAGGGTGTCCAGCAGGCACTGCTGAAGATCATCGAGGGTACTGAGGCTTCAGTTCCGCCGCAGGGTGGACGTAAACATCCCTCCCAGGAACTCATAAAGATCAATACCAAGGATATCCTTTTTATATGCGGCGGTGCATTTGTCGGACTGGACAAGATAGTGGAGAGCCGTATTTCCCAGCATCCTATGGGATTCGGTGCTGATGTGAGAAAGTCTGAGGAGAAGAATCTGACTGATCTTTTCAATTCAGTCATTCCTGATGATCTTATCAAATTCGGTCTCATACCTGAATTCATAGGCCGTCTGCCTATCACTGTGGCATTGGATAATCTGACAAGAGATGATATCAAACGGATAATAACAGAGCCTAAGAATGCCATAGTCAGACAGTATCAGGAGCTTCTTAAACTGGATGACGGTGAGCTTGTTTTTACAGAGGAGGCTCTGGACGCTGTGGCTGATCTGGCATTGAAAAGAAAGACCGGAGCCCGTGGTATACGTTCAATAGTGGAGTCATTCATGACCGAAGTTATGTTTGACCTGCCTGATATTCCCGGACATAAAAAAGTTATTATCACACCTGATGTTGTGAACCGAATAAAAAAACCGCAGATAGAAATTGCATAAAGAGAGGTACTGTATGGATTTACATGGAAGATCACTTATTTCACTGAAAGATTTTACACCTGAGGAGATCAGATATTTTCTGGACATAGCCCGCAAGGTTAAGAACGAGAGACAGAATAAGATCAGAAAACAGAGATTTCTTGGGATGACTATCGCGCTTCTTTTTGAGAAAAGATCTACCAGGACCAGATGCTCTTTTGAGACAGCATTCGGAGAGGAAGGAGGACATCCTGTATTCCTTTCCAGTTCTGATATACAGCTGGGTGTGAAGGAGACCGTTGAGGATACTGCCAGAGTGTTGGGCAGGATGTTTGACTGCATTGAATTCCGTGGTTTCAAGACACGGCATGTGGAGCTGCTTGCTGAATATTCCGGTATTCCTGTTATAAACGGACTTTCTGATGATTTCCATCCTACACAGGTCTTGGCTGATCTGATGACCATGGAAGAACAGTTCGGTTCACTGAAGGGACGCAAACTGGCTTTTGTGGGAGACGGACGCAACAATATGGCCAATTCTCTTATGATCGGCTGTGCCAAGATGGGTGTTGATGTGGCTATTGTGGCACCTGATGAACTTCATCCTGAGGCTGCACTTGTGAAAATGGCGGAGGGGTTTGCGACAGAGGCCGGTTCTTCCGTGCTTATCACTTCTGATGTGGATGCCGGAGTGAAAGGTGCTGATGTCATCTATACTGATGTATGGGCTTCCATGGGTGAGGAGAGCAAGCTTGCTGAAAGGATAAAGCTGCTGAAACCTTATCAGGTGAATCCTTCACTTATGGCCAAGACAGGAAAAAAATCGATTTTTATGCATTGTCTCCCTGCTGTGCGGAATAACGAGGTGGTTCCGGAGATCATTGACGGACCTTCATCTGTGGTCTGGGACGAGGCTGAGAACAGGAAACATACCATCAAGGCCGTTATGCTTGCACTTCTGGGAGTCGAGAATAATTAATTCTGTAAAGGAGATGAATTATGGATATTGATATAAAAAATCTGCATCCTCTGGAGATAAAACTTCTCCTGAATTTTGCAGAGGATGATATTACTGCTGATAAAGTCAATGCTTCTCTTGGGTTTGAGGTAGGTCAGTGCAATCAGGTTTTCAGCTGGCTGTCCGGAAAGAATCTTATTGTTGAGAAAAGCAGGACTCTGAGAACTATATATGAACTTACAGACTTTGGCGCTGAGTACCAGGCTAAGGGAACTCCTGCTGAACGCATCCTGAAGCTTGTATCTGAAAAAGGTGCCATGACACTTCCTGAGATCGCCCAGGCTCTTTCATTGGAGAATAAGGATGTGGGAACAGCTTTCGGTGCTCTTTCTAAAGAGGGTATCATGGCTATGGATGGCGAGAAGAAAGCTTCTGTAAAGAAGGCTGAGCTGTCAGAGACTATGAAAATTACCAGAGCTCTGCTGGATCGTGGCGGACAGATCCCTGAATCAGACCTTTCGGACGCAGAGAAGAAAGTTATGGGTGGGATCAGCAAGAAGAGGGGTGCTGCCGCTTCTCCGTTCAAGGTGGTTGAACGTGAGGATGTAGTCTACGGATTCACTGAGGCCGGAATCGCAGCCAGAGCCCAGCTGAAGGCAAAGGGTGTGACCGGTGAGGAAATCGGAGTTCTGACTGCTGATATGCTGAAAAAAGGCGACTGGAAGGGAAAGACTTTCAGAAGCTATAATGTGAAGACACCTCCTACAAGAGTTCTCATGGGACGTCACAATCCTTACACAGTATTCCTTGACGGAATCAAGGATAAGCTGGTTTCCCTGGGGTTTGAGGAATATGACGGACCGCTGGTTGAGGCTGAGTTCTGGAACTGCGATGCTCTTTTCATGCCACAGTTCCATGCTGCCAGAGATATACATGATGTGTACCATATCAAGACACCGACAATGGCAAAGGAGATCGAACAGCCATATCTGGACAGAGTGGCTGAGGTTCATAAGAACGGATGGAATACAGGAAGCCGCGGCTGGGGATATGAGTTCGACAGAAATTTCACAAAACGCCTTATCCTGAGGAGCCAGGGTACTGTCCTTTCTGCAAAGCAGCTGCACAAGGCTAAGATCCCTGGAAAATATTTCGGAATTGCCAGATGCTTCAGATATGATAAGGTAGATGCGACACACCTGTCAGATTTCTATCAGACAGAGGGTATAGTTCTGGGTGAGAATGTTAATATGAAGACTCTGCTGGGACTGCTGAAGATGTTTGCAGTGGAGTTTGCAGGTGCTACAGAAGTTATGTATGTGCCTGGATATTTCCCATTCACAGAGCCTTCCGTGGAGATCCATGTCAAGCATCCTGTGCTTGGTTGGATCGAGCTGGGCGGCGCAGGAATTTTCAGACCTGAGGTCACCAAGCCTATGAATGTGGATGTTCCTGTTCTGGCATGGGGTATCGGAATAGACAGAATGGCACTTATGTCATTGGAACTTAACGACTTGCGCGAGCTTTTCTCACCTGATATTGAGAATGTGCGCCTGAGGAGGGGTAAATAATATGCCAAAAATTGAAGTTTCTGCGGAAGCTCTTTATAAATATATGGGAAAGAAGGTCACAGGACAGGATTTCATAGATCTTATCCAGTGTGCTAAGGCTGAGCTTGATGAGGAGAATGGAGATGTTCTGAAAATTGAGCTCAATGATACAAACCGTCCTGACCTCTGGTCAACAGCGGGTTTCGGAAGGATCCTGAGAATGTACCTGGGTGGCAGTGTTCCTGAATATCCTTTCTTCTCAAGAAAAGGGGATATGAAGGACAGCGGTGACAGAATTGTAGATGTTGATGCATCTGTTAAGGATATCAGACCTTATGAGGTTGCATTTGCCGTAAGAAGCAAGACCGGAATCACTGAAGATGGACTGAAAGATATAATCCAGACTCAGGAGAAGCTGTGCTGGAACTATGGTCGCAAGAGAAAATCCATTGCCATGGGCGTTTTCAGAAGTGATCTCATCAAATATCCTATTCATTTCTATGCTGCGGATCCTGACACCACAAAGTTTGCGCCTCTGGGCTTTGAGGAGGAGATGAGCCTCCGTGAGATTCTGAAAAAGCATCCTAAGGGTGTTGAGTTCGGACATCTGCTGGACGGAATGGCAAAATTCCCTTATATCGTTGATGCCAATAAAAACACACTCAGTATGCCTCCTGTCATCAACAGCAATTATATCGGAGCGGTGAAAGTTGGGGACAAGGATCTTTTCGTGGAGATCACAGGTACTGATATGCCTTCTCTTATGCTCACAGCTTCTATCGTGGCATGTGATTTCTATGACTCCGGCTTTGAGATCCTTCCGGTGAAGGTGAGATATCCTTATGACACACCATTCGGAAGAGAAGTGACAGTTCCATACTATTTCCAGGAGCCGGTCACTGTTGATATAAAATATGTGAATAAGCTTCTTGGTGAGAAGTTCACTGTATCTGAGGCTGCGGCATTCTGCCAGAAGCTTGGCAGCAAAGTTAAGGTGGATGGAGATATCATCACTGTTTATCCTGCGGAGTACAGAAACGACTTCCTCCACTCTGTGGATGCCATTGAGGATATCATGATCGGAAAGGGACTGAAAAATTTCGTCCCTGAGATGCCTTCTGATTTTACAAAAGGAAGCATTTCCAGAGAGTCAATGCTGGGAAGAAAAATCAAGAATATCATGGTGGGTCTTGGTTTCCAGGAAATGGCATACTGCTATCTGGGCTCAGCTGCTGATTATATCCAGAAAATGAACATCACTCCTGAGAAAGTGGTGCAGATCTCCAATCCGATGACAGAGAACTTTGAGTTTGTTCGCCCGTCTGTTCTTCCTTGCCTGCTGAATTCAGAGTCGATCTCCAGCAATGCTGTATATCCTCATAATATTTTTGAGATCGGAAAGATAGCACTGATCGATCCATCTGAGAATTATGGCGTCAAGACTATAAATTCTCTTGGTTTCCTCTCTGCCGACAAAGAGGCCGGATTCAACTCTGTGAACTCCGAGATTTCTGCTCTCCTGTATTACAGCGGTGTTGAGTATGAGCTGGAGGAGACTGAGGATCCTAGATTTATTTCTGGAAGATGTGCCAAGATCATGGCTGCCGGGAAAGAGATCGGTATCATGGGTGAGGTAAATCCTGTTGTTCTGGAAAACTGGGGTATTCAGGTTCCATGCACAGCCGGTGAGCTGAACCTTGACCTTATCCTTGAGAACAAGTGAGGCGAAGATGGACGTTAAGATTTCTGCTGTTCAGGCTATAATACCTGAAGATTCGAATATCATAGTGGGACAGTCCCATTTCATAAAGACAGTGGAAGACCTGCAGGAGATAATAGTTTCTGCAGTACCTGGCATTGAATACGGACTTGCTTTCAGTGAAGCATCCGGTCCATGTCTTATCCGTACTGCCGGAAACAATGATGAGCTGGTTAAGGCTGCTGCTGACAATGCCGCTGCTGCCGGTGCCGGACATACTTTCTACCTGCTTATAAAGAAGGCTTTCCCGATCAATATCCTGAAAGCTGTTCAGGCCTGCGGTGAGGTGGTGAATATTTTTGCTGCCACAGCCAATCCGCTTCAGCTGATTGTGGCTGGTACAGAGCAGGGCAATGGTATTCTGGGCGTGATAGACGGTTTCTCTCCGAAGGGAATTGAGGGCGAGGCTGATAAAAAAGACCGGAAAGACATGCTGAGGATGTTCGGATATAAATTTTAAGGTTATATGAACGTATACGATTTTGATGAGACGCTTTTCACCGGAGACAGTGAGCAGAGATTCTTCAATTTTATCTTTGCAAAGAAGGGGTTCTTTCTTTATAAGATAAACTGGCATTTCTGGGATATGCTGCTCCGGATGAAGGCTGTCACAAAGACGGTTGCCCGTGAGCATGAGTATTCTTTCCTGAAGAAAATTGACAGGGACGGAAATCTGGAGCATCTTCTGGAGGAATACTGGGATCAGGTGGAGAAGTATATGAAAAAATGGTATGCTTCCCGCAAAAGATCTGATGATGTGATTGCCAGCGGAACCCCGGCCTTTCTGATGGAGCCTATATGCAGACGGCTGAATGTCAGGGGGCTGGTGGCCACGCCTATGGATAAAAGAACTGGTAAGATCGACGGAATGTTTGCCATCGGAGAGTACAAGCTTCAGAACTACAGGAAACATTATGGCGACACACCAATTGATGAGTTCTACAGTGACACCTGGTCAGACCGATTCCTGGCAGATCAGGCTGCCAGAGCCTATGTGATCCATGACGGGGAGGAAATCTCGGAATGGAACAGCTGGTTCGAAGCTCATCCTGATAAAAAGGGGATCCAGTCTTTCTGAGATATTTTGTCTTTTATATCTGTTGACAAATTTTTATGTTATACGTATATTGATTATGTAAGAGGTTTTTTAAAATACTCCTGTAAAAGAACAAAAAGGAGGCACGAGTATGTCATTGAATACAGTATGCACTGCCCAGAAGGCAATGTGTGATGTACAGTGTTACAGTGTGATTGCCATGGCGGGAATGCTGGTGATTGCAGTTGTAGCCCATGTATTAGGAT
The DNA here is from genome assembly GCA_024402405.1 of Spirochaetia bacterium. Lineage (GTDB taxonomy): Bacteria > Spirochaetota > Spirochaetia > CADAEX01 > CADAEX01 > CADAEX01. The sequence goes on along the minus strand of JAKSTW010000015.1, from coordinate 21,331 downwards.
TCTGAGGTCAGATTCCTGATAAAAAAAGAACAGATTCTCATAAGAGAATCTTTTTTTTTGCCCTGATGGCATCATGGCAATGACATGCAGAGCAAAAATCACAGATCATCTTTTCAGATAGTTTTCAGCAGAGTCTTTATTCCGCACAGAAGGTCATCATAATCGTGTGCTACTTTTATCTGCGGATTCTCATCGATTATTTTCTGCGGAGGACAGAAAAGCATTCCACCGTCTGCCTCTTTTATCATGGACAGGTCATTGTATGAGTCGCCTGATGCAAACACTTTCAGATTCATGGAATGGAATCCCTCTACCGCATGTTTTTTGCCATCCTTCTGTCTGAGCTTGTATCCGGTTATCATGTTGCTGTCATCCACTGTAAGTGTGTTGCAGAAAATCGTAGGCCAGTTCAGCTGTTTCATGAGCGGCTTGGCAAACTGGTCGAAAGTGTCGGACAGGATCACGGCCTGTGTCAGGCTTCTGAGTTCTGTCATGAATTCCTTTGCACCGTCCAGAGGCTTCATGGTGGCTATCACATCCTGTATATCTTTCAGAGTCAGGTTGTGCTGTTTCAGTATCTCGATTCTGCCTTTCATCAGCACGTCATAATCAGGAATATCTCTGGTGGTGAGCCTGAGCTCCTTTATTCCTGTTTTCTCAGCTACATTTATCCATATTTCAGGGACAAGCACTCCCTCCAGGTCAAGGCAAACTACAAACATATTTATCTCTCCAAGTCAGATTTTTTTATATAATTTATAAACTAATGACAAATATTTTCAAGATGTAAAATCATTATATCAGGGGTATTGAAAAATTACTTTAATATTTATATTATTATTTGCATATTTTTCATTTAATGATAAGGAAATTTCAATGGATCTTGAGAAAAAATTAAGAAACATCGGTATCAGTGCTCATATTGATTCCGGAAAAACAACTCTTTCAGAAAGAATTCTTTTTTATTGTAATAAGATACATGCGATTCATGAAGTAAGAGGAAAAGATGGAGTCGGCGCAACAATGGACTCCATGGAACTTGAACGCGAGAGAGGAATCACAATTGCCTCCGCTGCAACAAACGTAGTCTGGAAGGGAACACCGATCAATGTTATCGATACTCCGGGTCACGTTGACTTCACTGTAGAGGTTGAGAGAGCTCTCCGTGTTCTCGATGGTGCCATCCTGGTTCTCTGTTCTGTAGGCGGTGTTCAGTCACAGTCGATCACAGTCGACAGACAGCTTAAGAGATATAAGGTTCCTAGACTGGCATTTGTCAACAAGTGTGACAGAACAGGTGCCAACCCATACAGGGTCAAGGAACAGCTTCATGACAAGCTGGGACTCAACTCAGTTCTCATGCAGATTCCTATCGGACTGGAAGAGAAGCTTGAGGGTGTTGTTGACCTGGTTAAGATGAAGGCTATCTATTTCCGCGGTGACAGCGGTCTCGAACTGGTGGAGGAGGATATTCCTGCTGACCTGGTCGATGAGGCAAATGAGAAGAGGGAAGAGCTTCTGGATGCAGCATCCATGTTCTCTGATGAGCTGGCTGAAGCTTATCTGGACGGACGCGAGACAGAGGAAATGATTCATGATGCAGTAAGAAAGGGAGTTCTCGCAAGAGAGATGGTTCCTGTATTCATGGGTTCTGCATATAAGAACAAAGGTATCCAGCCGCTTCTGGATGCAGTTGTCAGATATCTCCCTGCTCCTGAGGATATTGAGAATACAGCACTTGACCTGGATGACAACGAGAAGGAGATCGTTCTCCAGTCAGATTCCAGCAAGCCTACTGTAGCTCTGGCATTCAAGCTTGAGGATGGTCAGTACGGTCAGCTCACATATATCAGAATTTATCAGGGAACTATCAAAAAAGGTGATGAGCTTTACAATACAAGAGCCAAGAAGAAATTCAAGGTAGGACGTCTTATCAAGATGCATGCCAGCACCATGGAAGATATCAACGAGGGAGGCTGCGGAGACATTGTGGCACTCTTCGGTGTTGACTGTGCTTCCGGTGATACATTCGTATCTCCAGGACTCAACTACTCAATGACATCTATGTATGTTCCTGATGCAGTAATCTCACTTTCCATCAAACCTGTGGACAAGAAAGCTGCTGACAATATGGCAAAGGCCATCAACAGATTCACCAAGGAAGACCCTACATTCAGATGCTATGTTGATGAAGAATCAAACGAGACGATCATCCAGGGTATGGGAGAGCTTCATCTTGATGTATATGTTGAGAGAATGAAGAGAGAGTATAAGGCTGAGGTCATCACAGGTGCTCCTCAGGTTGCATACAGAGAGACGATCACAAAGAAGGCTACCTTCGAATATACACATAAGAAGCAGACTGGTGGTTCTGGTCAGTACGGTAAGGTCTGCGGTTGGATCGAACCTCTTGAGGAAGATGGCAAGAACTACGAGTTCGTGAACGAGGTCAAGGGAGGAAAGATCCCTACAGAATTTATTCCTGCTGTTGACAAGGGATTCCAGGCTTCTCTGAACAAGGGTATGCTCATCAAATTCCCTGTAGTAGGCATCAAGGTTACTGTAAACGACGGTCAGTCACACCCTGTCGATTCTTCTGATATGGCATTCCAGCTGGCTGCTATCGGAGCTTTTAAGGAAGCTTACATGAAGGCCGCTCCGGAAATTCTGGAACCTATCATGAAAGTTGCTGTTGAGGGACCTACTGAATTCCAGGGAAATATTTTCGCAAGTATCAACCAGAGAAGAGGTATGATCGTATCTTCTGTTGAGGAAGGTGCACTGTGCCATGTTGATGCCGAGGTTCCACTGAGTGAGATGTTCGGATATTCCACAGTTCTCCGTTCTCTGACACAGGGTAAGGCTGAGTTCACAATGGAATTCCAGAAGTATGGAAAGGTTCCTAAGTCAGTTTCCGATGAGCTTATGAAGAAGTATCAGGAACAGCCTAAGAAATAAAAATTTAAAAGAAGGAGAATACGAATGAATTCAGTATTGACAGATAAAAGCCCTCTGCGTGTGCTGGAAGATTCCCTCACAGGCGGAATGGACAAAGGAAAAGTGACTGTTATTGCTTCTAAGAAAGGAGTAGGTAAGACAGCATGTCTGGTACATATTGCCATTGAGAAACTTCTTGCAGGCAAGCAGGTGCTTCATGTTTCTTTCTCCAAAAGAACAGACTATATAATCAGCTGGTATGAGGATCTTTTTGCAGAACTCACAGCCGGCAAGAAAATTGATAATGTTGATGAGCTCCGTGAGCTTATTATGAAGAACAGAGTCATAATGAGCTTTGTTCAGGATGGAATCGTTGACCAGCAGATCATAAACAGCCTGGAGGCAATGATCGGACCTGGCAATTTCAAGGCTGACACGATCATCATTGACGGATATAACTTCCAGAAGGCAGAGAAAGCAGACCTGGACAGACTTAAGGCATTTGCTGAGAAAGCAGGTGTTGAGATCTGGATCAGTGCATCACTGAAATCTGATGATGTGATTTTTGATGAGAATGACTTCCCTTGTGAGCTTACTAAGATCAAGGATGATGTGGATTTCATCATTTCTCTCAGATTCAAGGAAGAAAGAATTCAGGTGAAGGTTGTTAAGGACAGTACAAACAGCAACAAAGAGATCAAGCTGTTCCTGGATCCTAAGACACTCCTTATTGCTGATAAATAATCTCTGAGTTATATCAGGGAGTATAAGGGCATCCAAGACAGGATGCCCTTTGTTTTTTTGCTATGAGAAAATATTTTATTTTATACTTTTTCATTATTGCACAGACTCTGATTCCCATGCTGCTGCCGGCTGAGAATCTCTCTTTCTATTCTGAACCTATCACTGATGATATATTTGCCAGGATCGATGGCAGATCATATAAAGAGGGATGTCCTGTTGCCTTGGAAGATCTGCGGTATCTTCATATATTGCATAAAAATCTGGAGGGTGAGAGCCTTGAGGGTGAGATGATCTGCAATGAGGTGATAGCTGAAAAACTCCTGGATATTTTTGAAAAATTGTATGATGCAGGATATCCTATTGAACGGATGGTTCTGGTGGATGAGTATGATGCTGATGATGAGCTTTCCATGACGGACAACAATACATCCTGCTTCAATTTCAGACCTATCTCAGGAACTTCCAGAATTTCATTGCATGGATATGGACTGGCTGTTGATATAAATCCTCTTTATAATCCCTGTGTGACGAACCGCAATGGCGAAATGTATATAGAACCAGCTGCCGGTGTACCATATACAGACAGAACAAAAGAATTCGATTATAAGATCGATGAGAATGATCTGTGTTATAAACTGTTCACTGATGCCGGGTTTAAGTGGGGCGGCAGCTGGAGCAGAGTGAAGGATTACCAGCATTTCCAATACTGCCAGTAAAAGTTATATCCCCTGCAGAGCAGGGGAACGGAACATGATCATACATTGAATCTGAAGTGCATTACATCTCCGTCCTGCACCACATAATCCTTTCCTTCTATCCTGAGCTTTCCTGCCAGTTTTATCTGCTGCTCGGTCTTCAGTTCCATTATATCATCATAGCTGTAAACTTCTGCCTTGATGAATCCTTTCTCAAAGTCTGTGTGGATGACTCCTGCTGCCTGTGGCGCTTTGTCTCCGTTATGGTAAGTCCATGCCCTGCATTCGTCCTCGCCGGCAGTAAAGAAAGTTCTGAGTCCCAGCAGTTCATATGCAGCATGTATGAGTTTGCCCAGTCCTGATTCTTCCAGACCTGCCATCTGCAGAAACTCGTCACGCTCTTCCTGTGTTTCCAGCATGGCTATTTCTGCCTCAAGCTTACCGCATACGATAATGGCTGCTGAACCCTCTTTTGCCGCAATTTCCTCAACGATCTTGGAATACTTGTTGCCGCTGTTTACAGATTCTTCATCCACATTGCACACATAAAGCTGTTTTTTCATGGTGATGAGCTGCAGATCCCTTACGATAGCCAGCTGCTCATCATTGAAGTCCAGTGTCCTTGCTGCTTTTCCATCGGAAAGACATTTCTGGAGCATTTCCAGAACATCCATTTCCGCTCTTGCCGCTTTTGCCTGATCTTTAGCCTTCAGAAGTTTTTCTGTCTTGGCCATTCTTTTCTCAACTGTTTCCAGATCTGCAAGAGCCAGCTCAATATTTATTGTCTCGATATCAGAAGCAGGGTCAACAGGTGCTTCGACTCTGGAATTTTCCCTTACATGTATGATATCGCCATTCTCAAAGCAGCGCACCACATGGGCGATGACTCCTACCTGTCTGATATGTGACAGAAATTTATTGCCAAGTCCCTCACCTTTGGAAGCTCCTCCTACGAGACCTGCTATATCCACAAACTCCACAATGGCAGGGATCGTTTTCTTTGGCTTGAAAAGTGCTGAAAGGTTGTCCAGCCGTTTGTCCGGCATATTCACTATTCCCACATTTGGCTCAATAGTACAGAACGGATAATTGGCCGCTTCGGCCGGTGCTGATGTGACAGCTGAAAAGATAGTTGATTTTCCTACGTTAGGAAGACCTACGATACCACAATTAAGTCCCATGGTTCGCCTCCGGGATTATGGTAATGAAAAAATGATACTTTTGCAAGTTCCAGCCCGTTGTAAATGGCTTTTTGTTCTATTATAATCTGCAAATATGGATGGAAACTGGAAACCTGCTGAGCGGGCAGTCATAACATATATTTTTAAGGATGATAAAGTTCTTCTGATCGTCAAGAAGAGAGGATTGGGAAAGGGAAAGGTCAATGCTCCAGGAGGACGGATAGAGAAAGGGGAGACCCCGGTTCAGGCTGCTGTCCGTGAATGCCGGGAAGAGATCGGGCTGACTCCTGAGGATCCGGTGCTGGTGGGCACTCTTGATTTTGCTTTTGCTGATGGTTATTCACTGGGAGGCTATGTGTTCAAAGCCACATCGTATTCGGGGACGCTTGCAGAGACAGATGAGGCTGACCCATTCTGGTGTCCTGTGTCTGAGATGCCTTATGACCGGATGTGGGCTGATGACAGACTGTGGCTGCCTGCTCTGCTGGATGGAAAATATTTCTCAGGACAGTTCACTTTTGACGGAGACAGCATGACTTCTGGCGGCATCCAGGTGTTTGATAAGAAGAAAAAAATACTGTGTTACGGCAGTTCCAGTACCTGGGGATATGACTGGCAGGGTGGCGGACGCTTTGATGAGGAGACCCGGTGGCCATGTGTCATGAAAAAATATATTCCTGCCTGTTTTGAAGTGACGGAGGATGGGGTATGTGGCCGCACAGTGCTGAATTATATGCCTGGTGACGAGCCTACCAATGGAATTCAGGCACTGGAAAAGCGCACAGACCTGGCAGAGTATGATGGTGTCATGATAATGCTGGGCAACAATGATACTATGGCATCTTCTGAGGTGTCTGTTGCCGCTATTGCAGACGGTATGGGTACTATGGCTGAAATACTGAGGGCCAAGAATAAAAATATCCGGATTTTCCTCACTGCTCCTGTCCCTATATCCACCAACTGCAACGAGGATGATCTTTTCTTCAGCTTTTTCGAGAGCCAGGTGAACAAATCCAGGAGCCTTCCTGCCGAGATCATGAGAGTGGCAGAAAAATACGGATGTACTTTCATAGAAGCAGGGAGATTTGTCTCCTGTGACGGCACGGACGGTATCCACTTTGATGGGCCAGCTAACAGATATTTGGGACTGTGCTTCGCAGATTTCATCAACAGGACTGAATGGAATTGAGACCGCGGATGAAAAAATATTTCTGGGGAACCATGATATTGCTGCTGTTTTTTCTTCCGCTGGCGATCTTCTGGTTCATATATCCTGCTGTGATGAATTTTTCTCAGGAGCACATATTGCTGCCGGTCTATAAGTCATTGCTGTCAAAGGGAACGTCTATAACTTTTGCCATCAATATGAGAATCCTGATAAAAGGTTTTATATTCACTGTGGTGCTGGGATCTCTCTGGTTCCCGTTCACACTGCTGGCACGGCAGGTCTATCTCAGATCATATTTACAATGTAGTCGTAAGCATCCATATTGATGATTTTCTCGCTGCCGAAAATGTTGTTCAATCTCTGGATCTTATCATTGTTTTCTTTTATTACGATATGCTTTATTTTATCCTTGAACTGCAGAAAGCAGACCATATTGTCAAGATCTGTGGCTGGGAATCCATATCCCAGGAAAATGATCTCATCAGCTGTTTCCAGATACCGCCATGCGATATTCCACAGTATATTGTAAAAACTTCCGCTGAGGAAAATACCCTTGACGTATGCCATAGGGATAAATACAGGAGTGTCATCGTAGTGAATGAGGTCTCTGCTCTGGTCTGAGTCTGTCACCAGAAAAACATTGTCAAAGTTTGTGTTCTGGCTTCCCGGGGATCTGAACCAGTTGAAAGAACCGTGGAGTTTCAGATATTGGAAAGTTCCCTGCAATTCCTTTGACATATTATTCTCTCCGAAATCAGTATCGAAGTACCGTCTCAGTTTGACCACATAGTTCATGTTAAGGGCAGGGCTGGCAATATACTGGTTGAAAAGTCTCTCCAGAAGAAGGTCATAGTTGAAAGTCATGACCAGTGATTTTCTGCCGTTCCTGTCACCTATGGCACATCCTTTTATAAAATCGATCACTCCCTGAATTTTGTCATTATCCACATTATGGGCTGCTGTATCGATTTTTTCATACAGCCAGTGAATTATCTGATTCTTAAGTATCCTGTAATGGAGGTGCATATCATTGTTGTAGAAGATCTGTCTTCCGAGGATCAGTGATGTCACATTTTCTACAGACAGCAATTCTGAGTTGTTTGATTGCTTTTTATAATAACTGACTGTATCCCATAGTTCTTTGTATCTGTTGCCGGCAGGGGACTGAAGCTGTTCTGTAAGTTCACTCATAGACGGCATCTTCTTTGATATTGCCTTTGAAAAACCTGATCCTAAAATGAATATTCTTTTGTAATTGTACATGATCTCACTTCAAATTTTCTGATATATAATTAAAGACAGTCTCCAGGTCATCATATCTCTGTACTGCCAGATAATCCAATGGAGTCTCCATGTTGTTGACGATGACAAGTTTGCCGCCGTTTCTGAGCGCATACAGCGGAAAAGATGCTGCTGGCTGAACCACCAGTGTGGAACCCAGAATTACCATCAGGTCGGCTTTTGATGCCTCATATATGGCCTCATCGACTGCCATCGGAGGAAGGGATTCTCCGAAAAATGTGATGTCAGGTTTTATTATTCCGCCGCATCTGTCACATTTGGGAACTTCATCTTTCTGCACTACCGGTACGATCTCATTGAAGTGAAAGATCTTGCCGCATTTTCTGCATCTGTGTATCTCAGGTGAGCCGTGGACCTCTATGACTTTCTTTGAGCCTGCTTTCTGATGGAGCAGGTCAATATTCTGGGTGATGACAGCCTTCACAATGCCCATTTTCTCAAGCCTGGCCAGTTCTGTATGCACTATGGCCGGCACTTTGTCTTCCAGATTGTATATGAAATTTTTTGCAGCCCTGTAATAGAAAGATGGATCTTTCCTGAAATAATCTATGTCGAAGATTTTCTCGGCATCGGCTCCGGCTGTATTATAAAGGCCATTTTTGCCGCGGAAATCTTTGATTCCAGCCAGAGTTGACACTCCGGCACCTGTGAAAACCACACAATATTCTGAATTTTTAAGCAGATCAATAAACTGTTTCATGACTGGATTTATTTTATCAGCAATAAATCCTATTGTCCACAGAAATATATTCAGGTTATTATTATGAAAACTTATTTGGATATGAGGTTGCTATGGAAGAGAATATCAGACTGATGGATTTGTTTCTGCTGGGCGGACCGCTCATGTGGGTACTTGCGGTTTTTTCGCTGGTCACAGTTGCTGTGATTCTTGAAAAGGCTGTTTTCTTCCTGACCATAGATCTTCGCACTTCAGATCTGGCTGCTGAGGTGTCTGCTGAATTGAAAAAAGGGGACAGAGCTTCGGCCGGTAAGATCCTTGAAAGGCAGTCAGGCAAGAAACTCTGTGCCGCTGTTTACCGTACAATTATTGATGATCCTGATTCACTGGAAATTGCTGAAGCTGCCATTTCCGGGAGCGGTATCATGGTGGAAAGACACCTGGGTATTCTTTCTGCTGTAAGCTCCATTGCCCCTGTCACAGGATTTCTTGGAACTGTCACCGGTATGATCCGGACTTTCATGGATATTGCCCGTGCCGATGATATAAGTGCACGTCTGGCTGCATCCGGTATTTTTGAGGCTCTTATTACCACAGCTTTCGGTCTTATCATAGCTGTGTTTGCAGTTGTTTTCTATCATATCTATGCAGCGATGGCGGATAAATATATTGTGTCCCTTGAGAACAGCTGCAAGATCATTCTGGCTGAATGTCACAGGCAGAATATATGAGAATAGCACGCTGCCGAAAAAAAAGGATGGACTTCCTCTCTTCAGGCATATTCAGTGATCTGGCTTTCCTTCTGCTGATTTTTTTTCTTGTGGTGGGAACTTTCATGCCATCATTTGGTTATGGAAACAGCTATGCCGGCACAGGATCCGCAGCTGCAGAACCGATGGAACTGCATATTTCAGACCAGGGATTCTTATACAACGGACACAGCATATCGACTTTTATGATGATGCACAAAGTGGGGGAGTGTATGCTGAAAGACCCTGAAACGCCTGTCTTCCTCTATGCCGCATCAGATATGCCATATCAGAGTGTGATATCAGCTGTGGATATGCTGAAGAAGACAGGTGTCAGAAATTTCAGTTTGTTCTGTGAGCCAATGCCCTGAAATCCTCTATGGAGCCAAATTTCATTTCTGCCATATATTTTTCCAGATATTCCAGACACAGCTGCTCTGTTCCCGGATTTCTGAATGTGGCAGTTCCTATTTCCACTGCGCTGCATCCAGCCAGGATGAACTGAACTGCTTTTTCGCCGCAGTCAACTCCGCCGCAGCCTATGAGAGGCAGTTCTGGCAGTGCACGGTGTATGAGATATGCGATCCTCAGTGATGCAGGAAAGATGGCCGGTCCGGAGAGCCCTCCGAAAATATTTCCCAGTACAGGTCTGCATCTGCGAACATCTATTTTCATGGCAGGTATGGTATTTGTGGCGACCACTGCATCAGCTCCTGCTTCTGCGCAGGCTGCAGCCACACCCACAGGATCTGTTGTGGATGGTGTGACTTTTACCCAGACCGGGACTTTGCTGATTTTCTTGCATTCTCTCACCAGCTGGCAGGATGCATTTCCGTCAGCACCGAAGTGCATACCGCCTTTGGCCACATTAGGACAGCTGATATTCAGCTCAAAAGCTTTTATTTCAGGCATTTCTGAGAGTTTTTCAGCCAGAAGGAGAAATTCTTCCAATGTCTCACCTGCCAGACTTGCTATGCATGTGGCACCGGGGAATGCCTTCCTGAATGCAGGAATCTTTTCCTTCATATATACTTCAAGTCCCTCGTTGGCCAGTCCGATGGAATTTATCATACCGCAGTCTGTCTCGCAGCACCTTGGCGGAACGTTTCCTGGCCTTGGCTTAGGTGACACAGACTTGAGGATCACAGCTCCCCAGCGGTCAGCCGGAGAAAGATCAGTGTATTCCACGCCATAACCGTAAGTTCCGCTGGCTGCGATGAATGGATTCTTAAGTTCCAGATTTCCTATTTTTGTGGATGTATTCATAGAATCACCTCTTCTGCCTTAAACACAGGACCGTCAGCACAGGCCTTGGCATAACCGCCTTTTTCCAGCGGAACTGCGCATCCGGCACAGGCTCCCATTCCGCATGCCATGAATTCTTCTGTAGAGATCCAGGCTGGGATGCTGGTTTCTGCCGACAGCTGCTTCACCGCCTTCAGCAGACCGCGAGGTCCGCATGAGACTATGATATCTGGCCGTTCTGTTTTCAGCCATTTTTTTGCCACATCTATTGATGTTCCTTTCTCTCCTGCAGTGCCGTCATCTGTTGAGATGAAGCATCTGCACGGAATATTGCAGGCTTCCGGGATCTCATCCTTTGTCCTGCCGCCCCACAGCAGTCTGTCCTGGCACCCTTTTCTGCCGGATTCCAGGAAAAGGAGGGAGGCTATGCCTGTTCCGCCGCCTATGAGCCATATTTTTTTATTCCTGTCAAATTCAGGATAACCATGTCCAAGAGGTCCCATGATCTCGGCTCTGTCCCCGGCTGCAAGTCCGGTGATGGCTGCTGTGGCTTTGCCGATTGCTTTGATGACCAGTGTTATGGTATCACCGCTGACATCTGCCACTGAGAATGGTCTTCTGAGAAAAGCTCCTGACTGTGCAGGGGGAAGTATGCTGATGAAATTTCCAGGTCTGAGCAGCGGAGCGATCTCCGGGATCCTTATTTTTATGAAATGAAGGTTTTTTGCTGCCTGGATATTTGATATTACAGTTCCAAGTTCTTGTTTTTTCATGATTCAAATTTATAGGGAAAGGTGAGGTTTTGCAAGTAGGAGTTGTTTACATACACCGCGATACTGAAGATGACTGACGACTCAGGACGACGCAGGCAGCTGTCATGTCAGATTGTGTTATCCATCTGACATCATCAATGAATTTTTGACCTGTTATATTGCTTTATGTGCTAAATAGTATTAAATTTCTACCTGTGGAGAAATTTATGGAATTTGTACCAGGTGTTTTTTGTGATAATACTGAGCAAAGGGGATTCTGGTTCCTTTTTAAAAAAGGTAAAGTTCTTTATTTTGGCAGCGGAGATTCGATCCGCTTTCCTGAACTCCTCAGACCTTCTGAACTTGGACTTAAAACAACAGAGCCTGTTTACATAGGCCAGCTGAACGGAAAGAATGTCTTTACGGCTCAGGTGTTTGAGACCGAGGAACCTTATCACAACTGCTGCGGTGTGGCGAATTATCCTTATGCTCTGCCGAGAGATCTTTTCATGGCTGTCGGTGAGGATATGTTCAATCTTATATGTCGTGCATGGCATATAAGCCGGTGGACTGAAAGCTGGAAATTCTGTCCTTCCTGCGGTGCGCCTATGCGGCCATCAGGGACAGAGCGTGCCAAAGTCTGTACTTCATGCGGACGTACAGATTATCCTCTTCTTTCTCCTGCTGTGATCGTGGCGGTGACTAAGGGGGACAGACTTCTGCTGGCATCCAACAGCAATTTCCCGGCAGGGCGGTACAGCATCCTGGCTGGATTTGTTGAAAGCGGCGAGAGTGCAGAGGACACCATCCACCGTGAGATAATGGAAGAGGTCGGCATAAAAGTAAAAAATATAAAATATTTCGGCAGTCAGTGCTGGCCGTTCCCTAATTCTTTCATGCTTGGCTTTACCGCCGAGTGGGAATCCGGAGAGCTCCATCCTGACGGTGTTGAGATAATAAAGGCTGACTGGTTCAAAGCCGATTCAATGCCTGATATTCCACCTTGCGGAAGTATCAGCAGGAAACTTATAAATAATTTTATAAAGACAAAGGGTAATTGCAATGATAAATGACAGCTGCAGCTTGTATCCATGGAAAGTTCAGGGCGGTTACAATCCTATCAAGGTTGTGAAAAGCGAGGGCGTATTTTTCTGGGATGATAACGGAAAACGTTATTATGACATGACATCCCAGCTTGTTAATGTGAACATCGGACATCATAACAGAAAGATAATCAGAGCTATCAAAGAACAGGCTGACAGGATCTGCTATATCTCTCCCGCTTATGATGTTGATGGACGCCAGGAGCTGGCAAATAAGATAATCAGCCTTGCGCCTGCCAACATGGGCAAAGTCCTTTTCACCTTAGGGGGGGCTGAGTCCAATGAACATGCTCTGCGCATTGCCCGTGCTTTCACAGGTCGTTATAAAGTCATGAGCCGTTACCGTTCATACCACGGAGCTACTTTCGGAGCAGCCAATCTGTCAGGAGAGTCCAGACGGTTTGCTGCAGAACCGGGACTCAGCGGATTTGTCAAATTCTTTGATCCGTATATTTACCGTGACAACATGGGCTTCAAGTCAGAGGAGGAGGCCACAGCCTGGTATCTCTCCCGCCTGGAACAGCAGATAATATTTGAGGGTGCTGATCAGATCGCAGCCATTTTCATGGAGAGTGTCACTGGCAGCAACGGCATCATCATTCCTCCTGCCGGATATATGCAGGGAGTCAGAAAACTCTGCACCAAATATGGCATTCTCATGGTATGCGATGAGGTCATGACCGGATGGCTGCGTACCGGAAAATGGTTTGCCTGCCAGAACTGGGATGTGGAGCCTGATATCATAACATTCTCCAAGGGCATCACCTGCGGTTACGTCCCTCTGGGCGGTGTCATTGTAAGCCGTGAGATCGCCTCATATTTCGACAGCCACCAGCTGGTCAGCGGACTCACATGCAGCGGATATCCTATGGGCTGTGCTGTGGGACTGGCAGTTATCAGTGAGTATGAGCGCCTGAACATTCCTGCAAAGGTTGCTTTCACAGGAAAAGTTCTGGCACGTGAGCTGAAAAAACTTTATAAGAAGCATTCCTGTATCGGTGATATCAGATGCATCGGTCTCTTCGCGGGAATTGAGCTGGTCAGGGACAGAGCTACCCGGGAACCGGTGTCCGATGAATATATGACAGACCTTATCAGCAGGCTGATGAATGAGGGATTCAGCACTTACACCCATGGAAATGTTCTTATCATAGCACCTCCTCTTATCATCACATCTGCGCAGATAAGGGAAGCCATGTCTATAATGAACAGAGTTCTTGACTGAGAGGCAGTCTGATTCCTTTTGAAATCCCCAGGTGTTATGACAAAAGGGACAGAGCTCGCTGGCGGACATTTTCTCATGGACCGAATTTTCTCTTGATGATAATGGATTTGTATGTCAGTATTATATCTGAATATTGAATATAGATGATCTGTTTCAGAATAAGTGAGGATAAAATATGCAGAAAACTGTTTTTATTACCGGCGGAGCGATAGGAATCGGTGCCGCAGCTGTCCGTAAATTTCTGTCTGAGGGATGGAAAGTTGCATTTACCGATATCAATGAACAGAACGGACTTGCACTTGTAAAGGAATTGGGTGGAAAAGATCTGTGGTTCAAGGCTGCGGATGTGAAAGATCTGAAGGCGATGCAGCAGGCTGCTGAGGAGGCAGAGAAAGCTGTGGGACCTATCACTGCTTTGTTCTGCAATGCAGGTATCCACAGATGCAATACCATGCTGGACGTTGATCCTGCTGAATTCGATCTCGTTGTCAAAACCAATGTTTACGGATGTTTCCATACTCTTCGTGCAGTGGTTCCATTTATCATTGCCAATGGCGGCGGCTCCGTTGTCATTAACGATTCAGATCAGTGGTTTGTCGGAAAACCGAACAGTTTTGCCTATGGCCTGACCAAGGGTGCTCTGGGACAGATCACAAGAAGTCTGTCCATCGATCTGGGACCTAAAAAAGTCAGAGTCAATGCTGTATGCGCAGGTACTATCCGGACCAAACTGGTGGATGACCTTTTTATAGATTTTGCAAAATCAGATGGTGTCACCCTGGATGAATACTGGGAAAGAGAGAATCAGCTTTATGCCAGAGGAAGTGCCGGTGCTCCTGCTGAAGTGGCAGAACTGGTATATTTCCTGTCCACAGATAAAGCCTCTTTCTGCACAGGCGGTCATTATCTCTGTGATGGAGGACTGGTGGCCAGATAATTCCTCATTCAATTGAAAGTTGTCATTGAAGTATGAAAAAACAGGATTTGAAAACATTGGTCATTTTGTTCTGTGGGATACTCTATGTATGCACAGGGCTGACAGTATGGAAATGCGGGAGCAGTACGGTTCTGGCTACCGCAGCTTTATTGTTGGGGACCCTTGATGTTTTATTCGCGGGAATCTCTTACAGACAGTTGATGCAATGTGTGGAAAAAGCAATAGCCGGCATGATTCCGGCAGTGCTTATTCTCCTCTGTGTCGGAATGATGGTGGGCTGCTGGATGGCTTCAGGAACGATTCCCTATCTGATGTATCTGGGATTCCGTTTCCTGCGGCCTGATATCTTCCTGCCCGTGGTATGCCTGCTGTGCACTGTCATGTCAGTTGTGGCAGGTACCAGCTGGGGAACTATGGCTACCATAGGAATAGCTGCCATGACTGTAAGTGAGGGGCTGGGCGTTCCTGCCTATCTGACCGCTTCTGCAGTGGTGGTTGGAGCTTTTTTCGGAGATACGCTTTCACCTATGTCTGATTCCACAGTCATTGTATGTTCTGTGACAAAGGTTCCGCTGCTGCAAGGTATAAGGCAGTCGATGCTGTCCACTGTTCCGGCATATATTATTTCAATGATATATTACATCATCAGAGGAAAGGCACTGCTTGAAAACAGTATTGGCTCAACTCTTTTTGATGAGATGTTTCTGACTCTTGAGAACACATTTTCCCTCTCTGCACTGCTTCTGCTGCCACTGCTGGCAGTCATTGTGCTGCTGATAATGAAAAAGCCTGTCATGCCTGTCTTTATCTGCGGTACTGCGGCAGGTATTCTGCTGGCTGTACTTGTTCAGGGACAGAGCTTTTCTTCAGTCCTGGAAATCCTTAACAGCGGTTACAATGCAGACACTTCTTCTGAACTGCTTGATAAAATGCTGAGCCGCGGCGGTTTTTCCAGTATGTATTCCACATTGGGGCTTCTGATAGCAGCTGCGGCTTTCAGCGGTACGCTTCAGGCCGCCGGCGTTACTGATATAGTTTTGAAAATTGCGATGAGATTTGCTTCTGGGCCAAGAACGATGCAGCTGTATGTACTTTTTGTCCACGGCATCTTTTTTATGATCACTGGAGCATATTATGTATCTTATCCACTGGTTGGAAGCACATGCCGGGATCTGTTTGACAAATACAGGGTTGACCGAAGAGTCCTGTCGCGGCTTCTGCTGGATACAGGAACAGGTATATCTCCTCTCATAGGATGGTCGACCACAGGAGCTTATACAGCTGCTACCCTGGGTGTCTCTGCTCTTGCGTTCGGACCCCATGCCATCATGTGCTGGCTTACTGTCATCTTTTCGATCCTGCTGATCCTGACAGGGGTGGGTATTCTGAAAGGATCTGATCCTGATGCTGGAAAAAGTGAGGAGGTTGTTGATTTATGAACTTTATCAGAAAAATGGCAAAGAAGATCGTTCACAGGGCATTTATAAGTGAATGCAGACAATTGAATGATGAATTTATGCGTGTTTACGGTCCTCACCTTGCTCCATCTGAGTATGAAAGAGCCCTTTCTGTCTGGTTTTATCTGAGAATGGGATATTATCCTGATCTCAGGCATCCTAAGACATTTGAGGAAAAGATCCAGTGGCTGAAACTCAATGACAGCACTCCGGAGAAAACGCGGCTGGCCGATAAATATCTGGTGAGGGAATTTATAGAAGAACGCATAGGCAAAGAATATCTTATACCGCTTCTGGGGGTTTATGATACTTTTGAAGAGATCGATCTGGACAGCCTTCCAAGGAGATTTGTCATGAAGGCCAATCATGGCTCCCATTTTAATGTGATAGTAGACGACAGGAAAGATTTCGATGCTGAGGATGCAAGAAGAAAATTTCACGACTGGCTGACGACTGATTATGCCTGGAAGGGTGGATTTGAGCTGCATTACAGTAATATAGTGCCCAAGATCGTTGTGGAGGAAAATATTTCAGAAGACGGAGAAGACCTTAAAGATTATAAGATCTGGTGCATGGACGGGAAACCAACATATATCCTGGTCATCTCAGGGAGGAAAGGAACCAGACCATCCATGGCTTTTTTTGATACACAATGGAAATTGCAGCCTTTTATCAACAGCACTGCCTACGAACGCTGTACGGAAAATATCCCAAGGCCTGAAAATCTCGATAAGATGCTTGAGCTGGCCGGAAAACTCAGTGCAGGATTTTATTTTGTCCGTGTTGATTTTTATGACACGGCGAAGGGGATCAGATTCGGAGAAATGACATTTACCCCATCTTCTGGGATCATGCACTGGAAGCCGGCAGAGTATGGCCGTATCTGCGGTGATCTTATACATCTGCCATGCGATGATGAGTGAGACTCTGATAATTCTGTAAGTAAATATTTTCTTATTATAGCGACTCTTTTTATCACTGCATCAGTACATAGGATGGCGGCTTATCTATAATGGTCATAGTCCTTGACCGAAAACATTTTTTCATGTTAATTTATATTGACTATACTCGCAGTATTGTGTTGATTCGATGCTGCGGGTGCTAATTCAGAAACACTTTTTTTGGAGGATTAAGTTGGGTAACAAAGAAGCCTTACAGAAATTTAAGGATATGCGTTCCAAGATGCTTGCAGGTGGCGGAGAAGCCAGAGTAGCTGCACAGCATGAGAAAGGAAAGCTTACTGCCAGAGAGAGAATCAACCTTCTTTTCGATGAGGGTTCATTCATTGAAGACGGCACCTACATGGTAGGACGTGCTGACAAATTCGGACTTGACAAGAACAAATTCTTGGGAGACGGAGTTGTTACAGGATGCGGAAAGGTTGATGGAAAGCAGGTTTTCGTATCATCACAGGATTTCACAGTTCTTGGCGGATCTCTGGGTGAGATGCATGCGGAAAGAATTGCAAACGCTCAGGCTCTTGCACTGAAGAACGGAACACCTTTCATCCAGGTAAATGATTCCGGCGGAGCAAGAATCCAGGAAGGTATCCTGGCTCTCGGCGGTTACGGAAAACTTTTCAGAAACAACACAATTTCTTCTGGTGTTATTCCACAGATTTCTGTGATCCTCGGACCTTGTGCCGGCGGTGCAGTTTATTCACCGGCCATCACAGACTTCATCTTCATGGTCGACGGCATTTCCAATATGTACATCACAGGACCAGAAGTAATCAAATCAGTTACAGGTGAGGAGATCTCACAGGAAGCTCTCGGCGGAGCAGCTGCTCACTGCGGAACAAGCGGTGTCGCACACTTCAGATTCCCTACAGAGGAAGCTTGTATCGAGGGTGTCAGAAAGCTTCTCAGCTACATCCCTGCAAACAACATGGAGCCTGCTCCTGTTGCACCTTGCACAGACCCTGTTGACAGAGAGACTCCGGAACTTCTGGACATTCTTCCTGACAACATCAACCAGGGATATGATATGAAAGAGTTCATCTACTCAATTTTCGATGCAGACAGCTTTATGGAAGTGCAGGCTGATTTCGCAAAGAACGTTGTTGTAGGTTTCGCAAAACTCAACGGTAGAACAGTTGGTATTTTCGCCAACAACCCTAAGTTCTTCGCAGCTTCCCTTGACATCAACTCATCAGACAAGGGTGCAAGATTCATCAGATTCTGCGATGCATTCAACATTCCTATAGTTTCACTGGTAGACGTACCGGGCTTCCTCCCAGGCGTTGAGCAGGAACACGGCGGAATCATCAGACACGGTGCAAAGATCCTCTACGCTATTGCAGAGGCAACAGTTCCAAAGGTAGCACTTATCGTAAGAAAGTCCTACGGCGGAGCATTCATCGCAATGTCTGCTAAGCAGCTTGGTTACGACAGAACACTGGCATTCCCTACATCACAGATCGCTGTAATGGGTGCTGCCGGCGCTGCAAACATCATCTTCAGAAAGGAGATCAAGGCTGCTGAGGATCCAAAGGCTAAGAGAGCAGAGAAGATCGCTGAGTTTGAGGCTGAGGTAATGAACCCATTCGTTGCTGCAGGATACGGATATGTTGATGATGTCATCGATCCAAAATATGCAAGAATCGAACTCATCAGATCTGTTGAGATGCACATCACAAAGAGAGAAGACAGACCTGCTAAGAAGCACGGCAACATTCCTCTCTGATTTGGAGTAGTATATGGATATAGAAGCATTCAGCTATACACTGATCACTACCGCTATCGGTCTGCCGACTGTATTCTGCTTCCTTGCTTTCCTTGCCATCATCATGGTGCTGCTCGGAAAGTGGGATAATGCAAAAAGAGCAAAGGCAGCTGCCAAGGCTGCTCCTGCTCCGGCACCAGCTGCCAAGGCTGCAGAGCCTGCTGCAAAAGCTGCTGAGAATACAGACTGGATCGTTGCCGCAGTGGCCGCATATGTTGCTCAGGATGAGGAGCCGGTTTCAGCACTCGCCTGGACACCAAGTGAAAATTTAAAATATGACTCATGGGCATCTGCGCCAAGAGTTTCAAAAAGACTTTCCGGAGTTAACAGATGAAAAAAGAAATTAATTTTGAGTTCGATGGTAACAAATACAAAGTAGACGTTGAGAGCGACGGCGAAAACCTTGTTATCACAAAAGATGGTAAGACATACAATGTAAAGCTTATCGGCGGAGCTGCTAAGAAGCCTGCTCCTAGAAAGGCACCGGTTGCTGCACCAGTTGCCGCAGCTCCAGTGGCACCTGCACCAGTTGCCGCAGCTGCCGGAGGAAAGGCAGTTGTTGCACCAATGCCTGGAACAATCAAAGATGTTAAGGTTAAGGCTGGTGACACAATCAAGAATGGTCAGCTGGTAGCTATTATGGAAGCTATGAAGATGGACATGGAAGTATTTGCTTCATGTGACGGAACAGTAGCTGAAGTTAGCCTCGCTGCAGGAGCAAGTGTACAGAAGGGCCAGGCCATCGTTAAATTGGCTTAAGGAGCAATTTCATGTTAGATTTGTTAATGAACTTCTTGGGCGGAACAGGATTTGCTCATCTTACATGGCAGTATCTGGTTATGATCGGCATGGGTTGTCTCCTGCTGTATCTGGGTATTGTACGTGGATTTGAGCCACTGCTGCTGGTTCCAATCGGATTCAGCTGTATCCTGGTAAACCTTCCTATTACAGGACTTATGGATGACGGCGGTCTCATCAGATATTTCTATTTCGGTGTTGAACACGGAATCTTCCCTCCACTGATCTTCCTTGGTATCGGTGCGATGACAGACTTCGGACCGCTGCTGGCAAACCCTGTGACATTCCTTCTGGGTGCTGCGGCACAGCTTGGTATCTTTGCCACACTTATCGGTGCAAAGGCAATGGGATTCACATTCTGTGAGGCTGCCTCCATCGGTATCATCGGTGGTGCTGATGGTCCTACAGCTATCTTCCTGACATCAAGACTGGCTCCACACCTGCTGGGACCTATTGCGGTTGCAGCTTATTCTTATATGGCTCTTGTTCCTTTCATCCAGCCACCTATCATCAAGGCTCTCACATCAAAGAAGGACAGAATGATCCACATGTCAGAAGTCAAAGAGGCTTCCAAGACAGCGAAGATCCTGTTCCCTATCATTGTATGTGTCGTAGCAACCCTGCTGGTTCCGGATGCAGCATCACTTCTCGGTATGCTCATGCTCGGTAACCTCATGAAAGAGTGCGGCTGTACAGAAAGACTTACAAAGACTGCCGGAAACGAGCTTATGAACATCGTAACAATTTTCCTGGGCCTCGCTGTAGGTTCCAAGATGTCTGCTGAGCACTTCCTCACATTCCAGACAATCAAGATCATCATCATGGGTCTGGTTGCATTCTGTATGGGAACTGCCGGTGGTGTACTGTTCGGACAGCTTCTTAAGATCATCACAAAAGGCAAGGTCAACCCTATGATCGGAGCTGCCGGAGTTTCAGCTGTACCAATGGCTGCCAGAGTAGTTCAGAAAGTAGGTCAGAAAGAGGATCCTACAAACTTCCTCCTTATGAATGCTATGGGACCAAACGTAGCAGGAGTAATCGGATCTGCAGTTGCAGCAGGTATCCTTCTCTCACTGGCTAAATAATAGAGTCCAAGACTTTGTATAAGCAGGCTCCCCGAAAGGGGAGCTTTTTTTATGCTATTATTTCAGATCAATATCGAATGGCAATTCTTTTTTTACTATCTCTTCAATAGCTGAATTCAGGTGCTCAATCAGCTGCTTGCGCTGCTGGTACTGGAGTTCCCTCGGGGACTGTCCCTCATTGTCCATGAAGAATTTATAGACCGGTGTATTTAGTGCATTGGAAATTTTCTCCAGCATTTCAATGGATGGAAATTTAAGCCCGACCTCAATTTCCCCTATATAGCTTGTGGCTGTATCGCACAGTTCTGCAAGCTTCATCTGTGAAAGATAATTTTCTTTTCTGTATCTTTTTAGATTTTCTGTGAATATTTTTCTGAGTTCCATTTTTACAATTTATAAGCTAATAGCTAATAAGGTACTTTACAATTTGTTTAAAGACGATTATTTTATTAGCTATCAGCTAATAAAATTAAAAAACCTTGCAGATTTTTAATTTGCTGAAATCAGTTAAAAGGAGAAGAAAAATGAAAAAGTATTTATTGCTGGCAGT
>JAKSTW010000014.1 GCA_024402405.1 Spirochaetia bacterium | reverse complement strand
ATGAGGTGCAGCAGGCCGGAGAGCGGGTTGCCCTTTTTAACGGCAAGATGGAGGAACTGACCGGACGGCAGAATGTGGTCACTGATAATGCCTGCCGGAAGCTTGAATCCGTGCTGTCAGAGCGTCTTGCGGATATGAAGGAGAAGGTGGGACAGGCTGCTGATGAATATTTCCAGGAGCTTGGTCTGGTGCGTGAGCGCAACAGTTCCATGGAGGAGAACATCATAGCATCTCTCAGCCATGAGATGGATGTGAAGGTCCAGGGAATCAGAAACTGTGTTGATGCCTGCCAGCAGGATATAAATGTCAGGATCGAGGGGCTGGACAAGCTGAAGACTGAGATATGGGCACTTGAAGGCAAGGTTCAGGCACTGAAAGAGCAGGGAACTGGTCGTCTTGAGGACTGCATGAAGGCTTATGAGGCTGATGCTGTGCGCAGTTTTAAGGAAAAAATGGATATTCTCACCGGACTGACTGACGGGTTCAGGGAGAAAGAGCAGCTTCTGTCAGATGTTCAGGAGAAACTGGATCGCCTGGATCGCAGCATGGACTGGTTGGCCAGAACTGAGACAAGACTGAATGAGGCAGTCCGGAAAGGTGAGGAGACAGTGTCGCTCCTGGGAGGGCTTGGTGTGAGGAGCGCGGCTCCGGAGCATGTTCAGGATGTTGCTGCTGATACGGCAGTGACTGAACCTCCTGAACCGTCAGATATGCCTGTCAGCGGAAATGTGCAGAACCGGACTGAGATGGTGAAACAGCTGGTGCAGCGGGGCTGGAATAACAGAAAGATCTCTGAGACCCTGGGAATAAGTGAGGGAGAGGTGGAACTTATCAGAGATTTTAACTGTGGAACTTGACACTCTTATCAGCAAATTATTATTTTTTATATATTTATAATTTTGAAGGATTGATTTAAATGAAAAAAGATACTGAAGACAGCAGGGATGAGATCAAGGAGCAGGTGGATAGTCAGGCGACACCACAGGAAGCAGAACAGAACGAAGAGGCTGTTGCTGCCGAAGTTGATGAGACTGCTGTTCTGAAAGAGCAGATAAAAAAGCTTGAAGATGAAAAGAATGAGATGAAGGATCAGTATGTGCGCAAATATGCTGATTTTGAGAATTTCAGGAAGAGACTTATCCGGGATAAGGAAGAGGCAGTGAAATATGCCAATTCCTCTCTGCTTGAGGATCTGATCGAGGTTCTGGATAATTTTGAGCGTGCTGTTTCTTCTTCTGGTCAGAACAGGGATTTTGACACATTTCTCAATGGTGTCCAGATGATCGAGAAACAGTTCTCCGGTATGCTGGAGAAAAAGTGGGGACTGAAGAAATTCTCACCGCTGAATGAGCCTTTTGATCCGGAAAAACATGAGGCTCTCATGATGACAGAATCCCCTGATGTTAAAGAGGCCATTGTTGCCCAGGTCTTTCAGAACGGATATATTCTGAATGACAGAATTCTCAGACATGCCAAAGTGCAGGTTTGTATGCCTGGCAAAGCTGAGAAAGAGACAAACTGAAAATAAAAGATTTATATATAAGGAAGGTGTAAAATGGGAAGAGTAATAGGAATTGACCTTGGAACCACAAACTCATGTGTATCAGTTATGGAAGGTGGCGAACCAGTTGTGATCGCCAATTCTGAGGGACAGAGAACAACTCCGTCTATCGTAGCATTTACAGAAAAAGGGGAAAGACTTGTTGGCCAGCCTGCAAAGAACCAGATGGTCACAAACCCTGAAAATACAATTTATTCGATCAAGAGATTCATCGGATGCAAGTTCGGTGAGATGCAGGCAGATGCAGCCCTTATGCCATACAGAATGGAAGGCGGTCCTGCCCAGGATATCCGTGTCAACATCAGAGGCAAACAGTATTCTGCTCCTGAGATCTCAGCTGCCGTTCTCCAGAAGATGAAGAAGACAGCAGAGGATTACCTTGGCGAGCCTGTAACAGAGGCAGTCATCACAGTTCCTGCATACTTCAACGATGCCCAGAGACAGGCTACAAAGGATGCCGGAAAGATCGCAGGTCTGGAAGTCAAGAGAATTGTCAACGAGCCTACAGCAGCTTCACTGGCTTACGGTTTCGGCAAGGATAAAGTTGAAGAGAAGATCGCAGTATATGACCTTGGCGGTGGTACTTTCGATATCTCCATCCTGGAACTTGGCGATGGTGTTTTCGAGGTAAAGTCAACCAACGGAGACACACACCTTGGCGGTGATAACTTTGACCAGGAGATCATCCGCTGGCTTATTGACACATTCAAAGGTGACACAGGAATCGACCTGTCAAAGGACAGAATGGCACTCCAGAGACTGAAGGAGGCTGCGGAGAAGGCAAAGATCGAGCTTTCCAGCGCTCAGTCCACAGAGATCAATCTTCCGTTCATCACAGCAGATGCCACAGGTCCTAAGCACCTTCAGACATCTCTTACAAGAGCAAAATTTGAAGGTATGGTGGCAGATCTTATCGAGAAGACAAAGGAGCCATGTATCAAGGCACTGAAAGATGCAGGTCTTGCAGCTTCCGAGATCAACGAAGTCATTCTAGTCGGCGGTTCTTCAAGAATTCCTGCTGTGCAGACAATGGTAAAGCAGATTTTCGGCAAGGAGCCTAACAAGAGCGTGAACCCTGACGAGGTCGTTGCAATGGGTGCTGCAATCCAGGGTGGTATTCTTGGCGGAGATGTCAAGGATATCCTGCTGCTGGATGTAACTCCGCTTTCACTGGGAATCGAGACTCTTGGCGGTGTGTTCACAAAACTCATCGACAGGAATACAACAATTCCTACAAGAAAGAGCCAGATCTTCTCAACTGCCGCAGACGGACAGACAGCTGTTTCCATTCATGTTCTCCAGGGAGAGAGAGAGATGGCATGCAATAACAAGACCCTGGGAATGTTCAACCTTGAGGGTATTCCTGCAGCACCAAGAGGAGTTCCTCAGATCGAGGTCACATTCGATATCGATGCCAACGGAATCGTGCATGTATCTGCAAAGGATATGGCTACAGGCAAGGAACAGACAATCAAGATCGAATCTTCATCCGGACTTTCCGAGGGCGAGATCGACAGAATGGTCAAAGAGGCTGAGGCACATTCCGAAGAGGATAAGAAGGAAAGGGCAAAGATCGAGGTCAGAAATGAGGCTGACAGCATGATCTACCAGACAGAGAAATCTCTGAAAGAATATGGTGACAAGATCTCCGGTGATGACAAGGGAAAGATCGAGACTGCTCTGAAGGCTCTGAAGGATGCTGTGAAGACAGACAACATTGATGATATCAAGGCAAAGATCGAGGCATTGAAACAGGCTGCATACAAACTGGCAGAACAGATGTATGCCGCTTCAAAGGCTGCTCAGGGAGCAGGACAGCAGGCAGGTCCTAATCCTGGTGCTGGCTTCGGAGGACAGAATCCTGGTGCCGGTGCAAAGTCACAGGGACCTAAGGATGGTTCTGTAGATGATGCAGATTTTGAAGTTGTTGATGACGAAAAGAAATAATTGACGGACTTTTAAATTGGCTAACAAACGTGATTATTATGAGGTTTTGGGAGTCGAGAAAGGTGCTTCCAAAGATGAAATAAAAAAAGCTTACAGAAAGCTTGCCATAAAATATCATCCTGACAGGAACCAGGGAAACCCGGAGGCGGAGGAAAAGTTCAAGGAAGCTACCGAAGCCTACGAGGTTCTGGGGGATGATTCCAAACGCCAGGCATATGACCAGTTCGGTTTTGCCGGTGTGGATGGAGGAGCCGGTGGGGCAGGTCATGACTACTCCACCGTGTTCCATGATTTCAGTGATATTTTTGGCAGTGATTTCGACATTTTTGATTCTCTGTTTGGCGGAGGCGGCGGAGGAAGAGGCAGACGTGGCGGCAGCAGTGCCGGCTCCTACAGGGGAGCTGACCTGCGTTATGATCTTGATATCTCTTTTAAGGATGCTGTCTACGGTACAAAAGTAGAGATCTCATATAACAAGAACAATACCTGTTCTGAATGTAAGGGAAGCGGTGCTGCCGCAGGTTCAGGACGCAAGATGTGTCCTACCTGCGGAGGCGCCGGTCAGGTAAGGAGAAATTCTGGTTTCTTCTCCATTGCCACCACATGTTCTACATGTCATGGTGAGGGTTCTATCATTGAGCATCCGTGCAAGCATTGCGGCGGCTCAGGTGTCACCAGAAAGGTGCAGAAGATCAAAGTCACTATTCCTGCGGGAATTGAGCCTGGCAAGCGGATGAACATACCTGGTCAGGGTGATGCGGCTCCTGCCGGTGGTATGCCGGGTGATCTGTATGTTTTCATAAATGTGCGTGATCATGAGTATTTCGAAAGAAATGGCAATGACCTTTACTGTATGATCCCTATTTCCATAGTGCAGGCTTCACTTGGTGCTACTATCAGTATAGACACTCTGGATGAGAAGAAAGTGAATGTGAAGATTCCTGCCGGAGTTCAGAACGGCAAGATGCTGCGGCTGAAGGGTGAGGGCGTTCCTTTCATACATAATGAGAGCAAGAAGGGAGACCTTTATATAAAACTTCAGGTGCAGATACCTGAGAAGCTTAATTCCCGTGGAAAGGCTATTATGGAGGAACTGGGTTCGATTCTCGGTTCCAATGAGAATCCTAAGCCTGTGAAGCTTTCTTCTCTTTGATCATCATAGGATATGACTGTCAGACGTGCCCGGTGTTATAAAGTCTCTGAGATCACAGGACTTATCAAGGATTATCTTGAGGGAGAGTTCTACTCTGTCCAGATAGAGGGAGAAGTCTCCGGATTCAAGGTTTCCAGTTCCGGGCACTATTATTTTACACTGAAGGATAATGAGGCAGCCATTTCCGGTGTGCTGTTTCAGCGTTCGGCCAGAAGTGCCGGATATATACCTGCCAACGGAGATCTGGTGGTCGTCACCGGGAATATCTCTGTTTATGCCAAATCAGGCAGTTATCAGATCATATGCTCATATATAGACAAAGCCGGTCTGGGAGATATTTTTACCCAGCTTGAGAAACGCAAGCAGAAACTGGCGGCAGAAGGGCTTTTTGATGTCAGCAGAAAAAAAGCCATACCTTTGTATCCTAAGCGTGTCGGTGTTGTGACTTCTCCGACCGGAGCTGCGATCCGCGATATCCTGAAAGTCCTTAAGCGGAGGAATAATAATATAAATCTGGTCATCTTGCCGGCTCCTGTACAGGGTGACGAGGCTGCTCCTGTCATAGCTGCCCAGATACGCAGGGCCAATATGTTCAGAATGTGTGATGTGCTGCTGGTATCCAGAGGCGGAGGCGCCCCTGAGGATCTTCTCCCGTTTTCTGATGAGGAGGTGGTCAGGGCTGTGGCTGCTTCTGATATTCCTGTCATTTCGGCTGTCGGGCATGAGATAGATGTGGTACTGACTGATTTTGCCGCTGATATGAGAGCACCTACACCTTCTGCTGCGGCTGAGATCGTCTCCAAAGAAGCTGGCAATCTGCTGGAGCGTATCAATGGCTGTAAGGAATCAATGATCGGCAGTATGGAGAGCCGTATTGAACGGGCAAAGCTGATGCTCAGTGCCTTCTCTTATGAGACTTTCCAGCGGAATATTGTGGGAGTGCTGGATGACAGACGGCAGCGTCTCTCCATGGCTGAGGATGATTGCCGCAGGATTATTTCTGATATCATTAAAGAAAAGAAACACCGTCTGGAGCTTCTTGTCATGGAACTGAATGCTTCCTCGCCTGAAGCTATCCTCAGAAAGGGATATGCCTCTGTTTTCAATGTCAGCAGCGGAAAACATGCGGGAAGTGCTGAGAATATACATGCTGATGACGAGCTGGAGATAAGATTTTTTGATGGCTGTGCAGATGCCAGAGCTATAAAGATTCGGAGATGAGATATGGAGAGCTTTGAAAATAAGATTGCAAGACTGGAAGAACTGAACGCAAAGATGAAAGAGAGCGGTATTTCTATTGAAGATGCCATGAAGTATTTTTCAGAGGGAACAAAACTGGCTGCATCACTTGAAAAAGAGATTTCCAAGATGGAACGGAAAGTTGAGATCCTTTTGAATAAGCCAGATGCTCCTGATGAAAAGCCTGATTTCGGTTTGTTTCCTGAGCTGTCA
This sequence comes from Spirochaetia bacterium, assembly GCA_024402405.1. Classification (GTDB taxonomy): domain Bacteria; phylum Spirochaetota; class Spirochaetia; order CADAEX01; family CADAEX01; genus CADAEX01. Next base: position 29,820 of record JAKSTW010000014.1, on the reverse strand, counting down.
TCTACCGAGGAAAATTGATCGGAAATATTACTCTGTCTCCGGCTGAGATCCCGTTCTTCTCAAACTCACCCTGGTTCACTTCCAGGGCATAGCGTACTGAAAATTTTGAGCTGATGATCGATGTGGACAGTGGTTTCATGTCATATATTTCTTTTATGGTACCGTCAGATGCGATGAATGCGATGGACAGAGGTATATATGTGTTTTTCATCCAGAAGGATTTTTTTGCATCGTACTTATAGGTAAAAAGCATGCCATGCAGCGGGGACAGAGCTTTTCTGTCCATCAGACCTTTTTCCTGAAGTTCAGGAGTGTCTGCTATCTCTGCGGTAAACTCTACATCATTTATTTTCAATGTGATTTCTGGAGATCCTTTCTGTGGCTGACATGCGGTCAGGATGATCGAACACACACAAATAATAAAAAATATTCGTGATTTCATATCAAAATTTTAATTTATTGTGTTATATTGTCAATAGAGGGGAATAGAATGATTCTTGATATTGCTCTTATAATTCTTGCATCACTTTCATTTTTAGCCGGGGTCGCCGGATGTGTGCTTCCTGTGCTGCCTGGCGTTCCTTTGGTCTGGCTCGGACTGCTTCTGGGAAAATTCACCTCTTTCAGCTCAATGACGGGCCGTGGTGTTATCGTATGGGGACTTGTCACTCTTGCTGTGACAGTATTTGATTCTGTGGCTTCTGTATGGTTCACCAAGAAATCCGGAGGTACCAGGGGTGGGACCTGGGGATCTGTGATCGGTCTGATAGCCGGACTTTTTCTGGCCGGTCCCCTTGGTATTATTATCGGTCCTTTTCTGGGGGCATTTGCAGGCGAGATGCTTGTCAATGATGATGTGCGCAAGGCATTGCATTCTGCTGTGGGATCTCTGAAAGGATTTCTTCTTGGAACAGGACTGAAACTGATGGTGTCAGGTCTGATCGTCTGGAGTTTTGTAAAATCACTTTTTTAGTTCAGGGAGGCATATATGGCTTTTTTTGGCAGTTTGTTTGACAGTGGTAATGATCCTCTCAGAAGGTTGCTTCTGGCTGTCATGCCAAAGACCAAGATTGCTCAGTGGATGGGAAAGAATGCCCAGCCTTATAAGGAACTTATGGCCTATTATAAATGCGCCATGATGGCCATAGAGACCAAATTCCGGGTCATAAATGAGGAGCTGTCCCTGAAATATGACAGAAATCCCATTGAGTCCATCAGATCACGTCTGAAATCACCGGAGAGCCTGTGGGAGAAGATGAACAGACGCAGGCTTCCATTTACCACAGAAAGCATTGAGAAAAATATTTTTGATATAGCCGGTGTCAGGGTCATCTGTTCTCACACATCTGATATATATGCTCTGTCAGAATCACTGCTGAAGCAGGATGATGTCACATTGTTCGAGAAGAAAGATTATATTGCCAATCCGAAATCTAATGGCTACCGCAGTCTTCATCTGATCATAGAAACTCCTATTTTCCTGTATGAAACGAAAAAAATGATGAAAGTTGAGGTGCAGTTCCGGACTATTTCCATGGACTGGTGGGCCAGCCTTGAGCATAAGATCAGGTACAAGAAAAATATTCCGGAGGAACTGTCACATACTGTGCACAGACAGCTGCTGGAATGTGCTGAGACCGGTGCCCAGCTGGATGCCAAAATGGAACAGATACAGAAAATGGTGGCACCTTATACTGATACTGAATAGTCACTTTTTTTATATACAGAAGTCAATTCTATTGATTTTTGTATGATGAAATGCTATAATCCGTCAGAAATTCTAAATACACGCATTATGTTTATTTGTAATACGTTGGAGGTATTAAATGACAAGCGCTACTATTGCTGTCATCGCTGCTGCCATCGGACTTGCTGTGGCTTTTATCCTCGGCAAGTGGGTATGCAGTTCAGATGCCGGCACAAAAAGAATGATCGAGATCTCCGGTTATATCAGAGAGGGAGCTTTCGCATTCTTGAAGAGAGAGTACAAGACAATGGTTATCGTTATTGCCGCTCTTTTCTTACTTATTGGATTTGCCCTGAGCTGGACAACAGCTGTTCTCTACCTTTTCGGTGCTGTTCTTTCAGTTCTTGCAGGTTTCTTTGGAATGAATGTTGCTACAAGGGGTAACGTCAGAACAGCAGCTGCAGCCAAGGATTCCGGTATGAACAAAGCACTTAAGATCGCTTTCAGATCAGGTGCTGTTATGGGACTCTGTGTTTCAGGCCTGGGACTTCTTGGACTTGGAATTATCGTATGCGTTCTTGATCTGGCTACAGTGACAGAATGTATCACAGGATTTGGTTTCGGTGCTTCTTCCATGGCTCTTTTCGGCCGTGTCGGCGGCGGTATCTATACAAAGGCAGCCGATGTAGGTGCTGACCTGGTTGGTAAGGTTGAAGCCGGAATTCCTGAGGATGACCCTCGTAACCCTGCTGTTATCGCAGATAACGTAGGTGATAACGTAGGTGACGTTGCAGGTATGGGATCTGACCTTTTCGAATCTTATGTAGGTTCTGTAGTGTCTGTAGTCACACTTGCTGCAGTTGCATCACTTTCTGCACCTAAGTTCGGAGGACACTTCTCACAGACAACAGCTGCTACATTCCCTCTGCTTATTGCTGCTATCGGTATCATTGCTTCTGTGATCGGTATTTTCTGTGTTCGCGGAAAAGAGGGCAAGAACCCTGCAAGCGCACTGAATATGGGAACTTATCTCAGCGGTGTCATCGTCATTATCGCAACAATAATTCTTTCTAATAAGATGCTTGGAACTTATAACTATGCATGGTCAATCATTGCTGGTCTTGTTGTAGGTATTCTTATCGGAAAGGTTACAGAGATCTACACATCTGCTGATTATAAGTTTGTAAAGAAAATTGCTGAGCAGTCACAGACAGGTGCAGCTACAACAATCATTTCCGGTCTCGGAGTTGGTATGATGTCTACACTGGTTCCTATCCTTCTGATCGCCATCGGTGTATATGTTGCATATAAATTCGGTGGTATGTATGGTATCGCACTTTCTGCTGTAGGTATGCTTTCAACAACAGGTATGACAGTTGCAGTTGACGCTTATGGTCCTGTTTCTGATAACGCCGGTGGAATCGCTGAAATGTCAGAGCTTCCTGCAGGTGTAAGAAACATCACAGATACACTGGACTCTGTAGGTAACACAACAGCAGCTATCGGAAAGGGATTTGCCATCGGTTCTGCTGCTCTTACAGCTCTTGCTCTTTTCGCTTCTTATGCTGCAGTTACAAAGCTTGATGCTGTTTCACTTCTGGATCCACTGGTAATCGTCGGACTTTTCATCGGTGCAATGCTTCCTTTCCTGTTCTCTGCAATGACTATGAACTCAGTAGGAAAAGCTGCTAACCAGATGATCGAGGAAGTAAGACGCCAGTTCAGAGAAGACAAGGGAATCATGAAGGGAACTTCAAAGCCTGATTATGCAAGATGTGTATCAATTTCAACAGGTGCTGCTCTTAAAGAGATGATCATGCCTGGTGTAATGGCAATCGTTGCTCCTCTTGCTGTTGGTATCATTCTTGGACCTGCTGCTCTTGGCGGTATGCTGGGTGGTGCTCTTTCTGCAGGTGTTCTCCTGGCTATCATGATGGCTAATGCCGGTGGTGCATGGGACAATGCAAAGAAATATGTTGAGAGTGGTGTTTACGGCGGAAAGGGTTCTGACACACATAAGGCTGCTGTTGTAGGTGATACAGTCGGTGACCCGTTCAAGGATACATCCGGACCTTCAATCAACATTCTTATTAAGCTTATGACAATCATCGCTGTAGTATTTGCTCCACTTTTCGTTCAGATCGGTGGTCTTCTGAAATAATCTAGGAAGTTGATGATTTTATTAAGGCATCCCTTTGGGGATGCCTTTTTTTGTCTGCTGTGCCTTCTGCAACCTCTGTCCCCATAAAAAAACAAAATAAGTGGGGACAGAGGTTGGAATTTGAATCAGAATTGATATTCTGCGCGTTATAACATCAGAGATTTAAAGATATGGAGGATGTTGTATGAGCAGAAGATGCAGAGTAACTGTGGACGGCGGAATGTATCACATAATCAACAGGGTTGTTGCAGGAGATATGCTGCTGGGGACAGAGGAAAGCAAGAGAATGTTCATGGAGGTGATGAGGGAAGCCCGATTTGTTAAGAAGTTCAGGTTCAGAGTGAAGAACATAACGGTGATGGACAACCATGTTCATATTATGGTGAAGATGGAGGAGGGGGAAAGCCTGTCGAAGGTGATGCAGTGGATATTCTCAGTATTTGCGCTCAGGTATAACAGGAAGTACGGTCGGTACGGACATCTGTGGGCAGACAGGTTCAGAAGCATAGTGATAGCAGGGATCATGGCATTCGAGAGAACATTTGAGTATATAGGCAACAATCCGGTCAAGGCGGGCATGGTGGCCAGGGCGGAAGACTATGGATATGGGATATCGCGGATAATGACCAGGTGGAAAGGGCTTATTGATCTGTGATCCTCTGTCCCCAGCTTCAGTCTGGCAAGTTGTTTTATGGAACATTAAAACAGAAATTTTTTTTAATTACTTTAAAAGGAATTGCTCTTCAAAAAGTGCATGACTCACTATATATTGAAAACATCTTCAACTTGTCTTTTATTCTGATTTTGTTAAAGAGGGTAAGATTATGAAACTGTCCAGTCTTGTAAGAGCAGAGAATATTATTCTGAAAAGTAATGCTGTCACAAAGAAACAGGCTATTGATGAGATGTATGCACTGTTGTCCAGACGTTATAAGCTTGAACTTGCTGATGTTGGAGATGCTGGGCCTGCCATATGGGAAAGAGAAGAGCTGGGAGGTACTGTTTTTCCCGCTGGAATTGCAATTCCTCATGCCAGACTTGATAACTTTGACGATCTTATCATTTCTATCTGTGTCCCTGCTAATCCTATCAGATGTGATAATATTGATGTAAAAATTTTTATTCTTATCCTTACATCCAAAACAGTTTCCAACACCTATCTTAATGCTCTTTCGACTTTCATGAAGATGTCCAGAAACAAGGAACTTTTCAACAGATGGATTTCCTGTGAGGATCCTGAATCCATGATAGAGTTCTTCGATTCCAATGATATCAAGATTAAGAAAGAGCTGACAATAGAAGACATTATGTCAACCGATGTGGTTTCTGTGAAGGAAGAATCATCACTTCGGGAAGTCATAGATATTTTTTATAAGCATAATCTTGGATTCATGCCGGTTCTCGATGATAATGGAAAATTCATTGGCGAGGTGAATCTTATTAATATTCTTAAAAAAAGTGTTCCTGATTATGCGATTCAGATGGCAAATCTGAAATTCATGAAAAGTTTTGAGCCTTTGGAGCGGCTTTTCCGTGAGGAGGATGCTGTTACAGTATCAGAGATCATGGTTCCTCCTACAATAACTTTCACCAGGGATATGTCTCTGCTGGAGGCTACCCTTGATTTTATCACCAATAACAGACGCCAGATCCCGGTTGTTGAGGGACAGAGGATCGTAGGTATTGTCAGTCTGAAAGATATCCTTCAGAAAGTTCTTAGGAGCTGAGTTATGGCACTGATTTTTACAGCACTGATAATATTTGCAGTTATTTATATTTTCATCTCAACGGAATGGCTGAATAAGACAGTTGTGGCACTGTTTGGAGCTTCTGTCTACATGATCCTCCGAATAATAGACAGTGAGGCCGCTTATGCTGTCATCGACTGGAATGTTATTTTCCTTCTGATAAGTATGATGATAATTGTCAGCATAACCAAGGATACTGGTATTTTCCAGTATGTGGCTGTAAAAGCAGCTAAAATGGTCAAGGGTGAACCGCTGAAAATACTGATTCTCCTTTCGCTTATCACTGCGGTCTTCTCATCTTTCCTTGACAATGTGACGACTGTACTGATTATTGCTCCTGTGACGATCCTCATTGCCGTCGAGCTTGGTATCTCTCCTGTGCCTTTTATCATAAATATTGCCATAGCTTCCAATATCGGTGGTACAGCAACCCTTATCGGTGATCCTCCTAATATTATGATAGGTAGCAAGGCTGGTTTTGACTTTCTGAAGTTCATTATAGTGCTGGGACCTCTGGTGCTTGTTCTGCTGGTGCTTTTTTCCTGCATTTTATGGTTTTTCTATCGGAAAAAATTGAGAGTCTCCACTGAGCGTAAAGCCAGGATCCTTGAATTTGATGAGAGCCGGGCTATTGAGGACCGCAAGCTTCTGATCAAGTGCATATCAGTTCTGGTGCTGGTCATTGTCGGGTTTCTGTTCCATGGACTGCTTCATCTGGAGGCTTCTGTCATTTCACTTTTCGGTGCATCTCTTCTCATGATTATTTCAGGGCGAAAAGATGTTGATGCCATCCTGAAAGATATTGAATGGGGTACCATCATGTTCTTCATGGGGCTGTTTATTCTGGTTGGTGGTCTGGTGGAGACCGGTGTCATAAAGATGGCTTCTGAGAAACTGCTCGCATTCACTACAGGCAATGTGGAGGAGACTTCTTTCATAATGATCTGGGCCTCCGGTATCTTCTCTTCTGTCGTGGATAATATTCCTTATGTTGCCACCATGATACCTATGGTTTCTGATATGGAGGCTGCCGTAGGAAGTGCGGCAATAGCTCCTGTCTGGTGGGCTCTGGCCATTGGTTCCTGTCTCGGAGGAAACGGAACTCTTGTGGGTGCTTCTGCCAATGTGGTTGCTGCGGGCATTGCCGGTAAGAGTGGATATAAAATTTCATTCTGGGAATTTACCAAATATAGTTTTCTTATAATGATTTTCACTTTGATCGTATCTTCTGTATATATAAAACTGTTATTCTTTTGAGGCATTGACCGAAAATTAGAATATGCAGAGAATTATTGTTCTTATAAGTCATAAAGCCGAGGAGCTCCTGAGAGAGTCCTGTCGGAAGATCATACATGCACTTATTGCATTTGTTCCTATGCTGGCCTGCAGGGACAGAGGTTTTGTTTTTGTGCTTCTTGGTGCTGGCATTGTGGTTTATGCTTGGTCTGAGATGCTCCGTCTTGAGGGTATCAGAATCCCTCTGATTTCTGCTGTGAAAGACCGTGCTTTCCGGACAGCGGAGGTCCAGCATTTTGCCATGGCTCCTGTGACCCTGGCTTGTGGTGCTATGTTTGCTCTTAGGTTTTACAGTCAGGATGCTATGACAGTGGCTGTCTATTCTCTGGCTTTTTCTGACAGTTTTGCCTGTCTGGTGGGTAAGACCTTTGGATATGCCAAGCTGCCGTTTTCTCATAACAAATCATGGGCTGGCTCAGCAGCCTGTTTCCTGTCGACTTTTCTCATAGCGTATCACATATCGGGAGGATGTATATTCCCTTCAGTTGTCACAGCGCTTGCTGTCACACTGACAGAAATGCTCCCTGCCGGAGATTTTGATAATTTTCTTATACCATTGATTGCAGGTGCCGTATACTCTGTTTTCTGAATTCAGTACCACAGATAGAGCTTGTGTATTCTGTATGTCACGAATATTGTGCCGGTGGTCAGGAAGCACATTCCAAGAAAAGCCCACAGATATGATATTGTGAAGAAAAGTATCCAGCTGCCTATGAAGATCAGCAGGATGCTCACAGCCAGATTCAGATATTCCCAGTTCCTGTTCTGCAGATAATTGAATATAAGTGTCAGTATTATTATGAACATAAGCAGAATGATGGAATTTCTGAAGATCATCTGGCCTGGAAGGTAGACTGAGCTGGCCGCACGGACTGGGGACAGAGGAACTATTGCTGCGATGAAGAATGATATTATCAGTGCGAAGCTGCACAGTGTTGCAAATGGTTTGTACTCTGTCTCTATGTTCATCATGGAAAAGCACAGCAGCGAGAATACACCCATCATTTTCCCGAAGATCAATATTCTTGAGAGATATACTGAATAAATATCAGGTTTTACCAGCAGCTGGAATATGAATATGATGGATCTGACTCCGTCAAAACTCAGAGAAAGGAGAAAGATGACAAAGAAGAAGACCTCAGCCCTTGTATTTCTGATAAAGAATTTTTTTATGAAATACACAGAGAAAAAAGAGAACAGAATTGATGACAGCGGTATCAGGATATTTGGATGTACCAGCAGTTCCATGAAAGTCTGAGGGAGATCTGATGACAGGAACAGAAGAAAAGTTATGAATCCCAGCATACAGAATATAGAGAGCAGGCTGAAACAGCTTATCACAATGTTCCTTTTGTTTAAAACAGGCATGTCTTATCCTTCTTTCTGCGGAGTATATCATATTTTATATAAATAAAAAACTGAGAAAAGCCCTTTTTTTTTCTTCTGAAAAGTTATAATTTATATATGTAAATGCTATAATTAGGAGAAATATTTTGATTTACAATCCACAGGCTGAGCAGGCCGATCAGCATACAAGAGAGGCGCAGCAGCTTAAGAACCTCAAGAATCTGTTGAAAAAGGTTTATTCCAAAGTTCCTTTTTATAAAGAAAAATTCGATAAGGCAGGTGTTAAGCCTGAAGATTTAAAGACCCTTTCTGATCTAAAATATTTCCCTTTTACAACAAAAAGCGATCTCCGGGATACTTATCCTCTGGGACTGGCTGCAGTTCCCAAGGAAGAAATAGTTGAGATCCACTGTTCATCTGGTACCACAGGCATTCCGGTAGTAGATGCATACACCAGAAAAGATCTGGATACCTGGTCTGAATGTATGGCCAGAACTTACTGTGCCGCAGGAGCCACATCAGCAGATGTGCTGCAGAATGCCTATGGATATGGACTGTTTACTGGCGGTGTCGGTGCCCATTATGGCGGAAACAAACTGGGAATGACTGTCATTCCTATCTCTTCAGGAAATACCGAGAGACAGATAAATGTCATGCGGGATTTCGGCTCCTCCGTCCTTACATGCACACCTTCATATGCTCTCTACATAGCAGAAGTTCTTAAAAAGATGAATGTCGACAGAGATTCACTTAAGCTCCGTATCGGCTGCCTTGGGGCTGAGCCATGGAGTGACAATATGAGGCGCGAGATCGAGGAGAAGCTGAAAATAAAAGCATACGATATCTATGGACTTACAGAGATCACAGGACCTGGTGTAGCCAGCGAGTGTGAGTGTCAGAGCGGTCTCCATATAAACGAGGATTTCTTCTATCCTGAGATAATAAATTCAGAGACTGGCGAGGTGCTTCCTTATGGCGAGAGGGGAGAGCTGGTTTTCACGACTCTCACTAAGGAAGGTACTCCGCTGATCCGTTACAGAACCCGGGATATCACCTATCTGTACAGGGAGAAATGCTCATGCGGCAGAACCACTGTTAAAATGCACCGCCTTTTCGGCCGTGTTGACGATATGCTCATCATCAAGGGTGTCAATGTTTTCCCTGCCCAGATCGAGCAGCTTCTTATGCAGATAAAGGGACTCACTCCTAACTATCAGATCATACTTACCAGAGGTGAGAATCATCTTGATGATATGGAGATCCAGGTGGAGGTGGATGAGGATATTTTCTCAGATGAGACCAGAAAGCTGGAGACCCTGAAGAATTATATCTTCAATTCTGTAAAATCCAAGATAGGAATTTATGCCAAGATAAAGCTTGTGGAGCCTCGTTCCATCAGCCGGTCTGAGGGCAAGGCAAAAAGAGTTATTGATAAAAGAGTGATTTAAGGAGGGACAGATGACTATTAATCAGATTTCAGTTTTTTTGGAAAATAAATCCGGAAGATTGGCAGAACTCACTAAGATCCTTTTTGAATCAGGAGTGAATCTTCGTGCTCTTACTATTGCAGATACTGCTGATTTCGGGATAGTCCGGATCGTGGCTGAAGATAATGTGAAGGCTACCGAGGTTCTGGAAAAGAATCATTTTATTGTGAAAAATACAAAGGTTCTTGGTATCGAGGTGGCAGACCAGCCTGGCGGACTTTATAAGATCATGGAACTGTTTCGGACCAACAATGTGAATATTGAATATCTTTATGTTTCCATGAAGCGGAACAACGATAAGGCAGTGGTCATTTTCAAAGTGGATGACATCAACCGTGGTCTTGAGATCGTGAAGGAAAATTCTCTTGTGGCAGTGTCAGGAAGCGATCTCTAAATTCTTAATATTTATTTTTTCTGTTTCACTGTGTATTGGATGTTCTGGAAAGCTTCCATCTTCGCAGGAAGAGGCCGTTGTCTGTGCCGATTGTGCTGAGATGCCGTGTCCCACAGGAACTGTCATGATGGCTAAAGCTGCTCCTGTCAGTGAGATGGCAGTAAACGGTGCTGTGCAGGACAGAAAATTACATAACAGTGCTGACTGTACTCTTGAGGTCCGTGACTGCAAGATGGCGGTGGATTCTGCAGCAGCTATTGTCAGAGAGACTGGAGGTCAGGTGCTCCATTCTGATGTGTGCAGCATCTCTGTGTCAGTTCCCCAGGCTCTTTTCCGTGAGACACTGGACAGACTGCTTGTCCTGGGGCATGTGGTGTCAGAGAGCATTTCAGGCCAGGATATCACAGATTCGTATTATGACTCAAAAGCCAGACTCCGGGTGCTGAATGAGACTAAAGCGCGACTTGAGAAGCTGTTTGATAATGCATCCTCTGCCAGTGATAAAGTGAAGATCCTCAAGGAGCTGGATAAGATCCTGGATGAGATCGAAGCTGTATCAGCCCTTATGGTCCGTATGGAGAGAGAGGCTGCATATGCAGATATAACAATTTATTTTATCAGCATATCATCAGTATCTGCTGAGCCTTACAGGTTTGAGTGGATAGAGAGACTGGTTCCGGCTGAGATAACTGCTGACAGGCTTTATGGCCGTATCCTGCTCAAAGCTCCGGAAACTTTCGGCGTCTTGGACAGAATGCGCTCGTTTTATGCGGAATCCTCATGCGGTACTCAGCTGCGTGTCGGATCTGTAAGAAATTTTCCTAAAGGGGACAGCCTTTTCTGGCAGAGAGCTCTGGAATATCATTTCTCAGCCATGTATGAGGATTGCTGTACTCTGGAGGCAGGTACTTTGCGTGGGATTCTTGTGACATCCGGCAGCATGAGATATTTTGTGGGGACAGAGGTTAACCGGGGAAATCTTCTCTATGTTGTGGAGGCTTATTTCCCTGATGATGTCAGCTTCCAACAGGATCATGATGCTGTGATCGCCACACTGGAGGGATTCAGGATCAGATGAAAAAAATAGTTTTATCAGTTATTCTGCTTTTGTCATGTATTGCCGTCTCATTTGCCTCTGAATCAGTCAGAGTGGATATGTCCATAAAAGTATATGATGCCGGCAGAAGCACTGGATATCTTGCTGAACAGTGTGAAAAATGTGGCGGATATGTGGTTTATTATAATGCTTCTGTTATGAATCTCAGAATTCCTGCGGATCAGGTCGCTTCATTCCGTGATCTTGTGGAGAAGCACAGTTCCAAAGTGCTTTATTCCAATATCAGCACTTCTGACACTTCTTCCAGGCTTATGGAACTGCAGAATAATCTGGCTGAGAAGAAAAAGCTGCTGGACCGCTATTCAGGTATTCTCCGGAATGCAGATTATGCATCTGCTCTGGAGGTGGAAAAAGCCATGCTTGCACTGGTGCGTGAGATTGAGGCCCTTCAGGGACAGATAAATATGCTTCAGGAAGAAGGCCGGATGGCATTGTTCTCTGTGGCTCTTGAGACATCCGCTGTTGTGTCTGGTGGGGACAGAGGAATCGTATTTGACTGGATAGATGATATGACTTTCGATAAATTCCTGAACTGGAGGGCATCTGAGACCAGACCTGAATTTTCTAAGCATATTGAAATTATCCCATCTGGCTTTGCTCTGGAGGCAAGATCCGGAAACTTTTATACCAGTGTCAGTCCTGACGGATGCAGATTCATAAAGAAAAAAGTTAAGAATTATCCTGAGAAAGATGCGGAATTCTGGAAAAATATTCTGGAGAAAAATTTCCTTGGGCTTGGCTACAGCCTGGAGGATTTCCAGGAGATAGATGCTGCCGGCGGAAAGGTGTCATGCTTTAAATGGAGTGTGTCTGGATATGATATGGCATATACATATATGACTGCTTTCCGTGTGAATGGTAAAATTTTGTCTGTCATTGCAGCCGGTGGCGAGAAAGATATTTTTGCTGAATATATTCCTGAAATCATGACTTTGGTTTCAGAGCTCTGATCCTATGAAAAGAGTGTCTGTACTTCTTATCGTTGTTATCTTTCTTGCCGGATGTGCCGGCAAGGCTGAACCTGTCCGCATGACTGATTTTGCTTTGGGTACTGTATGTTCTGTTACCCTTTATGATCCTGATAAGGAAAGTCTGCTGCCTGAAGTTTTTTCCCGTATGAGAGAATATGAGAATATCCTCAGTCGGAATATTCCTGACAGTGAGATCTCCGATTTGAACAGAAATGCCGGTGTGGCTCCTGTGGCCATGTCCGATATTGCATATTCCCTTCTTGACATGGGATTGCGGTACGGTGATATTTCCCGTGGTCTTTTTGATATAACCATTGCACCGGTGACAGAGCTGTGGGGCATTGGCACTGACCATGCTGCGGTTCCAGACAGTGCATTGCTTCAGAAAACTCTTTCCCATGTGGATTACCACAGGCTGATATTGGATGGAGAGAAACAGACCGCATTTCTGGAAGAGAGAGAATCTGCTGTAGATCTTGGGGGAATTGCCAAAGGATATATCGGTGACCTTATCTGTGATTTTCTCAGGAAAGAGCATGTGTCAGGGGGAATTCTGGATCTTGGAGGAAATATATTGGTCTTCGGGAAAAAGCCTGATGGCTCTGATTTCCGTGTCGGGATCCAGAATCCTTTCAAACCTCGAGGCAACTACATTGGAATTGTCTCCATGAAAGAGGGGACAGTGGTCACCTCAGGTATTTATGAACGCTTTTTTGAGCAGGGCGGCATGAAGTATCATCATATATTTGATACCAGGACCGGTTATCCTGTGGATAATGAGCTGGCCGGAGTCAGCATCATAACTGATGTTTCCGCAGCCGGAGATGCGCTGTCGACTACAGTTTTTGCCATGGGACTTGAAGAAGGAAAGGCATTCCTGGAGAGTCTGCCGGGGACAGAGGGAGTTTTTATCACCAGGGATAATAGAGTCATCATAACTTCCGGACTGAAGGACAGATTCACTGCTGCCAGATGAATGGCAGTGGTATAATATAGACAACAGATAGTATTTTTTGTATTTTTTATATGAATTGATTATAGAGGCTTTATTTTGATTTGTGATATTTGTGGCGAGAATAATGCTGTTATACATCTTCATCAGAAACAGGAGAATGGTGAGACCAGCCTGAATCTGTGCGAGAAATGTGCCCACGAGAATGGCCTGGAGATGGGACCTGGCGGCGATGCTGATGTGGCTAAGATCCTTGAGAAGCTGAGTATGTTCAGCCAGGGGATCACCAGAAAGGATCTGAATGTTGTGTGCGACAAATGTGGCACAACTCTTGCAGAAGTGAAGAAAAGCGGTACAGTGGGATGTTCCCATTGTTATGATATGTTCAGAGAGCATATAGAGAAATATATTGCAGGTACTTTGGACAAGGCTCTGTACTCTGTATCTGATAAGAAGGAGCCACCCATGAGGGAACCTATGTCAGAGGATGCCTACAGGAATATGCTGGAGAAACAGATGCAGGAGGCGGTTGCAGTTGAAGATTACGAGAATGCTGCTGTGCTCCGGGATAAGATCAGGGCTATTTCGAAATGAATCTGATGACAGACTGGTTTGAGAACTCAGAATGTGTGCCGCCTGATGGAGATGTGGTGCTGTGTTCCAGCATACGCATGTCACGCAATATTGCGGGATGGAAATATTTCCAGCGTCTCACAGGCAAGGAAGTCATGGCTCTGAATCTTTTTCAGACAAAGCAGATGGGTAAACTGCCTGAGTTTTCATTCTGCGGACTGGATGATATATCTTTCCATGAGAGGCAGCTTCTGGCTGAAAAGAATTATATCACAGGCAGTGCTGTAGCCGGAACTGGACGTTATCTGGCTTATGAACTGTGGAAAAGACCTTATGTGGTGTTCAACGAGGAAGATCATATAAAGATAAAATGTTTCAGGGCGGGGCTGGACTGTCTCCATTCCTATGAGGAGTCGAAGGCTGTCGACAGGAAGCTGGCATCTGTGTTTGACTATCAGCGGGATAAAAAACTGGGGTATAAGACTGCTTCTCTGGATTATTGCGGTACCGGTGTTCATGCTGTGGCTACCATGTTCCTTCCTGGCCTGGCTCTAGATGGCAAACTGAGTTATCTTTTCACATCGGCCACTTCTTCCGGTATCAGCATAAGAGGATATATGGATAAGCCTACCGGACTCCCAAGAGGCAATATGTTCCTGATTGAGAACAGGCTGGCTGCTGACCAAGATCCTGATGAGATGATACACCGGCTGACAGACACTTTTTCCGGTATTGCTGCCAAAGAGCGTGAGGCCAGACAGAGAGTGCTGGAACGGAAGCGGCTGGATGCTGTTGATATTGTCATGCGCTCCTATGGCATCCTGAGATACTGTCGGCGTCTCAATGTCTGGGAAGCACTTCAGATCCTGTCTGATATGAAATTCGGTGTGAATCTTGGTATCATAAAGATGGATGTGTTTGAGATAAACCGCCTTTTTATAAAGATGCAGAAATATCATCTGCTGGCTGACACTGTCTGGGAGAAAAAAACACTGGATGTTGACAGACTCAGGGCTGAATATATAAGAAATAAATTGGGACTTAAGGAAAAGAATGTTTAAAGAGATGGAGCCCGCCGGGGCAACTGCTGATAAAAAAGAAAAATCTGCCACACCTATGCTGGACAGATTCTCCAAAAACCTGGTTGAGATGGCCAGACAGGGACTTCTTGATCCTGTCATAGGACGGGACAGGGAGATAAAGAGGCTGATTCATATTCTGGCCAGAAGAAAGAAAAACAATCCTGTCCTCATCGGTGAGCCTGGTGTGGGAAAGACTGCTGTGGTGGAAGGTTTTGCTGCCAGAATTGCTGATGGTACTGCCCCGGAGATCTTCCTCGGCAAGAAAGTCATGACGCTGGATCTGGCATCCATGCTGGCAGGTACAAAATACAGAGGTGAGTTTGAGGAGAGGATAAAGCATCTTGTCAGTGAGGTTACTAAGTCTGACGATATTATTCTCTATATTGACGAGCTTCATACTATAGTCGGTGCAGGCAGTTCTGACGGAGCCATGGATGCTGCCAATATGCTGAAGCCTGCTCTGGCCAGAGGAGAACTGCAGTGTATAGGTTCCACCACATCTGCTGAATACCGGAAGTTCATTGAGAAGGACGGTGCTCTTGAAAGGCGTTTCCAGCCTATTTTGGTGGAGGAGCCTGATAAGGATATGACACTGGAGATCCTGAAGGGAATAAGAGGCAATTATGAGACGTTTCATAATGTTTCTTACAGCGATGAGGCTCTGGAGACAGCTATTGCCCTTTCTTCCAGGTATATTTCAGGCAGAGTGCAGCCAGACAAGGCTATTGACCTGCTGGATGAGGCTGGTGCTGACAGCCGTGTGGCCTATGTCCGTAAGCCGGAGCGCATACTGAAGCTGGAGAGGGATATTGATGCTCTTAACAGAGAGAAGCTGGAGCTGGTGGCGGCGCAGAATTATGAGAAGGCTGCAGAGAAAAGAGACAGGATAAAGGTTCTGCGTGAGAAAAAAGAGACAGCAGAGACTTTATGGCGCAATAAGCTGAAAATTGAAGAGAATATAATAGATGGTGAGGACATCTGCCGTACCCTGGCAGGAATGACTGGCATACCAGTATCCAGACTTTCAAAAAATGAGACAGGAAAGCTGCTGAAGATAGAAGATTATATTCATAAATATCTGGTGGGACAGGATAAAGCCATAGGATCCATAGCCGCTGCCATCCGCAGATCAAGGGCTGGCATAAGTGCTCCTGGCCGTCCATGGGGTTCTTTTATCTTTCTGGGACCTACAGGAGTGGGCAAGACATATCTGGCTAAGATCCTGGCTGAGTACCTTTTCGGTGATGCCGGCTCTCTTGTGCGAATCGATATGTCCGATTATATGGAAAAACACACTGCTTCCAGACTGGTCGGAGCTCCTCCGGGATATGTGGGATATGGTGAGGGCGGAGTACTGACCGAGAAAGTCAGGAGAAAACCTTACTGCGTCATCCTTTTTGATGAGATAGAGAAGGCCCATCCTGATGTTTTCAATCTGCTGCTGCAGATTCTGGAAGAGGGAGAGATACAGGATAATCTGGGCAGGAAGGTATCATTCCGCAATACTATCATTATAATGACCTCCAATGCAGGAACCAGGGAATTTTCAGCAGGGACAATGGTTGGATTCCGTCGTGAGCAGAACAGTATTTCTGCAGATACCATAAAATCAGCAGCCATGAATGAGCTGAAACATATTTTCAGACCTGAATTTCTGAACCGTGTGGATGAGATCGTCACATTTGATATGCTTTCTCAGGAACAGATGCGGAAAATTTTCAGACTCATGGTCAGGGAGCTGTCCGACAGACTGTCAGAGAAAGGCATGGCACTGAAAATAACGCCGAAAGCTGAGGATTTTTTCATTCAGAAAGGGATGGATTATCGGTATGGTGCGCGTCCGCTGCGCCGTCTGATTCAGAAAGAACTGGAAGATCCTGTTTCTCTCAGAATCATAGGCGGTGAGCTGACAGAGGGGATGACAGTCCGGGTATCATGCCGGAATGGAAACCTGTGCATTGAATGTACAGCAGATGGCATCAGATCTGGGTCGGAATCTTGATCGTTGTTCCCGGTGTGATCTTCTTCTCATCAATGATCTGATTCATCAGCATGATGAGCTCTGTGTCAACATGATTTCTTCTGGCAATGCCTGACAGTGTGTCTCCTTTCTGGATCGTATAAGTGACAGTCTCTATATCCTTCATATCCTCAGGAGTCTGTTCCTCCGGGAAAATTGAGGAGAGCAGCAGTCTGCTGATACTGGTATCCTCATGAAGGATTGCCGGCATCTTTCTGTTGGCCATTCCTGTGTGTATCTGCATTCCGATAAAAAATGTCAGCACAGCTGCTGCCAGAACTGCTGATATCTGCAGTCCGTATCTTTTTATCATTTCTCTGAGTCTGGAATCCGCATATCTGGCTCTGGTATATCTGGCGGCTGTCCTGCCTCCGGCTATGGTGCCTGACACTATCTTTCTGCATCTGTTTTTTAATCCAGGAATATGTTCCCTGATACATCTGCATACAGCTGAGATCCCCTTTGCCAGGAATCTGCCTGCCGCTGCAGCTGCGGAACCTGCGATCAGAGCTGCATCAATGATGACTGAACCTGTTTTTTTTACCATTGGGATAAAACTGCCCGAATGTCTTTTGTTTATAAAATCGTTGTAATTAAATATTTCACTCATAATTTACTTTATCTATCGACAAGAATTACCCTTCATATTAATATAAATGTGTGAAAAAAAAATCTGCGCTTCCATTTTCATTATGTTTTGTATTATTTATGACGGTTGCTTTTGCCCTTCTGATCCTGGGCAAATATTTTTATGTCATGGTTCTTAAAAATGATTCAGGTAACATTGATCCTGCTATAGAGATAAACCGCGGTCCTATACTGGATAGAAACGGAAATGTGCTGGCTATCCAGACCAATCTTTACCAAGTATCTGCCATGAAGAAAGAGCTGAATAAGATAAAGGATACTCCGGCGTATGATTCCACAGTGGCAGGGTTGGCTGAGGCTCTGGATATGAAAGAGGATGAGATCCGTGAACTTTTCAAGAAAGATGGATTTATTTCAATAAAACGTAAGATTTCTTCCGTTGAGGCAGACAGGGTAAACGCCCTTATTGATGAGGAAAAGATCCAGAAGATCAGGGTAGACAAGGACAGCGGAAGAAATTATCCGTGCAAGGAACTGGCCTCCCATCTCATAGGATATGTAGGTGCTGACGGGGTTGGAAAGGATGGTATCGAATGCACCATGGACCGTTATCTCTCCCCACGGGATTCCAGAGACATAATTTCAGGTTCTGTTTATGGCGGACAGGTTTTTCTTACCATTGATAAGAATATACAGGGATTTGCCCAGCTGGTTTCTCAGGATATCGCCGATACATACCGACCTGAGGGTATAATCACTATTGTGGCTGATGCCAGGACAGGTGAGATCCTGGCTTATGTATCCATGCCTGAGTATGATCTTAATAAATCCAGCCAGTATGCCCCTGACGATCCTGTAAGATTCAATAAACCTGCTATGTATACCTATGAGCCTGGTTCAGTATTCAAAGTTTTCAGTCTCAGCTCTTTTATGCATATTCCTGGAGGTATAACACCGGACAGCACCTTTTTCTGCAGCGGAAGAAACTGCTACACTAAAAAACTTGATAATAAGGGAGTTTTCCACATAAACTGCACAGGAAACCACGGAAGGGTAAGAACTGCTGATATCATAAAATATTCATGCAACACTACCTGCTATGCATCAGATACAGTATCTGACGAGGCTTTTTATGATATGATAAAGCTTTTCCGTTTCGGCGAGACTACTGGAATTGAGGTTCCGATGGAAGAGAGCGGAAGCATCAAATCTCTCAGATCATGGACCGAATATTCAAAGCCGCATATGGCCATCGGTCAGGAGCTTTCAGTTACAGCCATGCAGATCATACGTGCCGCCACAGCCATTGCCAATCATGGTGTGATGCTGTCTCCTCATCTGGTCAAAAAGGTCACTGATGCCAAAGGACTTGTGATAATGGAGAAGGGGCGTGAGGAGATATGTGAGGTGGTTTCTCCAAAAGTGGCTGATGATATGCTGCTTATGATGGAGACAGCTACAGAGCATGGCCATGGAAATGTGCGCGGAGGAACTGCCAGAAATGTGAATGTCAAAGGTGTGCGTCTTTCCATGAAGACCGGTACTGCTCAGGTTTACGACAGCAAGGAGCATGCATATTCTCATGATAATGTCACTGCCTCAGCCATAGCCATATTCCCGACTGAGGATCCTAAGTATATAATTTATAATGTTGTTTTCAATCCTAAGCCTACAGAGATAATTGCAAACCCTACAGGTGCAGGCGTGTCAGTTCCTGCAGTGGGAAAAATAGCCAACAGCATCATTTCTTATGCAGGTATTCCCAGGGATGGTGAGACACATCTGGATTTTGACGGCCAGATAAACATAGCTGCTAAGACCTTTGCGGCTGATGATCTGATGCCTGATTTTACCGGTGCATCCAAGAAACATCTGCTGCCGCTGTTTGAGGATGGCCGGTTCAATGTGAAGATAAAAGGCGAGGGATGGGTGGTCCGGCAGTCTCCTGCTCCAGGAACGCAGCTGGAGGAAGGCATGACCCTTTCTTTTGAGCTTAAGTGATATATTTATCCTTGCTAAAAAGCCACTTTTTCTGTTAAAATGTAAGTCAGAAATTATAGTTTGAAAATCTCTGGGAGGGGAAGTGAAGAACTTTTTATTTCTGATATTTTTATCTCTCAATATTTTTATGTCCGGTCAGATGGTGGAAGTGTATGCCTATGACAGTGGTGTGGCGGCAGAAGAGTCTCTGCCCATAGGTGACGGGACAGGTAATTCCGCTGTGGCTGGTAATGGATTCACATTCTTCGATTTTTTCCGTATGGTGCTGGTGCTTGGATTTGTACTGGCTCTTATTTATGGTATTTTTTATCTGCTGCGTAAGATAAACCGTCAGAACATCAATCGGGATGATGATCTGGTCAGGATCCTTTCATATAAATCTATATCACCGGGAAAGGCAGTTGTGGCTGTTAAGGTTGGCAGCCATGTTTATCTGCTTGGAACTTCTGAACATTCAGTCTCTCTTATATCTGAGATCATGGATGATGAGACCAGAGAAATGCTGGAAGTGGAGTCTTCCTGTGCAGATGGCAGTGCAGACCAGTCTTTCCGCTCATACCTGATGTCTGCCATCAGATCGAAAGGAAAAAAGAAATGAAAAGATTTGTCTTTGTATTCCTTCTGATCTTTTTATTTTCAGTTGATCTGCTTCCTGCCGAAGAGACATCGGGGACAGAGGAGCATGGAATTCCATTCATTGATATTTCTGTCAGGGACGGCGGTTCCAATCAGGAGGTGGCATCATCCGTGAAGCTTCTGCTGCTTATCGGAATAATTGCCCTGGCACCGTCAATACTGCTGCTGACCACATCATTTATCAGAATTGCAGTGGTCTTTGATTTCATAAAGCGTTCTCTTTCATTACAGGCAGTCCCGCCCAATCAGGTCCTTATGGGAATTGCCCTTTTTCTGACTCTGTTCATCATGTGGCCGGTCTTTGAGAACATTTATAATGATTCGTTCAAACCATATTCAGCCGGAGAGATTTCCGGTTCAGAGATGTTTTCCAGGGCTGAACAGCCGCTGCGTATCTTTATGTATGAACAGATGAAGTCCCATCCTGAGAACATAAGGCTGTTTATGAGTCTCCGCGGTCTGCCTAAGCCTGCCAATCTCTCTGAGGTGCCTACTTATGTGCTGATTCCTGCCTTTGTCCTGAATGAGCTTACCGTGGCTTTCAAAATAGGAATACTTATTTTTATTCCGTTTATTATCATAGATATGGTGGTGGCATCTGTACTGATGTCCATGGGCATGATAATGGTTCCTCCTGTGATGATATCATTGCCTTTTAAAATAATGCTGTTTGTGCTGGTCGATGGATGGAATCTTATTGCCGGACAGATAATAAACAGTTTTGTGATGTGAGAGTAAGATGGATTTAGGTTCTGCGGCATATATTTTCAAAACTGCTGTCATGCAGATTCTCGTTCTTGCGGCTCCTGTGCTGGGTGTCAGCCTGGCGGTGGGACTTCTGGTGGCTGTCTTTCAGGCTGCCACATCGCTGCAGGAACAGACTCTGACTTTTGTTCCTAAACTCATTGCTGTGCTGCTGGTGCTTATGCTGCTGGGTACCTGGATGTTCACATCCATGAGTGAATATGCTGTGCACCTGCTGAATATGATACCGGATATGATCAGATAGGGGAGATCGGATGTCAGATTTTGTCAGTTTCAACCTGCAGCTTTATCTTCTGGTTCTGGCCAGGATCCTGGCTCTCATCTTCTCAGCACCATTGCTTTCCAGCCGCAGCATTCCGGTGGTGGCAAAACTTGGACCGGCACTGTTCACAGCCGTGGCAGTGGCTCCAGGAGCGGAAAGTGCATGGCACTTTCCCATGGCCCCAGGTGAGTTCTGGGGCCTGCTTCTGGGAGAAGCGCTCCTGGGACTGGTGATGGGGTTCTTCCTGAAAATGCTTTTTGCTGCCTTCACATGTGCAGGACATCTGCTTTCCATTCCCATAGGTCTGTCAGGTGCCAGAATAGCAGATCCTGTCTCAGGTGAGGAATCTACCGTGATGGGACAGTTTTTCGATCTTATGGCCATATTTGTATTTCTGTATGTGTCGGGATTTTACCGTATTTTTTATATAGGTATCAGCAGTTCTTTCAATGCATTTTCAGCATACGATATTGTGTCCGGACGCGAACATCTGGTTTCTCTGCTGGTTCATGGGCTGGGAAATATGTTCTGTCAGTCCCTTGTTCTGGCGCTTCCGGTGCTGGGAATAATGCTGCTGGTGACTGTTTCCATGGGGATCCTTTCCAGAAGTGTCCCTGAGATGAATATGCTGGTGAACGGATTTCCTCTGTCACTGATGATCGGATTCATTATGCTTTTTATGGCAGTGCCATTTCTGATGGAAGCTTTCGGAAAAGTGCTGGATTCCGGTTTCTGTGTGCTGGAACAATGGATCGATTCTGCAGGAGGTCCTGTATGAGTGACGCTGAACTCCGCACTGAGAGACCTACACCGCATCGCATCAGGAAAGCTGCTGAGACAGGTCATTCCACATTCACGCCTGAATTGGGTACCGGGCTTATGCTGCTTTTCATTTCCGGAATCATTGCTGCTATGTGGCGATATTCTGCCGGGATCATTTCAGCCATGTTCACTCATTTCTATGATCTCTCTTCCGGTGATTTTGGACTGTCAGGCGCTTTTTCTGCCGGTCTGCAGTATATGATGAGACTGGTGATCCCTGCTGCTGCCGTTGCTTTTGCTGCTGCGCTGATTTCTCAGCTGGTGCAGAAGGGTTTTGTCTTCAGTCCGAAACGGATGGCTTTTGATGTGGGACGGCTCGCTGGAAAAAGAGACTCAGGCGTAGTTTTTTATACTGTATGCAGAAATATTGTAAAAATTCTTCTGGTTGCTGCTGTTGTTTTCATAAATATCCGGTTTGATCTTGATAAATTTCTGTCGCTGGTGACCATTGAGCCTGCATCTGCCTTCCGACTGGTTTTTATTGCTGTGCTGATGATGACACTGGAAATTGGAATTGTATTTCTTGTACTTGCATTTCCTGATTATCTTATGCAGCGTAAGTTTCTGCATGATTCACTTAAAATGACGCGGCAGGAGATAAAAGAAGAGAACAAGATGCTGGAAGGAGACAGCCGGATCAAGAATGACCTGAAAAAGCGGATGGCCGCAGTCATCGGTTCCAACAAGGCTGCTAATGTCTCTTCTGCTGATTTTGTCCTGACAGGCAAAGATGGATATGCTGTGGCAGTGCAGTACAGACAGAGACAGTTTGATGCTCCTGTTGTTGTGGCTAAGGGTATGGGAATCACTGCCGGGCGGATCATTACCCTTGCAGATGAGAATCATGTCAGAGTTGTGCCTGATGATTATCTGTCCAGAGCCATTTATTATGATGTTGAGGTGGGGACAGAGCTTCCCGGTAAGTATTTCATGGTTGTCAGCAGAATTATGGCTGATATGGAGAAATTATGAGCAGATCAAAATATGATATATTTATACCTGTCGGAATAGTGCTGATTCTGGCGATGATGATTATACCTCTTCCTACTCCCATGCTGGATTTCTTTATGGCTTTGAACCTTATGTTCGGTCTGGGGATCATCCTGGTGGTGTTTTATTCTGAGAAGACTACAGATTTCACTGTATTTCCTACGCTGCTGCTGCTCAGCACTCTTTTTACCCTGGCTCTCAATATTTCTTCCACCAGGCTTATCATCACACAGGGTGCTTCTTTCAACGGGCGCATCATCCGGGCTTTCTCAGGATTTGTCACAGGCGGTTCCGGATCCAGAGGACTGGTTGTAGGATTCCTGGTTTTCATAATCCTTATTGTTGTTCAGGTTATTGTCATCACAAAGGGTGCCGGACGTATAGCTGAGGTTTCTGCCAGATTCACGCTGGAAGGCATGGTGCAGAAAAATATGTATATTGATTCTCTGGTGTCCGGAGGAACCATCACTGCTGAAGAGGGAAAGGCCAGAAAGGAGGCGCTGGAAAGGGAGATCCAGTTCTATTCCAGTATGGATGGTGCCTCAAAGTTCGTGTCTGGAAATGTCAAGGCAGGAATTTTTATCACAGTGATCGATGTGGTGGGCGGTCTCTGTGTTGGAACGCTGATGAATAAGGAGCCTTTTGGAGCGGCATGTGCCAATTATGTGGCTCTGACCATCGGAGATGGTCTGGTGTCTCAGATTCCTGCACTGATGGTCTCTGCGGCCACTGCCCTGATAGTCACCAGATCCAATGCGGCAGGAAGTTTCACCGGCGATATTGTGGAGCAGTTCTCAAAAGATGCCAGGGTCTACTGGATCGTGGGGGCTTTCCTTTTCCTGCTGGGCATACTTCCTGGATTCAGCCGTGTATGGTATATTTTCATGCTTCTGGCTGGTCTGAATTTCTATGTGGGGTTCCGGCTCAACAGAAAAGATGAGACATCTGAAATAAGATCTGCTGCCAGTGAGAAGTCTTCTGAGACTCATAAGAAAAAGAACGATGTTCCTGAGCAGGTTCCGGCAGTTGAGCCTCTTATACTGGAGCTTGGGTTTGGACTGACACCTCTGGTCAGCAGGGATGAGCAGCTGCTCCTGGATCGTATACGGAAGATCAGAACAGCGGTGGCAAGAGATCTGGGATATGTGATTCCTGAGATCCGGGTAAAGGACAATCTTGTTCTGGCTGCCGATGAATATTCCATAAAAATAAATGGCATGGAATCCGGCAGGTGGAAAGTCAGGACTAAGTATTTTCTGGCTGTGGATGAGCTCGGAAATGCCTCTCCGGTTGAACGGCTGTCTTACAATGAATGTCTGGATCCTGTTTATGGCAGGCGTGCCTACTGGATAGACAGTGAGGACCGTGATGATGTACTTGATGCAGGATATACCGTGACAGATATTCCTGCTGTTATCTCCATGCATCTGGAGAAAGTGATTAGGGCTGGCAGTGCTGAGATCCTGAGCCGTGAGAATGTGCGGCAGATCATTGAGAATGCCAGAGAAAAAGCTCCAACTGTAGTAGATGAGCTTATGAAAAAATTTTCTGTGGGTGATGTGCATCATGTTCTGGGAAATCTTCTTAAGGAACAGGTGTCTATCATAAATATTGTCCAGATACTGCAGATAGTGGTGGATTCATCCGGTGAGACAAAAGATGCCGGAATTCTGACAGAAAAAGTCCGTCAGGGTTTGAAACGGCAGATTTCCATGAGCTGTGCAGGCGATGACAGAGTGCTTCATGCCATGAGAATTTCTCCGGAGACAGAGGAGAAACTGCGTTCTGGTATGTCTGGTGAACTGACCGCGCTTTTCCGTGATAGGATCAGTGAGCTTGGGAAAAATAATGATAAGACTGTGGTTCTTTGTTCTCCTGAGCTTCGTTCTGCTGTGGCTGCCATGGCTGAGGGACAGAGGATCGCTGTCATTTCCTTGCTGGAAGTCAGCGGCGATGTGAGACTGTCTGTTGATGGACAAATTGATTTTTAAGGGTTAAAATTTCATTATGCAGTATTTTGAGGAATCAGGGCTTGATTATGAGGCACTGATACAGAAGATCAAACATAAATACGGGGACAGTGTCCGGATCATGAACCGGCGCCGGGAGATGATGGGCGGTTTTCTCGGTATCGGCAGGAAAGAGGGATGGCGTGTCTTCGGATATGTGGTTGCTGATAGTTTCGGCTCATCTGTTCCTCCTGTCCAGAATTCTGCTGTATCGCGTCCGAAACACAGCGATGCTGATGTGATGAGTGCCATTGCCCGGCTTGAGAAGAAACTGGAGGGACAGAGCAGCCTTTCTGACCGGCGTCCTGAATCTCTGAAACGTATCGAGCAGATTTTGGAGCAGAATGATTTTGCCCCGTCTTATATCAGAAGGATCGTCAGCCAGCTGGAGGCGGAGATTTCCTATGAGAACCTGCAGAACTGGGGTTATGTGGTAAAAAGAGTCAGAGAATTCATAAAAAATGATATAAAGATCTTCACTCCTGCGATCAGGGAGGGGATATGCCGTATCGTGATACTGCTGGGGCCTACAGGCGTGGGCAAGACCACCACAGTGGCCAAACTGGCTGCCAGGTCTGTGAAGGCAGGGCTCAGAGTTAAGATAATCACTACAGACAAATACAAGATCGGTGCGGATAAGCAGATCGAGGCACTGGCCGGCATTATGAATGTTCCTGTGGTCTCTGTAGGGGATTTTGAGAATATGTCCAAGCAGATCAGACTGTGGAAGCCTGAGTCTGATGTCATATATGTGGACACTATCGGCCGCAGTCCGAAAAATCCGGAGGAGATCAATGCCATGCGGCAGGTGCTGCTGGGCTGCGGTGAATCAACAGAGAAGTACCTTACCGTCAGTGCCACCACCAAGATCTCAGATCTGTATGAGATCTTCAAACAGTTTGAGCCTTTCGGATATTGTTCTGTGATATGTACAAAAATGGACGAGACTTCCCATTCCGGCAATATTGTCAGTGCTCTTTACAACAGAAACAAGTCTCTGGCTTTCCTTACCACAGGACAGAAGATTCCTGCCAACATAACAGAGGCCGCTCCTGATATCCTGCTGGAATATATGGAAGGAATGGGGGCTGTTTAGTCCTTGACTAAGGATAATTTATGGAACATGATAACCTGATGGACAGCGAGGATAAAGAATACAGACAGTGGCTGGAATTTAGCAGAAGCCATGACAGCAAACTCAGAGAGTATTTTATCAAAAAATATACACCTCTGGTGAAGTATGTGGTAGGCAAGCTTGCTGTCAGTATGCATGGTTCTGTTGATCCTGATGACCTGGCCGGATATGGTGTGTTCGGTCTTCTGGATGCCGTAGACAAATACGATCCTGAGAAGAATGTCAAGTTCAAGACTTATGCTGTCACCAGAATCCGTGGTGCTATTTTTGACGAGATGCGGAAGATGGACTGGGTACCGCGTTCTGTGCGCCAGAAAGCCAGGGATGTGGAGGTTGCTATACAGTTCCTTGAATCCACACTGGGACGGCCTGCCACAGATAATGAGATCTCTCAGCGTCTTGGAATGACTGTGGATGAGTTCCAACGCACTATGCAGAAGATCAGCAGCACTTCCATTCTCTCTTTGAACGAATTGCGGTATTCAGGTGATGACAACGATCAGGTGGCTATGGTTGATGGTATCGAGGCTCCTGAATGTTTCAGCCCGGATGTGGTTGCTGAACGTGAGGAGATCAGAAGGATAATAGCTGCTGCCATAACCCAGCTGCCGGAAAAAGAGAAGAAAGTCCTGGTGCTCTATTATTTTGAGGATCTGACCCTGAAGGAGATCGGAAAAGTCATGGAAGTTACAGAATCCAGAATATCCCAGCTCCACAGCAAGGCTATATGCCGTCTTCGTGCCCGCCTGACTAATGCCAAGACCGGAATAAGATAAGCCCTATGTGGATAGTCCTTATCTCCATCAATATCCTTTTCTTTGTGTTTATTTTCCTGTATATAAAGTGGAAATTCTCTTATATAGATGCTTCCAGAAAGCAGCTTGACGAGAAAATGCTGGAAATGAACCGTACTGCAGAACGCAATATGGCAATTATGGAGAAACTGGCTGCCCAGACTGGTTCCAGAATTTCGGAGTCCGCATCTGATGAGTCAATATCAGAACTGCACAGACAGGGATTTTCTCCCCGTGAGATCGCAGACCGCCTTAAAATATCCATAGAAGAGGTGGAGTTCGTTATTTCCTTTGACCGGAGCTGAGTCTGGCTTTCAGTGCCTTCTCCGCAGTTTCCCTCTCATTCCAGACAATATTTCCCTGTGAATATATTATTGTGGACTCATGTCCTTTGCCCAGCAGCAGCACAGTATCGCCAGGTTCTGCCAGTTCTATTGCCTTCTGTATGGCCTCGGTTCTGTCCGGTATCCTGTACAGGTTGTTCCGGTCGAAGTCAGCGCATATTCCTGATGCGATATCATCTATGATTCTCATGCTGTCCTCGCCGCGGGGATCCTCATCTGTCAGAATCAGAATATCACTGTATCTGGAAGCCAGGTCTCCCTGGATGGCTCTTTTCTCCGTGTCTTTCTCTCCTGCAGATCCGAACACGGCTATGAGCCTGTTGCCTGTCTGGGATTTCATCATCGGAAACAGTTTCTGAAAAGCGCCCGGTGTGTGGGCATAATCCACGATCAGATGAAAATCCTGTCCCATATCGACCACTTCCATTCTTCCCTTTACAGCTTTCAGTTCATTGCTCAGACTGAATATTCTTTCAGGCGGGAATCCTGTTATCTTTATGAGTGCCAGGGCTACTCCCAGAAAATTCTCCACATTGAAAAGCCCGGGTATATTTATTCTGCATTTATAATTCTTTCCATTATATACTGCATCAAAAGCAGTGCCGCTGTTGTCTGCCGCTATGTTGTCAGCATACAGCACCGGTTTGCCTCCAGGAAGTTCTCCTCTGTCCCCGTACAGTGCATATCCGTAGACCGGTACTTTGGATGCCTCCATAAAGTGCGGCGCAAATCTGTCACTGCAGTTCACCACATTGAACTGGGAGCTCTTTCTGAAAAGATTGGCTTTGTCATCCGCATATTTCTCCAGTGTGCCATGGAACTCAAGATGCTCATGGGTGATGTTGGTAAGGATTCCTGCCTGATATTTCACATCTGCCAGCCTCATGGTCCTTTCAGACAGACCATGGGATGTGGATTCCAGTGCGGCATACCTGCATCCGGAACGTGCCATTTCATCCAGGATCATCATTATCTCGGAAGATTCCGGTGTGGACTGCCTGTATGGATTCTTCTGGATCGTATTTCCATCGCTGTATTCCACGGTGGAGAGAAATCCTGTCTTTTCCCCAAGCATATTCAGCATCTGGTACAGAAAGAATACTGATGAGCTTTTTCCGTCAGTGCCTGTGACCCCTATGACCTTCAGCCTGGAAGACGGATCGTCATACAGCGCCGATGACAGGGCAGACATTACTTTCCTTATATTGTCCACCTGTATGTAGGTGATTCCATCAATGAACTCAGCAGGCATTTTTGAGACAAACACAGCTGATGCTCCGTTTGCCACGGCAGAGCCTATGAATTTGGAGCCGTCAGTGTGGATTCCGTCAAAGGCGAAGAATGCACAACCTTTTCTGCATCTTCTGGAATCGTAGGTTATTCCTGTTATCTCTGTATCTGTATTTCCATGAATCTGGGAAAAATTACAATGTTCAAGCAAATCTGATAGTCTTTTCATGAATAATATGTTATCAGTATTTATATAAATCATCAAGTTTCATGGAGAGAAAGATGTACACTGTCAGCGTTGAAGATTGGTTTGCCGCCGCCCATTACCTGCGGAATTACAATGGAAAGTGCGAGAACCTCCACGGGCATAACTATAAGGTGAAAGTTTATGTTTCGGGGACACAGCTTACCGACGGGGGAATGCTCATGGATTTTTCTCTTCTGAAGAAAGCGCTGAAAAGTGTTCTGGATGAATTTGACCACAAGGATCTCAATTCTCTTCCATATTTTACTGATCTGGAGCCAAGTGCTGAGAATATCAGCTGCCTGATCTTTCAGAAACTGAAGCCGTTCATTCCTGCGAATGGAAAAGTTTCAGGTGTGGAGGTCTTTGAGACCGAGAAAAATTCATGCCTGTACAGTGAGGATTATTAATATGAAGATTTTCGTTATCTCTGACATACATGGCAATGATGACTTTGAGCCAGTGAGGGGAGAGCTGGAGACAGCCGACCTGGTTCTGTGCTCAGGAGACCTGACACATTTTGAGAGTGCCGAGAGGGGAATGGCCATAGCCCGTAAGCTGCATTCGTATAATCCCCATATCTTTTTTGTCGCCGGCAACTGTGACAGACCTGAGATGGAGAAAATGCTGGCTGATGATGTACTGTCTATTCATGGCCGCACTGTGAAATTCATCTGCGGAGGATATACATACCGCATTTCAGGCATAGGCGGTTCTCTCCACACTCCTGCTGCCACACCCAACACTTACAGCGAAGATGATATGGCAGGATTTCTGGGAGGCATTGATCCTATGACTGATATAATTGTCTCCCACCAGCCTCCTTATGGCACATCTGCGGATGTTGTGATGAAAGTGCTGCATACAGGAAGTAAAAATCTCAGAAAGTTTATAGAAGATAATGAGACTGTATTGTGCCTGTGCGGACATATACATGAATCCTCAGGAATATCGGAGATCGGCAGTTCTGTGGTGCTGAATCCGGGTTCTTACCGTACGGGAAAATATGCCGTTGTGCAGATGAATGGTAAAAAAATAGAAGATATAAAACTTTTCTGAAGCAGTAATTCGTTATATTGCCAATACTTAATATTACATACTTAATATTACATACTTAATATTACATACTTAATATTACATACTTAATATTACATACTTAATATTA
>JAKSTW010000013.1 GCA_024402405.1 Spirochaetia bacterium | reverse complement strand
AGAAGTTCCGCTGACAGAAAAGCAGTTTCCAGAAGCAGTGAGGATCCTGGGCGATTTCAGCAGTTATGACAGCTGGATCCTGAATGGGCTGAAAGATGGTGACGATGATGCAAAAAATCTGATATGCACATTGAACAGCATCAGATATATCCAGGACAAAGAGCTTTTCAAGGTAGGCTTCTCACTGCATGTATGGCCGTTCAAGGGAAAAAACTATTCAATTCCCATGCTGGTCAGGGATGTGGAGAGAGACGATGATGGGAATATCATGAGTTTCCAGCTGGAGGCTGACAAGCATCACTCCACACATAAGCTAATAGAGAACCTGGTATATTCTTTTGAACTTCAGGACGGTAAATACGAAAAGAAGCTGAAATACAACGGCATATGCAAAATGAGAGGTCTGGCCCGGGCAATATTCACCCTGAGAATGTACAGGAGGAATATCGAGGTCTATATCTGCAGATTCGCAGAGAATTTTCTGGATTCCATCAGCATCTGACGGGCATGATCCATGGAAACGGAATCACCGGTGCCTGAAAGCATTCTGGCGATCTCAGCCACCTTGCCATCATCATCCAGAGAATGACATCTGGTGAATGTGCGCTCACCGTCAGTAGCCTTCTCCACTTTTATATGGTTGTCGGCATTCACAGCTATGGAGGCCAGATGGGTGATGCACAGAACCTGCTTGGACATTGAAAGCTCTTTCATATACCGCCCTATTCTGACAGCAATCTCGCCGCCTATCCCCGTATCTATCTCATCAAAAAGCACTGTCCCAACAGGATCAGTTCCTGCAAATGCACTCTTTACAGCCAGCATTATCCTGGACAGTTCTCCACCGGACACAGCTGCTGAAAGAGGTCTCAGAGGTTCACCGGCATTAGGGGAAATCATGAATATGACATTATCACGACCTGACTGTGAATAGAGGATCTTGCCGTTATCGCCTGTTCTGGATGTAACTGCAATGTGGAAAACAGATTTAGGCATTCCCAGCTCTTTCAGCACAGACTCGATCTTCTTCTCCAGAACAGCAGCGGCTTTCTCCCTGGCAGCTGATATCTCTCCGGACAGCGATACCACCATTTTTCCATAGCTGTCAGAATCTTTCTGAAGTTTGTCCATATTGAACTGGAAATTATTTATGCTGTCCATCTGTGATGAGGCTTTATCATGGTAGGCAAGAATATCAGATATGGTGGCTCCATATTTTTTCTTCAGCCGGTTGATGACAGCCAGACGCTCCTCACACTGAGCCAGCTGCTGAGGATCATAGTTATCCCTGAGCAGATAGTCTCTGACAGAAGATGCAATATCATCGATCTCAAAGAAAGCACTGTCCATCCTGCCTGTATATTCAGCCAGCGAAGAATCAATTCGTCCAGCCTGCTCCATCAGAGGACGGCACTGCCGAAGCAGCTCCACAGCCCCTGTGCCCCCAAGAAGTGCAGATATCTCCTCCAGAAGTTTGAACAGCCTGTCATGCTGGGAAAGTATCTGAAGTTTTTTCTCCAGTTCCTCCTCCTCTCCATCCTTCAGGGCAGCCAGGTCTATCTCCTTTATGGCAAACTCAAACATCTCAGCCTGGCGTACACTCTCTTTTCTTGAAGCCTCCAGATCAGACATCATCCTGCGGGTCTCAGAGAGTTTCTGGAAATATAAGCGCAATTTCTCCAGCTTATCACTCAGATCTGCGTAATTGTCCAGCAGATGCTGCTGGTTAATTGCGTTGATCAGCGTATATTGCTCATGCTGACCGTGAATATCGAACATCGAGGAAACAAATTCTGTCAGCTGTTCCCTGGTGACACTGACACCCTGGATATGGACAGAACCACGGCCATTCTTCTTCAATGTTCTGGTCACAAGTACAGAACCGTCATCAGTGCTTATATCATGAGATGACAGCCAGGAAAGAGCCTCCCTGCTCTCTACATAGAAAGAGCCGGAAACCTGACATTCATCACATCCGGTACGGATCCACTTAACATCACCCTTTATGCCATGCAGCATTGCCAGCGATGCGGCAATAAGGGATTTTCCCGAACCTGTCTCTCCGGAAAGGATATTGAACCCATCTCTGAAATTCAGAGTACAATCCTCTATCAGCGCAAAATTTCTGATATGGATCTCATCTATCATAAACAGCCCCCCGGAGGCTCATCCTGTCGCTCAGTCTTGAATAGAATCTGGCCTCACTGCCGGGAAGTGTGATTATGCGGACCTTGCACTCACTTTTCTCAAAAACCACTGTATCCTCAGGCTCCAGCATGATTCTTTTCTGACCGTCCAGAATCAGGATAGTGCTGGAAGAACCAGACTCAAGGCTGACATAGATCTTTCTGTCAGGAGTCACCACCACAGGACGCACTATATAAGAATATGGGCATATAGGTGTGATGATAACAGTTTCCAGATCGGGATATACAATAGGTCCGCCCGCCGCAGATGAATATGCTGTGGAACCTGTAGTTGTGGAAACGATCAGTCCGTCAGAAAGATATTTGCCCAGCAGAGCATCACCTATCTTCACAGAATGGCGGAGCAGCTTGGAATCAGGAGAATTGAGCACACCCTCATTCAGCACAGAACCACAGTCAATAACCTGTCCGTCTCTGATCACCGACACATCCAGCATCATGTGCTTACGGCACTGATAGTTCCCTGCCACAAAAAAAGTGAGAGCCTCTTTCCACCTGTCTTTCTCCACCTCTGTCATAAATCCGATGGTACCGAAATTGACAGCCAGCACAGGAATATCAAGCTGCACCAGTTTTCTGGCAGCCGCCAGTACAGTCCCGTCACCGCCCAGAGTGATGACCAGCTGATAATCACCTGTTATATCATAATCATCCAGTTCCTCATGAGTTATATAAACAGTCTTATAACCATGCCGGATAAGAAAAGTATTCATTTCGTCGGCAATATCTTTTGCCCCGTTTTTTTTATAATTACAGACAATAAGGATCATTTTTTTTATTTTGCATTTCCCAGAACAGTGAATTTATCCACATCAGTGCAGAAACAGATACCGACTCCAGGTGTGGAGAAGCATGAAAGCCCTTTTATGGCATCCAGTATTCCCTGGGTCTTGCCCTTCTCTGTGATAATAAGGAGAATCTCCTTCTCCGGAACAATGGTGATGCCGAAAAACTTCACATCCTCCTGGGTTCCCGTACCACGGGCATTAAGTATGGTACCGCCGGATGCACCGGCTTTTCTGGCAGCGATCATCACATCATCAGCAAAACCTGAGTTTACGATAACTGATATCATCTCATGGGTACTCTGGGCATTCATAGCATCATCTCCTGTCTTTATATTCTCCACTCTGTTTCCATTATCGGTAATCATGCATTTCATGACTGAGCTGACATTCATGACAACAGCACATCCGGTAACTTTCCTGCCAGAATCGGCAGCAGCGGAAATGGCTCCAAGAATATTATCCAGCTCTTTGTTCTCCACCAGTATTATCACGATATCCTGGTCTATCTCTCCCAGGCCGAGAATCTGCAGCAGTCCGTTGCTGGAAGAAGTCCTGGCCGGTACTATAGTGCCGCCCCGGGCACCTGCTTTTTTGACAGCACTGACCACTTTCTCACCGATATTGCGTCCGACGATCGCAAAAATCATTCTGTCAAACATCTGCTTTCCTCCTGTCAGCCTCTTTTGTCTTTCTGCTGAAAATCAGACCCAGAAGCTGGATCGTTATAAGCGGTGTCATAGCAACCATAGCGATCACACCGAAAGCATCCGTCACAGGATTACCGCCCGCAGCAGCAGAAGCTCCCAGGGTGAAGGAAAGAATGAAAGTGGAAGTCATGGGGCCTGATGCCACACCGCCTGAATCAAAGGCAATGGCAGTAAAAAGTTTCGGGGTGAAGAATGTGAGTATCATGGCAATAAGATAACCCGGAATAAGAAAATACCATATGCTTATGCCGGTCAGCACTCTCAGCATGGAAATTCCTATGGATACAGAAACACCAACAGAAAGAGACACCTGCATGAAACGCTTTTTTATATGCCCACCTGAGATCTCTTCGATCTGCTCATTGAGAACCCAGACAGCAGGTTCCGCACAGACTACAACAGCCCCCAGAACCAGTCCTATAGGAATCAGCACGAAACTATAGGAAAGACCGCCTATCATGCTTCCTATGGCAAAACCCACAGGCATGAATCCTCCCTCGACACCTGTCATGAACATTACCAGTCCGATATATGTATAGATAAGTCCCTTTATCATCTTGGCCACCTGATGAGGAGGCATATGGATAAGAGTGAACTGGAACACCAGGAACATCACTGCCAGCGGCATCAGCGAGGAGAACATCTCCTTTGCCACTCCGGGAACCAGATGGAGAAATCCTGCAATATCATCACTTTCCAGTTCAAGCATGTCTGAGCTGGAAGTCTCCCCGGCACAGATTATTCCCAGGATCAGCACAGCCATGATAGGACCTATGGAAGCCATACCGGTCAGACCGAAACTGCTGTCCCTGTTCAGTGCACCACCTTTGGATGAAGCCACGCCTACGCCCAGTGCAATAATGAACGGTACAGTCATAGGCCCTGTTGTGGCACCTCCGGCATCAAATCCCAGACCGATGAAACCTGCACTTGTAAAAAATGCACATACACCGACTATGCCATAAAAAATAATCAGCAGCCAGTTATATGAAATATTGAACACTATTCTCAGCAGTCCCACCACAATGAAAAAGCCGACTCCAATTGCAATGGCCATAATAAGAGGCGTCTTAGGAACTGATGGGCTCACCGACACGATCTGGGCAGCCAGCACCTGAACATCAGGCTCAGCTATGGTGATGAAAAATCCTATGGCAAAAGCAGCACTGACAAGAATGAACAGACTTCGCTTGGCAGTAAGTGCAGCACCGGCCTTCTGCCCTATAGGAATGATACCTATATCGGCACCCACCAGAAACAGAGTCAGTCCAAGTATGACAAGAATACCACCGGAAAGGAAACGTATCAAAGAGGCTGCACCCACAGGCGCTATAGTGAAGTTAAGAAGCAGCACTATAAGTATTATAGGAACAACGGAAATACATGTTTCTTTAAGCTTGACTATGATATTCATGCTCTAATAATAACAACTAAAAAGCAAAATAACAACAAAACTCAGAGGTTTTTGACAAAAATACGGCTTTTCCTTGAATAGTTGTATGCAGCCCTTTTTTTCTCAGGCAGAGATGCCAGATCCCCTTCCTCAAAGCCCAGGCTGAGAAACCAGTCAGAAGTGCGGGTGGTCAGGACAAACACCTTCTGCAGCCCCATTTTTCTACCCCTCTCACACAGATAATCCACCAGTTTAGGTCCCACACCGAGATGGGAATAATTACGGTCAACAGCTATGCCGGCAATCTCGCCCACACCCTCAGGATAGACATGAAGTGCACAGGAGGCATGGATGGCACCGTCGATCTCAAACACTATATAATCATTGAGACAGGCTTCGATCATCTCTTCTGTGCGCGGAAGCAGAATATCTTTGTCCACAAAAGGCTTCATCACACGGAGGACATCACCTATCTCATCAGGACGCATGGAACGGATTCCACTGTAAGCGTTGGAATAGACCATGGTACCGGAACCCAAGTTGGAGAAGATCTCACGGAGCAGCACACCGTCACTGCATCCATCCAGAATATGGACACGGGCCACTCCGGACTCACATGCACGCTTGGCCTTCTCCAGCAGATCCAGCTCAGGTGACATCTTATTCAGACGGAAAAACTGCTGTATGCCCTGCAGGCTGAAGTTGCTGATCTTGCCGTCAGTGGATACTACAGTTCCTGCAGGCAGTTCATAATCAGCTGCATTGTATCCGCCATATGATGTCATGAAGAAAAGCTTGTCAGCACCCAGCCTGGATGCAGTTATGACAGCCAGATCGTCAGATGCAATATTATATGGCTTTCCCACAGAACTCCACCCGACACACGGCAGGATAGGAATGACACCATCACTGATAATGCGCAGAACATCGGAGGTCATTATCTTCTCAGGAAATCCTGTATTCTGATAATCCACACCGTCCACCACACCTATGCCGCGGGCCCTCACCCAGTTTCCGATAACAGCAGTACATCCGGCGGCAGCCAGGCTGGTCATTATCCTGTTGGCCACGTCAAAGGCAGCCATCTTCACAAACGGAATCATATTATTGTCAGTTATTCGGATATTATTCTCCCATTGAGACACAATACCATAATCGGACAGCACCTGGTCGATCCGCTCCTTGGCACCAGGGATCAGAACGATTCCGATTCCTGTATCCCTCAGACGCACAATATCCTTTATGAACATCGGGAACTGAGGATGTTCAATAATTGAACAGTCGATTTTGATCACAAAGCATTTGCCCTTGAACTGGTGCAGGTAATGAAAAACCTCACGTATAGTCTGAACCTGCCGCTGACCGGCAGTTAATTCTTCCTCTGCAATAATATAATCCATATTTCAATAGTATAATGGGTCTTCTTTTTTTTCAATTACTTTTCAAACTTCAGTTTAATAAATTGTTGCTAATCTGGTTTTTTTAAAGTATAATGTCATCCA
This sequence comes from Spirochaetia bacterium, assembly GCA_024402405.1. Taxonomy (GTDB): domain Bacteria; phylum Spirochaetota; class Spirochaetia; order CADAEX01; family CADAEX01; genus CADAEX01. The sequence goes on along the minus strand of JAKSTW010000013.1, from coordinate 35,542 downwards.
TGATCATCAGACTGAATTATCTGAGGGAGATTCTCTCACATAAAGATAAAAAGACCATAAAGGTCATCACAGGAATGAGAGGATGCGGTAAATCCGTCCTGCTGGAACAGTACCAGAAAGTACTCACCGGCAAGGGACTGAATGAGAGATCCATCATCAGCATAAGGCTGGATGAGCCTGCCTATGAGAAACTTCTGGACTACAGGATGCTGTACACCTACATAGTATCTCACCTGCAGAAAAACAGCATGACATATATTTTTCTGGATGAAGTGCAGCAGTGCAGGAATTTCAGCAAAGTTGTCATAGCTCTGCTGAAGCTTCAGAATACAGATATTTATATAGCAGGTTCCAGTTCTGATATCATACACAGGGATTTTCAGGCTCTTCCGGCCGGAACAGTCACAGAAATAAAGATGCTTCCGTTCACTTTTGACGAATATTCAGATGCACAGAAGCAGAGCCTGCTGAAAACCATAGCGGCCCAGTCTCCGGAGCAGCATTTCACAGATTTCATAAAATTCGGCAATCTGCCGTTCACGATCCAGCTGTTCAAGAATGCCAGAAACATAAACCAGTATCTTCTGGGACTCTACAACACTATCATAGTCAGGGACATAGCCAACAGACACACCATAAAGGACATAAAAGTTCTGGAATCTGTCATAAAATATATTTTCTCCAATCCTGGAAGCAGCATCACATCCAAGAAGCTCAGCGACATGCTGACTGAAAAAGGAATCAAGACCACTCAGCCAACAGTGGAAAATTATATGACTTACCTGCAGGACTGTTATCTGGTCAGATGCATAGACCGGTTTGACCTGAAGAACAGAGAATATCTGAAAACTCTGTCCAAGTATTATCCGGCAGATCCAGGGATGGCAAACCTCATGTCAGGACACAAGCTGAACATGAACCACATACTGAAGTCACTGGTGCTTTCCAGACTTCTCAAAGATGGATTTACTGTTTATTCAGGCAAGATAAGCACAAAGGAAATTGACTTTGTGGCAATGAAAGACGAGCAGATGTACTACATACAGGTAGAGGCTGAGGTCAAGGACAATAAGATCCTTGCAAAAAAAATAAAGCCTTTCAAAATGGTCAAAGACTTTTACCCAAGAGTACTCATATCACTGGACAGATCATCAGAGGCAGTAAGCTATGGGGTCAAGCACATAAATGCCCTGGAATTTCTTTCAAAAGGAGAATTATGATGAGATCTATCAGACTGCCACTTCTAGCCGCAGCACTGACACTCACCCTGATATCCTGTACCACCGGCAGTCAGTCAGCAACAGCTCCACCACCACCGAAAACGACTAACAATCCGGTTCCACAGAGGATCATCATACCAAAACCTGAGCCGGAAAAAGCGGTAAAACCAAATGCAGAGACGCCGGTACAGACCAGCATAGTCTCCAGGGGAGAGAAAACAGCTGAACAGATGACAGATTTCTTCTTCAGCCACAACCAGGATGCTGACAGAGAACAGGTCATGCGTATGGCAAAGACATACATCACAGAAGCATCCGCTGAAGGCATAAACTCAGATATCGCCTGGGTGCAGATGTGCAATGAGACAGGATTCCTGAAGTTCAACAATCTGGTGACACCTGATATGCATAACTACTGCGGATTGGGTGCCATCGATAAAACTCATCGCGGAGAAAAATTTGCCACAGAAACTCTGGGAATAAGAGCACATATCCAGCATCTTCATGCATATGCCACACCTGCATATAAACACCTTAAGCAAAAATGCATAGATCCACGGTACAGCAGGGTAAGGCCAAGGGGCAAGGCTGTTACAATAGACAAACTCACAGGAACCTGGGCAAAGAATCCTGCCTATGGGGATCTGCTTAAAGAACTGCTTATCGAGCTGAAAAAATATTAAATCAACACAGAGGGGTACATTTTGGAAAAATTTGACAACTTTCTTAACAGCATTGACAATATCGTATGGGGCATCCCTACGATCGTTCTGATTCTGGCTACAGGTCTCATACTCACTATACGGTGCCGCGGCATACAGTTCACAAAGACCGCACTTGCTTTTAAAAATATATTCAAGAAAAACAACTCTGGGAAAGGAGAACTTTCCGGGTTTGCAGCCCTCTGCACTGCCCTTTCAGCCACCATCGGAACAGGAAACATAGTGGGTGTGGCCACAGCCATTGCAGCAGGAGGTCCGGGAGCACTTTTCTGGATGTGGATAGCTGCCATTCTGGGTACTGCCACCAAATATGCAGAGTGCATGCTGGCAATAAAATACAGAGAAATAAAACCGGACGGTCATATTCTTGGTGGTCCTTTCTATACAATTGAGAAAGGAATGGGAGCAAAATGGAAATGGCTGGCAAAACTCTTTGCCCTGTTCGGGGTCATGGCAGGTCTTCTGGGTATAGGTACAATGACTCAGATCACTGGTATCACTTCTGCCGCTGCCAACGTATTTGACCCGCATAATGTACATATTGCATTTAATTTTGCAGGCTCAGATTATTCCTGGTCTACAGTAATAGGAGGTCTTGCAGTCACATTCTTTGCAGCCCTGGTCATCATAGGAGGCATCAGGCGTATATCAAAGGTAGCTGCATTTGTCGTTCCATTCATGGCTATCACTTATGTATTTCTCGGACTCAGTGCGCTGATCATGAACGCAACAAAAATTCCATATGCCTTTGAGCTTATCTTCAAAAGCGCATTCGGTATGAAAGCACTGGCAGGCGGTGCCATGGGATTTGTGTTCAAGCAGATAACCGATGCCATGCAGAAAGGTATTGCGCGAGGTATCTTCTCCAACGAGGCAGGACTTGGTTCAGCACCTATAGCAGCATCTGCAGTACAGACAGATGAGCCTGTCGAGCAGGGTCTGGTAAACATGACAGGAACCATAATAGACACACTTATAATCTGTACCATGACAGGACTTTCAATAGTGATAGCAGGAGGAGATCTCTGGAATTCCCCTGAGATCGGAGGTATGGGACTCAGTGGAGTAGCACTGACATCGGCAGCATTCTCCAAAGTTCTTGGAGGTGATGGCTGCAGTGTTCAGTTCATGCTTATGCTGTGCCTTGCATTTTTCGCTTTCACAACCATACTTGGCTGGGATTATTACAGCGAGAAATGCCTTGAATACCTGACCAACGGCAATATGAAAACAGTAAAGGCATATCGCTGGCTTTACATACTGGTCATAGCCATAGGACCTTATTTCACAGTCAATGCCGTATTCACAATAGCTGATATAACCAACGGTCTCATGGCAATTCCTAACTGTATATCACTTCTGGTACTCAGCGGCGTTACAGCTAAAGCAACAAAAGAATATTTTGACAAATGTTGAGTCTCAGCACATTCCTCATCGTATGCCCGCTGCTTTTTCTTGCCGGATTTGTTGATGCCATAGCAGGAGGAGGAGGTCTTATATCACTGCCGGCATGTATGCTGGCAGGTCTTCCGGTGCATTATGCCATAGGAACAAACAAACTCAGCAGTGCCATGGGAACTGCAGTAGCCACATGGAAATATTCCAAAGCAGGATTCATAAACTGGAAGGCGTCCATACCATGCATCATAGCAGCACTGGCAGGAGCGGCCACAGGTTCCAATCTATGTCTGCTCCTGGATGAGAAGATCTTCAAGACAGCCATGCTGTTCGTACTGCCATTGATAGCATTCTATGTAATGAAGACCAAATCATTTGAGATAAGCAGACCGGCATTATCTGACGGAGTCACTGTACTTCTTATGGTCATCACCGCTTTCACTGTAGGACTCTATGATGGATTCTACGGTCCGGGAGCAGGCACATTTCTCATTCTGCTCCTGACAGGAATTGCCAGACTGCCGCTGACCAGTGCCAATGGGGTCGCCAAAGCCATCAACATGACCACAGACATCACATCAGTAACAGTCTTCCTGATAAACGGCAAGGTATGCATTATTCTTGGCATCACAGCAGGACTTTTCTGCATAGCAGGCAGCATTCTAGGCGTAAAATGCTTTAAGATGAGGAAAATAAAACTTGTCAAATTGATAATACTGGCAGTCCTGCTGATATTTACCGTAAAACTTATCTACGAGTGTTTTATCGCGTAGAATCCAGCTCAGCCAGAGCATCAGCCAGTTCCTGACGGAACACCAGCTTCAGCTTCTCCGGTCCCTGCCGCAGAGTGAACGGCCAGTAACGGTACTCACCATTTCCGGCATCCACCACTTTTATATCCAGTTTTTCTGAGACGAATTGGCCGAACCACATGATCTGTGAATTAAGAGCTCTGAAATGAACTCCGCAGCCTTTGTCCAGTTCGATGACCAGCGGCACACGCTCAGGCTCTCTGATAAATGCCCTGATCTCATCGCGCCACTCTTTTCTGCAATCTCTGTCTTTCAGAACCTCCATCCACTGTTCTTTTGAAATGGCCAGATCGCAGTCAAAGAAGCCATTCTCATAAGTCAATTTACAATACTTCAATTTATGCTCCTACAAAGATGAATAACTCCAGATTATAAATATTATTTATGAGGAATTCAATATTTTTAAATAAAATTCAGGATATAAATTTTTTTCCAGCAGCGAAAGCCTTGCCTGCCACTTTGCCCAAAGTCAAGTAATTATGGCCGCAGATATCATATACCAGCGGATCAAGTTCAGCGGATCTATTCTGTTTCCTACACATACACTCTCATCTGCTCCGGTGTTCACGATCTCACCGAACAGATGGCAATGTACAGGGTCGTAAGAAATAAGTGTACATTCCAGAACCACAGGAAGTTCAGAGATGACCGGAGCATCAACAAATGCGGATTTCTCAGTATGCAGTCCGCACTTTGCCAGCTTGTCAGGAACATCGTTACCTGAGACAATGCCAACATAATCACACTGTTCCAGATGGGCTGCATCTGCGATGCTCACAGTGAAAGCCTTTCTGGCCAGTATATTTTTCACAGTGCGGTGCTCAGGACTCAGACACAGGAATACCTGAGTGTCATCCCCCACTCCGCCCCAGGCCGCATTCATGGCATCAGGAGTGCCATCCTCATTATATGTGGCCACGATAAGCACCGGCTGAGGATAAATGTATGGTTTCTTTCCAAGATTCAGTTTCATATTCGTCTCCTTTCTCAATTATAAATCCATTTCTGACAAAAGAACAGTGGCAACAGAAAGATCAGGATATTGCCATAAATCTTACTTTCAAGTAGTGTAACAATATGAAATATATCATTGCATCTGATATTCACGGCAGCGCATTTTGGTGCAGAAAGCTGCTGGAAGCCTACAGTCTGGAACACGCAGACAGAATGCTGCTTCTGGGTGACATTCTCTATCATGGTCCCAGAAATGACCTGCCTCAGGAATACAGTCCAAAATCAGTCATCGCCATGCTGAACCAGATGAAACAGCATATTCTGTGCGTACGGGGCAACTGTGACACAGAGGTGGATCAGATGGTGATGGAATTTCCAATAATGGCAGAATATGCGGTGCTGTCACTGGACAACAGGATGATCTTCGCCACCCACGGACACAGATTCAACAGCTCCGATCTTCCTCCTCTCTGTCCCGGAGACATACTGCTTCATGGGCATACACACATACCTCTGAATGAGACAGTCTCAGGCATTGCTGTAATGAATCCTGGCTCTGTATCAATACCAAAGGGTGGTTCTGCCCACAGCTATATGACATTGGAGAATGGCATTTTCCAGTGGAAAGAACTGAATTAATTTCTTATAAAGTTTGTCATCACACGCGGTTCTTCTTCCGGGAGTCCGAACTTCTCTTTTCCCAGCTGTATGCTTTTCATCAGAAATGCCATATTGCGGGCCAGGACACGGACAGTTCTCATTCCTTCCAGATCTTCAGCTGACTCACCGGGTCTGCATCCATGGACAATGTTCCAGTACTGGCTGGAGGCTACCGGCATCCCTGATATAGTGAAATATTTATTCAGCTGATCAAATGCAGCTGTGCATCCACCTCTTCTGGCCACTGCCACTGAGGCACCAACCTTCATGGTCATATCAAAATGAGCACTGAAGAAAAGTCTGTCCAGACATGCTGTCAGTGTGGAATTTGCAGCAGCATAATATACAGGACTTCCCAGAACCAGACCGTCAGCAGCCTGCAGCTTGGCAGCCAGCTGATTCACTATATCGTCAAAAACACATTTTCCGTTTTTCACACAGCTGCGGCATCCCGTACAGCCCCTTATATCCATATGTCCCAGCCGAACAGTCTCCACTTCTATCCCCTGACTGGCAAAAATCTTCTCCATCTCTGCCAGAGCCAGCGCAGTGTTTCCCTTCTCATTTGGACTTCCATTTAAAATAAGAACTTTCATGATCATCTCCTGTCTTAATTATATTACCATATCTCTCATTTATCCAGTCTGAATTCCACTTCCACAGTCACATAACTCCGGACAGGCACACCATCTGAGGTTCCAGGGCTGAAAATACCTCTCATAATTGCACTTCTGGCCGCCCTGTCCAGAATCCGGCTGCCAGCCGATCTTTTCAGCACAGCATCCACAACCTTTCCTGTCTCATCAATTTCCAGCAGGAACACAGCTGTTCCCTCTGTCCCCTCCTTTCTGGCAGCCGGAGGATATAAGGCATTTATAGGATATCTCAGTTCAGGGGGCATCACGACAGAAGCTCTGTCCCCAGGCATAGATCCGGCAGCATAAGTCTGGCTGCCGGCGGCTTCCGCCGTCTGAGCTCTGTCCCCGGAGGTATTGCCATCCGGTATAACAGCTTCTGCGCTGTCAGGTACAGGTTCATTTTCAGGCTTTGGTTCAGACCTGGCAGCTCTGTCCCCAGAGTCCGGCATATCAGCCCGCCAGCTGCTTTCCGATGCAGATGCGGCAACCAGATGCACGTATATACCCTGTTCTGTCCCCGGTTCATATTTTCCGTATGAGATCCACAGGGACAGAACTGCTGCATGCAGCAGCACCGAGGCAGCCAGCCAGAGAAATATTTTTCTGTCAGTAAGAGATTGACGCACCAACCTTAAATTCCCGTCCAGTCCCCGGATAATATGTGGCGATCGTCTCCCATGTGGTACTGTCATACCCGGCATATCCGCAGGAAGTGTGATCCACATCAAACAGATTGTTTATCTTTCCGAACACTGTCACATTAAATTTACCATTATATGTATATTTCAAATACAGGTTTGTGATGAAATAAGCATCATTGTCATCCAGATCATTGTCATAATCCTGTCCGACATAGAATTTTCCTACATAAATCATATCAGCAGACAATGAGAATCCCCAAGGAAGCATGATGCACGGAGTCAGAGAAAACCGGTGTTCCGGCACCAGAGGAATCTTATTTCCGTCATAATCCCCGGAGGTGAATTCAGCCTTTGTCCAGCTGTATACAGCAGAGACTGAAAAAATATCACACAAGGTATATTCAGCCTTCACATCCACACCAAAATGGACAGTATCATTCATGTTCTCATTGGAATATGTCACATTGCTGTATGCTATCTCATCCTTCATCAGCAGCAGATATACAGAAGCCCCTGCTGAAAGTCCTTTCAGGTAATTGAAATTAAAACCCATCTCAAAGGAATGACCGTACTCAGGATCCAGATCTGCATTAAATCCCTCGCCATATCCCTGGTAGCTGACCTGCTCATCGGTGAATGGAGTTCTGTAAACCCTGTCATAACGGAAATACACATTGCTTGTGTCAGGAAAAAGATAATTCAGCCCGACAGTGAAACAGAAAGGATGGAATGTGATATCATCATCCTCTGCCGGAGAAAGGGAACCGAACTCAGCTGAAATCTTATCCACATCGAATCTGGCACCCAGAGAGACAGTCAGAGAATCATCAAAGAATCTCATGTCATTGTGGGCAAAAAAACCCAGGCTGGTCTTGAAAATATCATTGTCCCGGTTCTTGCTTTCTTTTTCTCTGTCTCCCCAGCCTTTGGATGTCAGTATGTCAGCTGAAAGATCAGCACCGATTATAAGCTGGTCTGACATGGATTCAGGATAGAAACTCATGGCAAATGAAGGAGATACGAAGAAAGAATGCCTGTCTGTCTCGGTCCAGGAAAACCAGGACTCCATGTCAGACTCATTTTCCTTATAGCAATAACTGGCCGTCAGTTTCACATCAGCCCAATCTGCAGGAAAATAATCGCCGGCAAAAGTCAGATTCACACCCTGGAGATCGGACTCATCAAACTTGTTGGCAGCCTGTTTGGGATCATTCCTGTATTGCTCTCGGGTAAGAGCACCTGCCATCTCATATTCTGCTGAGAAAAGAGACAGGGAAAGCCCGGCAGTCAGCACCTCGGAGTCAAAGCCAAGACGTCCTGTGATCTGCCTGACATCATATCCTGTCCGGTCACGCCATCCGTCCACACTCTCCAGATTACCTGCCAGATAAAAAGAAAGATTCCGTCCTGCTCCGGACATATACCATTTTTCATCGTATCCGCCAAAGGAAGTCCAGCAGGTCTCAGCATCTGCTGTAAACGGCTGTCGGCTGTCAGCTTTTCTGGTGATGATATTTATCACACCTGCCACAGCATTGTTTCCATACAGCACCGAAGCTCCGCCATGCATAACTTCGATGCGCTCTATAGCAGATACAGGCAGCGAAAACCAGTCCGGAGATGACATATCAGGATTGTTCTGCCTGACACCATCCACCAGAATAAGCACACGTCCATGAGAATTTTCTCCGAAACCTCTCATGGAAACGCTCATCTGGGAGCTGTTGCCGTTAAACGATATGAATGTGACACCGGCATAGGATTCCAGCGCCTCTGTCAGAGTATGTCCCTCCAGCATCTCCCGGTCTATAACAACCATATCAGCAGGCACATCCGTAATATTTCTGCTGTCCCTGGCCGCAGTCACCACCACCCTGATATCAGGATCATCTTCTGCAAAGCACAGAAGTCCTGACAACATAAAGAGAATCAAACACAGTTTTTTCATTTTTACTCCTTTTCAATGGCCATGAAAAGAAGCCGAAAGACAGAAATTCCGGAAAAGAATTCTGTGGTTCCGGCCCAGATCGCGAAGCCAAACCTTGTGTTTACAGTACCAATGTTTCCCGGCTCAGGCTTACAGGTTTTCACCAGCCCCTCAGGCTCCTTCCCAGTTTCCCAGTGGAAATGCCCTCAAGTGACCATTACGGTGGCGCGTCCGCGGGAGATTCACACTCCTCTTCCGTTGAAATACTGAAAATATTTTATAATAAATATTGAAATTATTCAAGAAAAAGCCGATAATGGAGATAATAGCAAAGCAATAAATTTAAAGTAGGAGAAAAAAAATGAAAAAGCTTTTAGTATTCATTGCAATTGCAGCACTTGCATTTTGTTGTTTTTCCTGTAAATCAACACCAATTCCAACAGTTGAAAAACATCGTCTTGGTGGACCTTACGGAGTAGAAGCAGCAGAAGCACCAGCAGCTGAGGCACCAGCAGCTGAAGTAGCAGCTCCAGCACCAGCAGCAGAAGTAGCAGCTCCAGCAGCTGAGCCAGCAAAGATCACATCACTTCCTGCAGGAAAGTGGCTTGATGCTAACTGGGATGCTCTTTGGGAAGTTGCAGCAGATGGAACAATCAAGCTGTATGATTCCAAGACAAATGCTCTTATCTATGACTTTGCCGGAAACATCAAAGATGAAAAAATTGAGGCAGGCGATGCAGGCATCAAATATTCATTCAGATGTGACGAAACAAAGAGATTCTATGCTTTCGCATCAGATCTTAAGAGCACAGACCTCCAGATGGACATTGACAGAGACTGGACAGACGAGGAATATTCCATCGTTATGCCACTCCAGAAATAATCTGATCTGAAGTCTAGCTGAAAAGCGGTTCTTATGAACCGCTTTTTTTTTGCCATCATGGGCAAAAAAAGTCACATGGAATTCCATGTGACTTTCATTGCTATAAACTCTGCTGTTATTACAGTGTCTTCAGCAGATCCCTGACATAATCCACAGTCTTATCAATATCAATCAGAACTTTCTCTCCAGTCCTTCTGACTTTGACTTCAACCTGTCCGTTCTCCACTGAACGTGCACCCACCTGGATCTGCACAGGGAATCCTATAAGATCGGCATCATTCATCTTGAATCCTGCCCTCTCATCCCTGTCATCTATAGCCACATCCACACCTATTTCCCTCAGGTCGGAATAGAACTTCTCAGCAGTTGCGCTGACCTTCTCATTGTTGCCCTGAAGTGGAATGACAACAGCCTCAAACGGAGCCACAGCCGGTGACCAGATTATACCCTTGTCATCGTGATTCTGCTCTATGAACGCAGCCAGTGTTCTGGTTACGCCGATTCCATAACATCCCATGACAGCGGTACTTTCCTTTCCATTCTTATCCAGGAAATTACATTTCATAGGCGTTGAATATTTTGTCCCCAGATGGAATACCTGACCTACCTCAATTCCCTTGAACTGCTCCAGAACTCCGTCACAGTGAGGACATTTCTCACCTGTTCTGGCAAATGTCACATCAGCGATCAGATCTGCCTTGAAATCACGCTCAGGATCTATGCCGGTCAGGTGGCAGTCTGTCTTATTGGCACCGCACACCAGATTGACTCTGCTGTAGATCTGTCTGTCAGCAACGATCTTTATCTTCTCTTTCAGATTCACAGGGCCTGCAAATCCAACCTCTGCACCTGTAACACGTTTCACAGTCTCCTCATCTGCAGGCCATACACTGTTGGCATGGAGCGCACCCTGGATCTTGGCCTCATTGGCATCCTGCTCACCAGGAACAAGTACAGCCACAGGCTGGTCATCCACAAGAAAAATCAAAGTCTTGATGAAATTCTCAGCAGGCTTTTTCAGGAAAGCTGATATCTCCTCGATAGTCTTCTGTCCAGGTGTGGAAACCTCTTTCATCTCTTCCACACAGCTTCTGTCCGCAGCAGGCAGCACTCTGTCAGACACAGCCTTCTCCACATTGGCAGCATAATCACACTTGCTGCATGAAAGGATAGTGTCCTCGCCTGAGTCTGCCAGCACCTGGAACTCATGGGAAAGCTCACCGCCAATAGCACCAGTGGAGGCATCCACAGCCTTGAATTTCAGTCCGCACCGCTTGAATATGGCAGTATATGCATCATACATCAGATAATAGCTCTTGATGGCAGAATCCACATCCACATCAAAGCTGTAGGCATCCTTCATGACAAACTCACGTCCACGCATAAGTCCGAACCTAGGACGCACCTCATCACGGAATTTTGTCTGGATCTGATAGATATTCCATGGAAGCTGTCTGTATGATTTCAAGTTGCGGCGCACCATGTCTGTGACAACCTCCTCGTGGGTAGGTCCCAGACAGTACTCAGCATTCTTTCTGTCCTTGAATCTCAGCAGCTCAGGACCATAATATCCCCATCTGCCGCTTTCCTGCCACAGCTCTCCCGGCTGCACAGCAGGCATCAGACACTCCTGACATCCACGCTTGTCCAGCTCTTCCCTGATGATCTTCTCGATCTTGGCAATTGATTTCTGTGCCAGCGGAAGATAATTATAAATTCCGGCTGCCAGCTTCTGGATCATTCCTGCACGGATCATCAGAATATGGCTGACAACCTCTGCCTCCTTCGGGGCTTCTTTGTATGTCTTAAGAAAATATTTACTAAGTCTCAATTTAACTCTCCATTACGACAGCTCGGCAAGATATGCTTTCTTCTTGTCGATCAGAACTGTCAGTTCCTCTTTGGCAGCCTGTTCCTTTGCAATAGCCTCAGGTGCTGCTTTGCTCATGAACTGAGGAGTTCCCAGCTTCTTCAGTGATTTCTCCAGGATCTTCTCATTCTTGGCGATCTCATTCTTCAGCTTCTGGATCTCCATAGGAACATCAATTACATCCTTGACTGACACATAAGCTTCGAATCCGGCTCCTGCGATCATCACGCAGCCGCTCTCAGCAGGTTTTTCTGTGACAAACTCAATCTCAGATGCAGACATAAGCAGTGCCATCATAGCCTTGTTGGCAGCGAAGAACTGACTGTCCATCTCCTGCTCCAGCTTCAGCATGACACGCACTTTCTTTGAAGGCGGCACTGTAAGCTCACTTCTCATGGTTCTGACAGCGCTGACAATGCTCTGGAGGCTGGCAAACCTGGATGCGATCTCAGGATTGTCCCGCTCTGCTGTATACTCAGGATAAGGTGCATTCACAATGCTCTCCTCATGCTCTGGCAGCTTCTGATAGATCTCCTCTGTGATGAATGAGAGGAATGGATGCAGCATACGAAGTGATTCGCTGAGCACCTGGATGACCATGGAAACAGCCCTGTCCTTCTCGGCATCATCACCTGAATAGAGAGAGAGTTTAGAAGCCTCCACATACCAGTCGCAGAAATCATTCCAGAAGAACTCATACATTGCCTTGGCAGCATCGTTGAATCTATAGCCTTTTATAGCCTTATCGATCTCTGCCACAGTCTGGTTCAGACGATGGAGGATCCACTTATCAGCATCATTCTGCTTTATATCTTTGAAAGGAATCAGATTTCTTCCCTCAAGATTCATAAGGATATATCTGGAAGCATTCCAGATCTTGTTGGCAAACTTGGAGCCGAACTTGAAGGTCTCGCTGTCAATAAGAATATCCTGTCCCTGTGCGGCCAGGAATGCCAGTGTGAACTTGAAAGCATCAGCACCGTACTCAGCCACGATATCCAGCGGGTCGATTCCGTTGCCAAGGGATTTTGACATCTTGCGTCCCTGCTTGTCGCGGACCAGACCATGGATGTAGATATCCCTGAAAGGAACCTCACCTGTGAACTCCAGACCGGCCATTATCATTCTGGAAACCCAGAAGAATATGATATCGTAAGCTGTGACCAGTGTGCTGGTAGGATAGAATGTCTTCAGATCCTGTGTCTTTTCAGGCCATCCCAGTGTTGAGAATGGCCACAGCCATGAAGAGAACCAGGTATCCAGCACATCCTCATCCTGGCGCATATTTGTGGAACCGCAGTCAGGACATCTGTCAACATCTGTACGTGATACGATCATCTTGCCGCAGTCCTTGCAGTACCATACAGGGATCCTGTGTCCCCACCAGAGCTGTCTTGAGATACACCAGTCTCTGATGTTCTCCAGCCAGTGTGTGTATGTGTTCTCCCATTTCTTAGGATGGAAAACGATCTCACCTTTCTTCCATGCGTTCAAGGCCTTCTCAGCCAGAGGACGCATCCTGACAAACCACTGGTATGAGAGATATGGCTCGACCACTGTCTTGCAGCGGTAGCAGTGTCCAACGCTGTGGACGATCTTCTCCTCGCCCTTGAACAGTCCCAGGTCGACCAGATCCTGGATCACAATAGCCCTCGCCTTCTCGCAGGAAAGGTTTCTGTATTTTTCAGGACAGTTATTGTTGAGAGTTCCGTCAGGGTTCAGGATATTGATGACTTCCAGATCATGTCTCTTACCAACTTCCCAGTCGTTAGGGTCATGGGCAGGTGTGATCTTGACCATACCTGTACCGAACTCTTTATCTACATAGCTGTCGGCTATGATAGGAATAGTTCTGTCTGTCAGCGGGAGTCTCAGCTTCTTGCCGACAATAGCCTTGTAACGCTCATCATCAGGATGAACTGCAACAGCTGTATCACCCAGCAGTGTCTCCGGACGTGTGGTGGCGATCTCGATCCGTGTGCTTCCGTCAGGAGCAGGTCCGTCTGCATATTCATACCAGATGTGGTACATAGCTCCGTCTGTATCTATATGGTCGACCTCATCATCAGCCAATGCTGTGCCGCATCTAGGACACCAGTTGACCAGATAATTTCCTCTGTATACCAGTCCTCTCTCATAAAGAGTGACAAACACCTCACGGACAGCCTTGGAAAGTCCCTCATCCATTGTGAATCTTTCCCTTGTCCAGTCTACAGAAGCGCCGATCTTCTTCAGCTGCTTGGTGATTATGGCATGATGCTCATGCTTGACTTCCCATGTTCTCTCGATGAATTTCTCACGGCCCAGGTCATGCTTTGTCTTGCCTTCTTTCATAAGGCGTCTCTCCACCACGTTCTGGGTGGCAATGCCGGCATGGTCTGTACCAGGGATCCAGAGAGTAGGAATTCCTTTCATTCTGTAATATCTTATCAGGATATCCTGAAGTGAGTTGTTGAGCCCGTGTCCCATGTGAAGGACGCCGGTGACGTTCGGAGGAGGAATGACTATAACAAATGGCTTGACGCCATCTTTTGCGCGGGGCTGGAACTGTCCGCTCTCAACCCATTTCTCATAAAGTTTATCCTCAAAACTCTTAGGATCATAGTTTTTCTCAAGCTCTACTGCTTTCATTTACGAAAATTCCTCCTATTATGTCCGAATATAATAGCAAATTAAGGGAAATACCGCAACATACAATTGCAATATTAACCTATCTCATATAAGATTTATAGATATGAAAAGATTGTCGTATTTGATTATTGCAATGATATTTATCAGTCTTGCATCATGTGGTAACAGCAAAAATATCAGACTGGGCACAGGCAACGCTGATGGAAATTATTACAGATATGGCACTGTTCTGTCCGACCTGATACATAAAGAGACTGAATATTCCACCAAAGTCATACCGACTGCAGGTTCTGTGGCCAATATACACCTTATGGAACAGGGATTTCTGGATATGGCTCTGGCTCAGGCTGATGATGTAAAAGCAGCACTGGCAGAGATCCGGGATAACAGCGGAGAGCATACTGCAGGATTCCATGTATTATCGTCGCTTTATATTGAAAATCTGCATCTGGTGACCAGAGCCAGCTCAAATATAAACACTCTTGCAGACCTGAGGGATAAAAAAATATCTGTCGGTGAGGAAAATTCAGGAACCAGAGCATTTTTTGAAAAGATAAAAAACTTCATACAGTTCTCGGAAAGTTTCCAGATCTATGAATTATCCTTCTCAGACTCAGCACAGGCTCTTATAAACAGCGAAATTGACGCATTCCTATGCCTTTCCTCGGTACCATCCATATTTTTGGACAAACTTTCAGATATGCAGGAAATAAGTATCATATCCATTGATGAGAACACAATGAATCTCATCACCAGTTCTGACAGTTCCTTGATACAGAATTCCATACCGGCAGGAACTTATAAGAATCAGATGCAGGATATCACAACTGCAGGAATTCCGGCGGTGCTGCTTGTCTCAGATAAAATACCTGCAGAAATCGAACGTTCTGTCATGAATATCATAGCCAATGAAAACAGCATATTATTCAGCAAAGACACAGATAAAAAAGCTGTCTCTGAGGATAAAATGTTCAGTCTGGATATCAACATGTACTTATCGCTGCTGTTGGCAATAGTCGTAATCTATCTGGGACTTTTCCTCAAAAAGAAGATAGGTTTCATTGAAAAATTCTGCATTCCTGTGCCAGTAGCCGGAGGAACAGTGATTGCAGTGCTCACATGTATATTATACACATCAGGAATAGCAGAACTAAATTTTGACGAGACTCTCAAAGATCTGTGCATGATGATCTTCTTCACATCAGTGGGTTTTCAGGCAAATATAAGAACTCTGAAAAATGGCGGTGCCGGATTATTACTTTTCACACTGGTAACAGCAATATTTATCATATTCCAGAACATACTGGCAGTCGGACTTGCAAAAATCATATCTGTAAGCAGTCTGACAGGACTGTGCACAGGTTCCATACCAATGACAGGAGGACATGGTACATCAGGCGCTTTCGGTCCTATACTGGAGGGACTGGGACTTGCATCAGCCACAACATTATGCTCAGCCTCCGCAACTTTCGGACTTGTGGCAGGATCGCTTATGGGAGGTCCGCTGGCAAGATACCTTATAGAAAAGAAAAAATTACATCACACAGCCTGTCTGTCTCAAGATCCAGTCAGTATATGCATAGAGCCAGAGACAGAGAAAACATCGTCATATAAAAATGCAATATATCTGCTTATCGCAGCAATCGGTACAGGAACAATAATATCACTGCTTCTGTCAAAGACAGGAATGACATTTCCTGCCTATATAGGAGCCATGATTTCTGCCGCGATCATCAGGAATATCAGTGAATACAGCAATAAATTCTCAGTGCCGATGGAACAGATCAATGCCATAGGCGATATATGTCTGTCATTATTCCTGGGTATAGCAATGCTGACACTGAAGCTATGGCAGCTGGCAGATCTGGCATTGCCGCTGATAATACTGCTGGCCGGACAGACTGTGCTTATGTTGCTGTTTGCCCGTTTTATCATATTCAATATAATGGGACATGATTACGATGCGGCTGTTCTGGTGGCAGGTGCGTGTGGTTTCGGCATGGGAGCCACACCTAATGCCATAGCAAACATACAGGCCATCACTGACAGATATCTACCATCTGCGAAAGCCTATCTGCTGATACCTATAGTAGGCGGTATGTTCGCAGACTTCATCAACAGTCTGGTGATAACATTCTTCATCAATATCGTATAAAACCGAGATCAAATGGATCAGAAAGACCGGACGGCAAACATACAGTAGCGGTCAGTGAATTTAATGTTATAGTTCATATATCCTGTTTCGCCATATATACGGCAGTCTCCGTACCAATACCAGGCATAACTGCTGTCTGTACCGCTGCCGGAACTGCTCCATACTCCCACAGGCGAACTTGATCTGGTAAAATATGCATTCAGATTCGCCCACACATCAGCAGATTTCAATCCGGTACTGCCATGGACAAGTTTTCCAAGAGCATTAAGCTCACCGTATGAAGGTATGAACCAGTCAGTATATCCTTCATTTCTGTCCGGATCATCTCTCAGACGCTGAAGCTCATACCAGACTGTAGGAGATATGCCATCATTTTCATTCTTGCCTCTGATATATGCACCACCATCCTTCTTCATCATAATATCTGTATTTTCCTTTCCGGCTCCGATATCCTGATCCTTGCGCGTATCAACTATACTCTCGTATTTCCAGTCTGAGCCGTCGTAATATGTCCAGGTACAATTCACAGCATCTTCGATATTGCCCATGTGGGTATTGGCCACATAGAACCGGTCAGGAGCTTCATCACTCCTGTTTTCCACGCTGTACCAAACAGCACCATCCAGCAGACCTTCTGATAAAATATCAACCTTATTGCTCAGGTCGATATTATCTATGATCTTTCCATCTTTGTCATAAAATGTATATGTGGCACCATTATCACCTGCATCCAGATAAATCCGGCCCCCTACACTCAGCAGTGCGGACGGTACCTTTTTGCTTTCACCCCTGCTCTGCGTGCATGAGAACATCATTATCATCAGGAGAACCAGCAGAAGATGCAGGATCTTTTTCATATTCTTCCTCTTTTCATATACGATTTTTACCATCTTACCTACCGGTAATCATATTGTCAATGAAAAAAGAACACCTGCACCATTACGTTAACAGTGCCACACAGGAACATGACCAGTATGGGATTCCACTTCCATCTGCCCCAGCTATGACAGAGTTCATGGAGATAGCGATCAGTGTTGCTTCTCAGACAGGAAAAATACAGGCAATGCAGCCAGCGTGATCACACTGCCGAAATAATACATGACATGATATCCGCCCAATGATGCCACAGCACCCAGCACAGCCGGTCCGATCCCCATGGCAACATCACAGCACAGATAGAAAGTGGTGACAGCATAGGAACGTCTGGACGCAGGAGCTCTCCTGCACACTATGACATTGCAGGCTGAGTTCAGAGAGCCATATCCCATGGCACAGCCCACAGCACAGATCACCAGAGTGACGACACACGGCCGCAGGCTCAGCAGAATCAGCCCCACAGTCTGGGCAATTATGCCCGGAATGCACACATACTTATTTCCATACCGGTCCTGGATCTTCCCGGCCATCGGTCTGAAAAACAGAAGCAGCCCGGCATACAGCAGGAAAAAATATGAGAATGCCCTCTCAAGACCTGTCTCCACGGCATAAATACGGTAAAAAGCCATTATTCCCACATATCCCAGTGCTGTGAGTCCGGTCACTGAAGATGCCAGTATTGCATCAGGCTCTATTATTCTGCGGATAAATGGTTCTTTTTTCCTCTCATGCACAAACGAAGATGGATCAGCATCGGCATTACGCAGCTCAACAAAAAACATGAACAGCCATGTCAGAAATGACATGATCATAGCACACAGAAAACAGCCGCCTGAACCGAAGGCATCATAGACATGACCGCCGATAAACGGACCGATTCCAACAGAAATAGTAGTACCCATCATAAAATACCCGCCTGCCTCTCCGAAACGGCTTTTGGGCAGAATTGACATTCCTATGGTGACAATGGCACAGCTGGTAACACCGAATCCCATGCCATGCAAGAACCTGGCTATGATGAAAACATAAAGATTGTTGACAAAAAGGTAGAAACAGCAGGCCGCAAAATGAAAAGCAGCAGCAAAAAGTGCCACCCTTTTCCAGCCGAACCGCTCCAGCAGATTGCCAGCTGCCAGTCTGGAGAACATGCCTCCCAGCACATACATACCTGACACCAGACCAGCCAGAGATGCGGCGGCACCGAACTCAGTGGCATACTGTGTGACAGTTGCTATCAGCATGAACATGACCATGGAAATCGACAACAACGCCAGAAAACAGAAGCAGAAATTCCTTGTCAGTATCTTTTCTTTCATACATTTTACCCTTTTCAGTACTTCATGCGCTTTTATAATCTACGGCGCCGTACCTCAGCTACGATCATATCAACTATCTGATCAGGATCATAAAGCGATGTGTCAATTATCATATCCGCAAAATCATGCTTGTTGTTGTCAATGCCATACAGTTTCATATAACGGCCGGAATCGCTCTCGTCACGGCGTGCAGTCTCGTCCATGCGCTGCTCCAGGGTCCCCCCTTCCCGCTTGACGATACGCTGTGCCCTGGTCTCAATGGAAGCCTCAAGAAAAATCTTCAGGTCGGCCTCTTTCACCATCCATATAGCCAGCCTGGAACCCAGAACGCAGTTGCCCTGCTTTGCCAGCTCCACCTGATGGCTGTCCACGATCCTGTCATAGGAGAAATCTGTCTTTGATGCCTGGCATATCTCCCAGAAATCTTTTCCGGTATCTGCCGCCAGATTTCTGAAAGTATAGTTAACCAGTCTCAGTCCCAGCTTTTCCGCCAGCTTTGTGCTCACTGTAGTGTTTCCACAGCCGCTTTTTCCAGATATTGCAATGATCATCAGACTACATTCCTCACTTGTTCACGTATATTTTCCAGGGCATCCTTCATATCAACCACAGCCTGGTCTATCTCCACCATCATACTTTTGGAGCCGATGGTATTTATCTCACGGTTCATCTCCTGACAGATGAAATCCAGCTTCTTGCCGGCAGGCTCGTCAGATTCCAATGTTGCATGGAAGCCCTCAATGTGGGATCTGAGCCGCACCAGCTCCTCATTGATCGTATATTTCATCAGAAGCATGGCTGTCTCTGCATAAACACGGCTTTCATCAACATTCTCGCCAAGAAGCTCATGGAACCTGTCATAAATGCTTTTTCTGATAAGAGATTCAAACTCGCCGCTATGAGCCTCAACTTCTGCCACATTCCGCTCGATCACAGCCATGTGACGCAAAATATCAGTCTTGGTATTCTCACCTTCCCTGATACAGGTGGCTTCGTAATCAGCGCATACTTTTTCCAGCAGCGGCAGAATATATTTCTCATACAGTGCCGGATCCGGCTCCCGCTTTTTCAGGACTCCATCCTGTCTGATGATACTGGAAAGTGTGATCTCCTCTGTTATCCCGGTGATCTCACGGAGCTTCTCAAAAGCTCTCATATAACCCATGGCCACATTCTCATCAACTTCAACAGAGACATCATTCTTCATCTCTTTTATCCTGAGATAGAATTCGATCTTTCCCCTGGCGATTCTGTCGCTCAGATATTTTCTGATGGAATTGTCCACCCCCTGCAGGCAGGAAGGGACATTCACATTTATCTCAAGAAAACGGTTATTGTACGATTTAAGCTCTGCGGAAATCCTGATCTCCTCATTATCTGTCTCGCAGAAGCTGTAACCTGTCATGCTCTTCATTTTTCAGCCTCAAAATATTCAAAAAGTTTTCTGCCCACAGTCCAGTTATCTCCAGCACCCATGGTGATGAACACATCGCCTGGCCTTAAAAATTCCCTGAGAGCGTCAAATCCGTCCATAGGTCTGTGAAAGTACATGGCACCAGGATAATTTTTTCTGACTTTCTCAAAGAACCTTTCATCCAGGTCTTTCCATGAATCTTCTTTTTTCTCCCGGGCAGAAGAATAAATATCATTCAGAATCACCACATCGGCACTGTCAAAGGATGAGGCAAAATCATCCAGCAGTCCTGCGGTACGTGAATATGTATGCGACATGAAATCCACCACAATACGCCGGTCCGGATAAAACTTCCGTATCCCTTCCAGTGTCAGTCTGATGGCTGTAGGATGATGACCATAATCGTCCATGAAAAGGATCCCACCAGCCTCTCCTACGATCTCACTGCGTCTGCGGCTTCCCCTGAAACTCTCAAACCCAGATGCTATCTTATCCAGATCAGCAGCGGAAAGCTCTGTCCCCTTCCAGTCCTCTGTCACAGATACAGCCAGTGCCAGGGCAGCCACAGCATCCAGAGCGATATGCTCACCCGGGATCCTTATGGCAAATTCACGGTCAAAACCTGATACACTGAAACAGTTCCGTCCGTTCTTTACCTCTGAACCCGTCAGTCTGAATCTGCCATCCGCATTCTTACCGTAAGGAAGCAATTTAATATCACTCCTCAGAGCGGCCACTTTTTCCCGCAGTTCCAGACATCCTGCATCATCAGCGCAATAAATCAAAGTTCCACCAGCAGGAAGCAGCATGGCATAATCCAGGAATGCATTGAAAATATCCTGATATGTAGGATAAAAATCCAGATGGTCAGGCTCAATGCTGGTTATGATGATGCGCTTAGGGTGGAATGACATGAAATGACGCTTATACTCGCAGGTCTCAGCAACAAAGAATCTGGATCCGTTCACCATGGTGGAGCGGTTTCCGAAATTGGACACAGCAGAACCGGCCAGCACTGCAGCAGGTGCATCCAGCGCCTTCAGCACAGTTCCGGCCAGTGCGGTCGTGGTGGTCTTGCCATGGACTCCCGCTATACCGCTGGAATCGAAGGAGGCAGAGAACTCACCCAGCGCATCCGTATACTGTATGATGGGAATATGCCTCCGCACAGCTTCCGCCAGCTCAGAATTCTTAGCCGGATCATAGGCGGAAGAATATACCACACAGTCAATATCATCAGTGATGTTGCCTGCTGAAAAAGTCTCATTGTATTTTATTCCCAGGGAACAGAGCACCTGGTCTGTGTAAAATTTCTCAGGGACATCACTGCCGGCAACATAAGCACCTGCATTCAGAAGCAGTTCCGCAAATGCAGAGAGCCCGGTTCCCTTGATGCCCACAAGATAGAATCGTTTTCCTTTTATTTCCATATTTCACTCGGCGAACAGAGTATCAGCCATAACTTTGGCAGCATTGTCAGCTCCAAGCAATGCCCTGATTACAGCAGCCCCGAACTCAGGAGCAGCACCAGGTCCTTTTCCTGTAATGACATTACCATCCTGCTCAACTTTTGTACCTGTGTATTTCACATCACGGCTGAACCGTCCTTCGCAGCCAGGATAGCAGGTAGCTTTCCTGCCAGAAAGTATATCTGTCTTCTGTCCTAGTACAAATGAAGGGGCAGCACATATAGCAGCGATCACCTTTCCAGCCTCAGCATGAGTTCTGATGATCTCAACAGCCTCAGCACACTCTGCCACATTCTCAGCTCCAGGCAGCCCGCCCGGAATGACCACAGCATCGAACTCCTCATCCTCCACATCCTCGATCTCACAGTCAGCGATGAGAGAGAGCCCGTGGGCACCTGTTATATCTATTCCACCGATACCGGCAGTAACAACTTCGATCCCGCTTCTGATACACAGATCGGCAGGAATCACTGCCTCCATCTCTTCAAAGCCTTCAGCCAGCAAAAAAAGCACTTTTTTATCCATTTTTAAAATCTCCTTAAAATTCAATACCAGGAACAGGAATTCCCCTTCTGCAGATATGACAATCGAACTGCGGTCCTATCTTTCCGTCAAAAACTTCTCTGACCCGGTCAGGGGAATTATTCTTAGCAGAGATATGGCATAAGTATACAGCCCTTCGGCGTCCGGAATCAAGTTTATTCAGAAATTCCAGGGCATCAAAATTGGAAAGATGTCCGCATTCGGACATGATCCGTTTTTTCAGATAATAGGGATACGGACCGTTCATAAGCATGTGAGGACAATAGTTGGACTCCAGAAAGATAATGTCAGAATCAGAGGAAAGCCTCTCCATTTCAGGCGAAGTTTTCCCGGTGTCGGTTATGATTGTAAAACGCAGGTCGCCATATCTGAAGCTGTATCCCACAGATGCAGGATCATCATGAAAAGTCTTGAACACTGTGAAGGAAAAATCATCCAGCGTATAAGTCTCGCCGCAATCCACATCCACACGGCAGAACATCCCTTTTTTAACAACTTCACTGAAATCATCCTCTCTGGAAGCAAACACAGGAATTCTCAGAGCATTGGACATGACCTCAACACCACAGGTATGATCCCGGTGGTTATGAGTGACAAACACATATTTTATTTTGTTAACATCAAACCCCATGGATCTTGCACGGCGTGAGAACTCAGAGAATGAGTATCCCTGATCCACCACAAAGCATGATGAATCGGTCTCGAAAATATAAGAATTGCCGCATGAACCGCTGCCTATAACCGCATACCTGAACATGCCTCCATGCTATAAATTAAAAGAAATATTTTCAATAACATTTTGCTTGACTAATTTGCCTTTGAGGAATGAAATAATGTTATGAAGAAAAATTATGAGATAGATATGTGCCATGGTCCTCTGCTGGGGAAAATATGTTTCTTCGCCATACCGCTCATGTGCTCAACCATACTTCAGCTGCTGTTCAATGCAGCAGACATCATTGTGGTGGGACGTTTTGCAGGAGACAACTCACTGGCAGCAGTAGGTTCCAACACCTCACTGATAAATCTCATAACAAATCTGTTTGTAGGTCTCTCCATAGGTACAAATGTCGTGGTGGCCAGATTTTACGGAGCCAGAAACAGGGAAGAGATCAGCAACACGATCCATACATCCATACTGCTGAGCATTATGAGCGGAATAATACTGACTGCAGTGGGACTTGTGGGAATCAGGCCACTGCTTGTCTGGATGAACACTCCTGCTGAAGTCATGGATCTGGCAGAGCTATATTTGAAAATATACTTTCTTGGAATGACCTCCACCATGATATACAATTTCGGCAGTGCGATACTCAGGGCTGTGGGTGATACCAGAAGACCTCTCTACTACCTCATACTGGCTGGTTTCGTCAATGTGGTGCTGAACCTTATATTCGTAATAAAATTCAGATGGGATGTGGCAGGTGTGGCTATAGCAACTGTCATTTCACAGACCATATCCGCAGCTCTTATAATCATGTGCCTTATGCGGGACAGCGGTATGGTCAGACTGGAACTTCATAAGCTGAAGATACACCGCAAGCAGCTGTACATGATCATCAGGATAGGTCTTCCAGCCGGCATCCAGGGCATAATCTTCTCCATATCCAATGTGCTGATCCAATCTTCCGTGAATCTTTTCGGCGCCACGATCATGGCAGGAAACTCAGCATCAATAAATGTGGAGCATTTTGTGTGGTTTGCCATGAATGCATTCCATCATACTGCCCTCTCATTCACCAGCCAGAACCTGGGTGCAGGCAACTACAGGAGAATACTTAAGATACTTTTTCTGTCACAGCTGTGCGTGGTACTTACAGGAAGTGTGCTTGGAGTGCTGTGCATAATCTTCAGGCATGGGCTCATCAGCATATATTCAACCAGCGAACCCGTGATACAGGCTGGAATGATAAGACTGCTGCGTGTATGCGGTCCTTATGTGATATGCGGAATGATGGACACAATGGTGGGCTCCATCAGAGGAATAGGATATTCACTGATGCCGACCATAGTATCACTGCTGGGTGCATGTGCCTTCAGGATCCTGTGGCTGATGACAATATTCCAGATTCCAAGATTCCACACCATCCAGATAATCTACATCTCATATCCTGTATCCTGGGCCATCACACTGGCAGCACATATAGTCTGCTTCATCTGGGCCTTCAGAAAAGTGTGCAGACGGCACTATCAAGCATAACAGCAGGAAATATCAGAGTCTGGCACTCATGACCTTACGGAGCTCAGGATCTTCTTTGTAATAATGTTCCTCCAGCTCTTCCTCAGCCAGACCAATAAGCTCATGGCTCATATAGTGGATCCAGAGCTCATCTTCCTTTCTTTTTATGACATGTTTGCGGCAGTAA
The DNA here is from genome assembly GCA_024402405.1 of Spirochaetia bacterium. Lineage (GTDB taxonomy): Bacteria > Spirochaetota > Spirochaetia > CADAEX01 > CADAEX01 > CADAEX01. Next base: position 11,047 of record JAKSTW010000013.1, on the reverse strand, counting down.
TAGTCAGGGAAAATCTTCAGATCGCACTTCTCATATTCCTTGATCTTGAAATCATGGACAACCACCTTGATATTCTCCCGTTTCAGTCCCTTGGAGATAAGATATCCCACCAGATTGTTTATAGTGAGACCTGAATCGAATATATCATCAATGAAGAGAATCTTGGAGTCAGGATCAATATCCTCAGGCTTCTTGGTCCATCCTTCCACTGACAGCTGCCCATGGTTTTTGACATCAGTATATGACTGAGCCACAACGCCTACATAGCAGACTCCCTTGATTGCAGCATTCCAGATAAAGCGGAGATATTCGTTCAGCACATTGCCCATATAAGCACCACCACGGAAAGAGACATACATATAATCAGGAATGAATTTATCCTCAACGAAGATCTTATATCCAAGTTTCAGAGCATTATTTCTTACAGTTGAATACGGCAAAAACTCCTTTGTACTCATTTTTTCATAACCTCACTTATGGTATTCTCACCACGAATAACAGAGATCTCAAACAGATCCTGCAGTCCATTAAGAGCAGAATAGAAATCCCTGAGACTTCTTATTTCTTTGCCATCAATACTGACAATAATATCTCCGGGATGAACATGCATTACCGCGTTATTCTCCACCATAGCCACCACAACTTTTTCTTCCAGTGCCATTACTGATATTCCGGGCCAGTAAGTGAACTCAGGAATACGGCTGTCATCTGCCAGAGTCAGAGTTATATTTCGCTCCATCAGCGCTCCGTCACGATAAAATCTTATGGCGACAGTATCTCCTGGATCCAGCTGCCCGATACGAAGCACAAAATCATCATAATCCAGCACCGGCTTTCCGTTTATCTCAGTTATGCAGTCCCCAGGCATAAGTCCCTGGACATCAGCAGGTTCCCCGGGAATGGTACTTAATATACAAGTCCCTCCCCCAACAGGAATTCCCATATCTGAACATGTCTCAGGAAGCATCTCTCCTGATATGACACCCAGCCAGCCGTAACTGACAGTTCCTGAAGTCAGCAGCTGAGATATAATTTTCTTAATATTATTTGACGGGACAGCGAATCCCAGTCCCACATTTCCACCGGAAGGTGATGCGATCCATGTGTTGATCCCAACTACCCTTCCTCTCATATCAACCAGAGGTCCACCGGAGTTGCCCTGGTTCACGGCCGCATCAGTCTGGATGAAATCACTGCGGATATCACTGTAGGCATTCTGCCTGCCCAATGCACTGACAATGCCGGCAGAAACACTGAAATCATACCCCAGCGGAGATCCGAAGCTGAGCACTCTGTCCCCGACATGCAATCTGTCAGAATCTCCCAGTCTGGCCACAGGAAGAGACAGAGCACTTTCAAAGTAAACAAGAGCCATATCAGTTTTAGGGTCAGTCCCAACAATAGTGCCGCTGGCAGAAGAGCCATCATATAATTTTATAAGGATCGACTCACTGCCGTTCACCACATGATCGTTAGTCAGGACAAAATATTTATTTCCATCTCTGCTGACAATGACACCTGAACCTATTCCGTCCTCACGGAATTCCAGCTCATTATCTTTATTTATTTTTGAAGGGGCAAAAGGATCATAAGAAAAATCCCATCCGTCAGGAACTTTCTGTCTGGTGACATCAAGGATCTCAATGGAAACTGTAGAAGGCTGCACTCTGTCCACAATTTTCCGGCAGGAGCTGCCTCCAAAAGAAAAAGCGGACAGAATCAGAAAAAACAGAGATACAAACAGAAATCTCTTCATGAGATTATCTCAGTTTTGTAAGGATCTCAGCATATCCCTCATGAACAGCAACTGTATGCTCGAAATGAGCAGCCCAGGAACCATCATCTGTCACTACTGTCCAGTCATTGTCCAGCACAGACACTTCATCGGTTCCCATGGTTATCATAGGCTCAATGGCAATCACATAACCATCTTTCAGCTTTGGATTAGAACCTCTGAAAATATAGTTTGGGATCTGAGGCTCCTCATGCATGTGGAACCCTACCCCATGACCGCAATAGTCACGTACTACGCCGTAATTATATTTTTTGGCATGAACAAATACGGCCCTGGATATATCCATGACTTTATTGCCTGCCACAGCTTTCTCAATTCCACGGTACAGAGCTTCCTCTGTCACCTTCAGAAGCTGCTGGGCTTCGGGACTTATCTTTCCCACAGGAAGTGAGATAGTGCTGTCAGAGATATAACCATTAAGATCGACACAGAAATCAAGGCTCACAATATCACCATCGTGAAGAACACGTTTCCCCGGAATACCATGAATGACCTCGTCATTCACAGATATACATACACTTTTTGGAAAGCCCATATATCCCAGACATGCTGGTTTGGCATGGCGGGCCAGCACAAACTCCCTGGCAATATCATCGATCTCCTCAGTTGTGATACCGGCAGCCACCACTGTCTTCAGCTTCTCAAAAGTCTCAGCCAGTATGGCCCCGGAATCCCTGATTCCCTCTATATCGTTTTTTGATTTAATTCTTATCATTTTTTTTATAAATCGAATCCAGTACTCCGTTCACGAACTTGTAGGAATCATCACTGCCAAATTCATTGGCCAGCTTTATAGCCTCATTGATGAAGACCTTGCCGTCAGTATCTTTCTGGTAAAGAAGTCCGTAAACACTGAGTCTCAGGATAGCCAGATCAACTTTAGATATACGGTCAAAATTCCAGTTCTTGATATTGGCCTTTATCCTGCTGTCGATCTCCTCAATATTTTCAAGAGTTCCGCATACAGTGAGCTTTACATAAGCCTCTGCACTTTCATCAAATTCCTCATTGGACAAGGCTTTCACAGACTCGTAAAGCTCCGATGCAGAATTATTCTTGAAATCCCAACTGTAAATTATCTGAAACGCAAGTACCCTTGCTTTATGCATCATACCCATATTATAAGAAATACTTTATGTCAGCTTTTCTCTTAAGCTCGGCTGTCAGTTCTTTGACACATTCCTTGAAAACATTCTCCTGATTCTGCATTGTCAGATAGCTGATTACACTGTCTCTGACTGTAGCTTTTGAGTTAGGAGAAACTGTCTCATTAAGAGTAAGAAGTCTAGGTTCTGTAGTCTCAGTCACTCTTACGATATGATATCCCACATTGGATGTAAGCACAGAGCTGATATCGCCCTTCTTGAGAGCAAATACAGAATCAAAGAAACTGTCACCCAGAAAATTTCTTCTTTTTGCATCATCAATTCTGAGAGTTCCGAATTCACCATGGCTGTACTTGGATGAAGAGTCATCAGACAGTTCCACCAGCTTGTCAAAATCCTTAGGAGCTTTCTTCAGCTGAGCAGAATAGCCTTCGATCCTTGTCTTAGCCTTAGCTTTTTCAGCATCATTAAGGGAACGTGTATCCACATAAATATGATCCAGGCTCACAGTTCTAGGAACAAAGAACTGCTTGGAATTCTCGTCATAGAAACGCTGCACCTCATTTGCTGTAGGAGCAGGAACATTGGAAAGCTTTGTCGCCTTCACCTTTCTGATGTACTTCTGGATGGCCAGGGTCTCCTGACTTTTTGACAGATATGTCTCCCAGCTGACTCTGACCTGTTTCTGGATTGCATCTTTCAGCTGATCATCGGTAACACTGGCATCTGCACCAACTTCTTTTCTGATGGCAGAAAGAACTTCAGCTTCGGTGACTGTAACTCCCTCTTGTGCTGCCCCCTGTTTCAGAAGACAATCCTCGATCATGACCTCAAGAACTTCCTGTTCACTTTTGTTGATGTTATTAGCACGGAGCAGCTTCATAGTCTGATCCAGCTGTTTTCTAGAAATAATCTCAGGTTTTCCCAGATTGACAATAGCAACCTTGGAATCCATTGCGTCCTGTCCGAAGGCACAGAAACAAGCAACAAACATTACAAAAGAGAGAAATATTTTTTTCATTTAATCCGAACTCCGTTATTATTCTTTATCCTGGCTGGTCTCATTCCACCATTCAGTTGCAGTTGCTGACTCCGCACTCTTTACAGTACCGAGAAGATCATCTTTCTCCACTGTTCTGTTGACCCATGCAAGTCCCAGGGACAGAATAAGGAAAAATGCAGCAAGAATAGATGTGAATTTGGTCAGGACATTACCTGATCTGGAACCGAACGGTGTATTGCTGGCTCCTCCGAAAATTCCACCAAGACCTTCACCCTGCTCATCCTGAACCAAAACCATAAGGATAAGGAGAAGTGATGCGATAACAAACAATACCAGCATAATAACGCTTAAAACCATCATGTGAAGCACCTCACTATTATTTTGTACATTTCAGCAGAGCCACAAAGCTGTCGGCCTTGAGAGCAGCGCCCCCGATAAGTCCGCCATCAATGTTAGGCATAGCCAGCAGTCCGGCAGCATTCTCCGGTTTCATGGAACCGCCGTACTGTATAATCATTTTTTCTGCAGCATCTGCAGAATATAAAGAAGCAAGCTTCTCTCTGATCACCTTATGGATAGCATCTGCATCCTGGGCTGTGGCAGTCTTGCCTGTTCCGATAGCCCATACCGGCTCGTATGCTATTGTAATATGCTCAAGAGCACACTCACTTATATCTTTCAAACCATTCTGGACCTGAGAAGTTACAACATCAGCAGCTTTTCCAGCCTCTCTCTGCGCAAGAGTCTCACCGACACAGAGGATCACATCCAGTCCCTGCTCCAGAGCCAGCTTGATCTTTGAGTTGATGAACTCGTCAGTCTCACCATAGTATCCTCTTCTCTCAGAATGTCCCAGGATAACTACGGAAACACCCAGATCCTTCAGCATCTCAGGAGAAACCTCACCTGTATATGCACCAGAGACCTTGTTGGACATATTCTGCGCACCAAGAAGAACATTTGTTCCCTTCACGACCTTGCCGACCTCACAGAGTGCTGTGAATGGAGGTGCGATCATGATCTTGCAGTCAAAATTTCCTGCTTCTTTTACAATACCCTGAGCCAGGGCAACAGCCTCACCGGAAAGTTTGTTCATCTTCCAGTTACCGGCAATATATTTTATTCTAGCCATTTTATTTCCTCATTTTCTTAAAGCTTCAATTCCTGGAAGCGGAAGTCCCTGAAGGAATTCAAGAGAAGCACCGCCGCCGGTTGAAACATGATTTATCTTATCAGCCAGTCCGAACTTGTTCACAGCAGCAACTGAGTCACCGCCGCCTACAACAGTAATTCCACTGGCAGCCGCAACAGCCTTGGCAATCTCAAGTGTTCCCTTGGCAAAGCTGTCAAATTCAAAAACTCCCAGAGGACCGTTCCATACAATGGCACCGGCTCCTGCAAGAGCATCTTTGATGAGAGCAATCGTCTTAGGACCGACATCCATGCCCATCATTCCGTCCGGCACATCAGGTGAGTCCACAGCAACAGGGGCTGCATTCTCATCAAACTTATCAGCAACAACATGATCCACCGGAAGGATCACATTGACTTTTTTCTCGGCAGCAGCATCCAGGAAATCCTTTGCTGTCTGGAGATAATCACTCTCAACCAATGAGTTTCCGACCTTGCGGCCCATGACCTTGGCAAAGGTATAAGCCATTCCACCGCCGATAACCATGGTATCACATGTCTTCAGCAGCGACTGGAGCACTCCGATCTTTGAAGATACTTTGGCACCGCCGATGATGGCCACAAAAGGCTTGGCAGGATTCTCAAGAAGAGGAGCCATAAATTTGACTTCTTTCTCAATAAGGAATCCGGCATAGGATGGCAGATAATGGGCAACACCTTCTGTAGATGCATGTGCTCTGTGAGCTGTACCGAAAGCATCATTCACATAAACATCACCATAAGAGGCAAGCTCTTTGGCAAATTCCGGATCATTGGCTTCTTCATCCGGATAGAAACGGCAGTTTTCCAGGAGAAGGACTTCGCCAGCCTTAAGAGAAGCAACCTCTTTTCTGACTTCATCACCAATCACATCAGATGCCACACGGACAGGCCTGCCCAGCAGTTCCTGGAATTTCTTCCCAACAGGAACCATTGAGAAATCAGGATTTTTCTTTCCTTTCGGACGACCGAAATGGCTCATGACAACAAGAGATGTACCCTTCTGCTCAAGGATGTAATTAATTGTAGGCAGTGCAGCGTTGATTCTGGTAGCATCGGTAACCACGCCCCCTTTCAGAGGAACATTGAAGTCAACACGTATAAGAACTCTTTTATTTGTAAGATCCGCTTCGCGGATAGTGTTCAGAATCATATCATTCTCCTGAGACAAAATCAGAGGCCTGCAGAACAGGCCTCCTTATAAATTTGATCAGCCATTGACCTTTTTCATATATGTGATAAGGTCAAGAACCTTGTTGGAATATCCGATCTCGTTGTCGTACCAGGAAACGACCTTCACAAACTTGTCTGTAAGTGCGATTCCGGCCTTTGCATCGAAAATAGATGTTCTTGTGTCACCAAGGAAATCTGATGAAACAACATCTTCATCTGTATATCCAAGGATTCCTTTGAGCTCGCCCTCTGAAGCAGCCTTCATTGCAGCACAGATCTCGTCATATTTTGCAGGTTTCTCAAGAGTTACAGTAAGGTCTACAACTGATACATCCAGTGTAGGAACTCTCATTGACATACCTGTAAGTTTTCCGTTAAGTGAAGGAATGACCTTTCCTACAGCCTTTGCAGCACCTGTTGATGATGGGATGATGTTGCCTGTAGCAGCTCTTCCGCCTCTCCAGTCCTTCAGTGAAGGTCCGTCAACTGTCTTCTGTGTTGCTGTAACTGAGTGAACTGTAGTCATAAGACCCTCTTTGATTCCCCAGTTGTCGTTGAGAACTTTTGCAATAGGAGCCAGACAGTTTGTTGTGCATGAAGCGTTGGATACAAACTGTGTTCCCTTTACATAGGATTTCTCGTTTACACCGCATACGAACATAGGTGTGTCGTCCTTTGAAGGAGCTGACATAACTACATATTTAGCACCGGCATTGATATGAGCCTGAGCCTTTTCCTTTGTAAGGTTGAGACCTGTGGAGTCAACGATGTATTCTGCACCGATCTCATTCCACTTGAGCTCGTTGGCATCCTTGCAGGCTGTTACGCGGATAGACTTTCCGTTAACGATAAGAAGTGATTTTTCTTTATCGAAATCAATGGTTCCATCGAATTTGCCATGCATTGTGTCGTATTTGAGCATATAAGCAAGATATTCAACAGGGCAAAGGTCGTTGATTCCCACTACTTCAATATTATCCCGTGACATTGCAGCGCGGAATACAAAACGTCCGATTCTTCCGAATCCGTTAATACCAATTTTCATAAAAACTCCCCTCTTTTACAGACAATTATATTTATAATATATTAGTTAAAAGCCTTTCACTTGTCAACTGAAAAGGGGAAACTGATCTTTATCTAAAACGTCAGACGGTCAAAAATCGATTTGTCAAGGTCAGGATGTATGCCAAGTCTGGTAAGTGAGAAATCATATCTGACAGGATCATCCGGAGAAAAGGCCCTGAAAGCCTCAGTGATCTCAGATGCAGTACGCAGGTCTCCGGCTTTGCGGCTGGTGAAATGCATCCTGGTAGCCAGATCGAACATATGGGTATCCACAGGAACCAGAAGGTCGGCAGGAGAGACATGCTCCCATCCGCCCGGATCCACACTGTCATGGCGCACCATCCAGCGCAGATACAGGTTGAACCGTTTGCAGGCGCTCCCTTTCTCCGGCGGTGTCACCAGAATGCCGGCATTTCCGTCTGAAGCTTTCATTATAAATGAACAGAACCCGCTGATTCCGTCCACCACTGTGCGTCCGCAGATGTGATGCTCCATGAAAAGTGCTTCCAGAGAGCCATAAGTCCTGAGCGCCTCACCGATGGCAGACAGGAATGACGAAATCTCCCTGGATTTGAAAAACCGGTATACAAAGGTGCTGTAGATATGCTGCAGATCCTGAAGTGAAAGACTCTTAAGCATATCAGCCGGATGCTCACCCAAAGGTGACAGCACCTGGTCAACAGCCTTCAGAATCAGCTCCACCCGGCCTACAGCCAGGGACGATGCAATAAGTCCGGCCACCTCGCGGTCAGCTGCCAGAGTATATCCTCTTACAGGAGACAGCGGGTCAGGATAGATATATTCAGGTTTATGATAGGCAGAATAAACTGCATCAAGAATTTCTTTTACTGTCATGGCATAAATAAAAAAATCTCCCGTCTGATGACGGGAGATTAGTGGGCCCACATGGACTTGAACCAGGGACCACTCGATTATGAGTCGAGGGCTCTAACCAACTGAGCTATAGGCCCGATATTGGAATTATCAATAAAAGAATGGTTTTTGTCAAGCATACAGACAATATTAGTATTTATTGAAAAATACATAATAAGTGTTATAATGGCATCAGAGGTAAAAAATGAATATTTTAGTACTGATGGGCAGTCCAAATGCCAATGGAAACACAGCTTTCATGACAGAAGCCTTTGCCGAGGGAGCCAGAGCGAAGGGACATGATGTCAGAATCATAAATGCAGGCAGCAGCTCCATAGCAGGATGCAGAGCATGTGAATATTGCCACACAGCAGGAAACGGAAATTGCTGCGTGAAAGACGACATGCAGGAAATATATCCTCTTCTGGACAAGACCGATATGCTGGTGCTTGCCAGTCCGGTATATTACTGGGGATTCAGTACACAGCTCCAGGCAGCGATCACAAGATTCTACGCGCCTAATATTCTGAAGATAAAGAAATATGCACTGCTGCTCAGCTCATACTCAGAGGGAGTATACGACGCCCCTGTAAGCCAGTATAAAAGCATGGTCGGATACTTCAGCGGAGAGAATATGGGAATAATCACTTCTGCTGACAGCACCAACAAGACACAGCAGATAAAAGAGAAATGCTTTGCCCTGGGAAACCGTCTCTGACAGGCAGTATGGCGGTATAATTTGTTCATAAGAAAGGGGTCTGACAAAATATATTATCTCATAGCATTACTGACAATAATGATATGGAGTTCCACATTCATATCCACAAAAATACTGCTGTCAGCTCTGTCCCCGCTGGAGATCCTTGTATACAGATTCATACTGGCATACATGATAATATTCACTTTCCATCCGCATTTTCACAGACCGGAATCACTGAAGACTGAGCTGAACATCCTCATAGCCGGAGTGACAGGAGGCTCACTGTATTTCATGGCAGAGAACTATGCCATAAACTTCTCGATGCCATCCAGTGTGTCTCTGCTGGTGACCACAGCACCGCTGTTCACCATAATCATAGCCAGAGCGCTGCTGAAAAGCGAGAAGATACCGCCGTATGCCATTCCGGGAGGCATCATAGCCTTTGCAGGGGTGGCACTGGTCATATTCAACGGCACATTCGTGCTGAAACTGAATCCACGGGGAGACATGCTGGCACTGTGCGCCGCCCTTTCCTGGGGATTCTATTCCATCACCGTGAAGAAAATCGAAAGCATATACTCAGGATATTATGTGACCAGAAAGATATTCTTCTGGACTGTGATCACAGCACTGCCGGTATTTCTGCTGACAGGACAGAAGATCCATATAGAAAAGCTTCTGCATCCGGAGATAGCACTGAATCTGTTCATGCTGTCATTTCTGGCATCAGCACTGGCGTATGTGTTCTGGAACCGGACCATAGTCAGACTGGGCGCCTCCAGAGCCAGCACATTCATCTATCTGATACCGCTGTTCACACTGATAGAATCATCAATAATACTTGGAGAAAGGTTCTCGGTGTTCGCACTGACCGGAGCGGCACTTATACTGACCGGTGTGATAATAGCCAGCCGGAAGAACCATAAACAATAGCCCTCCGCTGTGTCGAACGCCCTAGCCTCTGCAAGCTGAGCCTCCCGCTCCCCGTGGTAATTCCCCTGGTATCTTATGTCCTCATTGGTGCTGTCGAAAGTCCCCACATTGTCTGTGGCGGACTTGATCTGATTCGGGGAGAATGCGACAACTGCATCTGTTCTTCATAGTCTCTAATAACTTCAATCATTTCAGTTATAACACCGTCATAACCTTGTTTCTTTAATTGCAAAGAAAAACTATTTGGTCCACCATATTTGCTTAATTTTCCCCAATCGTCTGACTTTAAGATGTAGGGGTTTCTTGCATTTATAAATGTTGCAACCATTTCATGTGAAGCATATTCTTCTGCAAGTTCTAATACCGGAGAAAAATAAAAGCCACGTCCTGCAAAACCTTCATCTGTCCTACTGCCTATTTTTTCATCTAAAAATACATTAAACTTTTCGGTAGTCCCGTGGTACACAACCAGCGGCTCTCCGTTCTCGTCCACCATCTTGCTGGCGTTCTCCGTGTCATTCTCCCAGTCGCCGAACCACGCCTTGAAAGCCAGAGTCCGCACCTGGAGCCACTGCCGCCCGGTCAAGTGCGGTTGCCCCCAGCTCGCCGATGAGCTGGAAGCGGATCTGGTTGACAGACTGATTCAGCTGGTGTAGTCTTCTTTTAAGAGAGGCAACCACCTGTTCTGAGCGGACGTGAGGCTCAGGTGCGTAGGTCTCAGAGCGTCGGTTGGCATCTGACGATTCATCCTCTTTAACTTCATATCCTGTTATTACATTTTTATTCTTATCATTTATTGCAACAATCGCCCTGATACCATTCTTATCAAGATGTCTCGTATTCTGTTCTTCTTTGACTAGTTCGCCATCTGCCACACTCTCGGCAACAGCTATGGCCACATCTACCGCCTCGTCAAGACTCCTGCCGTCCTTGACCATCCGCTGCTCTATTATGTGAAGCAGTCCATGCCCCTTTTTCCCGATCTTGCCGATCTCATACTGCACTTCGCCTTCAAGTGCTCTGCTCTTGATTGTCGCAGTCTGCCCTTCTCCCAGCGGTTCAAGGGCTCTGAGAACATCAGGGGAAACTGATGGAATTTTTCCTCTGATTCCTGCAATGTCCAGAGTGGCGGCTGCTTGCTTTGTCTCCTGTGTCTCCTGCTGCTGCCTGTACTGCTCAGCCAGCTCCGGGTTCTCCTCCATCAGGGAGTCGAAAGCCCTCACTATGCC